>NZ_CP195159.1:641542-962313 GCF_051200815.1 Timonella sp. A28 | reverse complement strand
CAAGGACGAGGAGGTCTGGTTCCCGAACGAGGGCTCTTGCGATGAGGACTCGTTGTTGTTGTCCACCGGAGAGGTGGGCCATGGGTGTGTGTACGCGTGCTTCAAGGCCTACTTGTTTGAGGGCTTGTAAGGCGCGTTGTTTATGGTCGCGTGGGAGTTTTAGTCGTCCCGCATAGAGCAGCCCTGAGGTGACGACTTCTCCAGCGGTGGAGCCTACTCCTGTTGTTGCCGCAACCCGTTGGGGTACATACCCGATTTTGCGCCATGGCACGGACGGCCCAAGTTCGCTGCCAAAGAGGGTGATTGTTCCAGAGCTTGCTGGAACAACACCGGTAAGCGCGCGAATGAGAGTTGATTTTCCTGATCCGTTCGCCCCGAGGACAGCAAGTACTTCACCTTCGCGGACGCTGAAATCAATGCCGCGGATGATGTGGCTTGCGCCGAGTGTTACGTGGAGGTTTTTGGCGTGGAGAACGGTTGGTTCGGTCATGAGCAGTGCATTCCTGTTTTTAGTGCTTGTAGATTTGCTTCCATGACCGTGAGGTAGGTTTCGTTTGGATCGACGAGACCTTCGATTGGGTCGAGAACTCTGGTAGCAACGTTGAGGTCTTGCGCTAGTGTTTGTGCGACTTTGGGGCTGGTGAGAGTTTCAAAGAAGATGGTTGTGATGTTGTGTTCTGCAATGTGTTCTTTGACGCTGCGTAGTTGTGCTGGGCTTGGCTCGGTTTCGGGGTCGATTCCGGTGATGCCTACTTGTTCAAAGTCGTATTTGTGCGCGAGATATCCGAAGGCTTCGTGTGTGACGACGATGGAGCGTTGTTCACATGTTTTGAGATCTTCAGTGTAGTTCTTGTCGAGGGTTGCTAGCTCTTCAAGTAGTTTGTCTGTGTTTTCTTGGAATGCTGAGGCGTTTTTTGGGTCTTGTTTCGCTAATTGCGCGTTGATGTCTTCTGCTACGTGTGCGAGCAGGGTTGGGTCGAGCCAGAAGTGTGGATCGGTGGCGCCATGGTCGTGCCCGTCTCCTGCGGCTTCTTCGTCAGCGTGTTCGTCTTCGCTGTGTGAGTGGCCTGGTTCGAGTTGTGCGTGAACTGCGGCATCGTATACGTGTTCTGGGTTGCGTGCTTCAATCGCTTCGTCGACTGCTGCTTGGAAACCTGATTGATAAATGACGAGGTCTGCAGTGCCGATGGCGCGTGTGTGCGCGGGTGCTAGCTCAATGTCGTGTGGCTCTGCTCCTTGGGGAGTGAGCGAATCGATGGTGACATATTTTCCACCGATGTATTCGGTAACAAACTGGAGTGGGTAGAACGCAGCGAGGACTTGGAGCTTCCCGTCGTCTTCTTGCGGGGAGCAAGCGGTGAGCGCGAGTGTGGTGGTGACTGCTGCTGTGGCTGCGAGTGCAGATTTCTTCCAGTTGTTCATGAGATCCATTATCAATAATTTACATGTGTGTAGTCAAAGTGTGATGCACCACCGTCATCAGCATAACGGCGCCCTTGTGTTGCGATAGGAAGTTGCCCTGTAAGCCGGTAGGCTTGATTACTTGCACATTAGTGCGCTTCATTGCCACCGCGAGCCACGCGGGGCGTACAACGTTTTGATGGAGTGATCATTTTGGCCGCAACGCCTTCACGTCTTGACTCAGTAATCTCGCTCGCTAAACGACGCGGTTTCGTTTTCCAATCAGGTGAGATTTACGGTGGATCCCGTTCAGCTTGGGATTACGGACCGCTTGGGGCTGAACTTAAAGAAAACATTAAGCGCCAGTGGTGGCAGCAGATGGTACGCGGCCGCGACGACGTTGTTGGTATCGACTCGTCCGTCATCTTGCCGCGTAAAGTGTGGGAAGCATCAGGCCACGTTGCTGTCTTTACTGACCCTCTTGTTGAGTGCACGTCCTGCCACAAGCGCTACCGCGAAGACACACTGCTTGAAGAGTTTGAGTTCAAGAAGGGTCGCGCGCCAGAAGGCATGAGCGACATTGTGTGCGCTAACTGTGGCAAAAAAGGTGAGTGGACGGAACCACAAAACTTCTCTGGACTCCTGAAGACTTACTTGGGTCCAGTGGACAACGAAGAAGGCATGCACTACCTGCGCCCAGAAACAGCACAGGGTATCTTTGTTAACTTCTCAAACGTGCAAACAGCCTCACGTTTGAAGCCTCCTTTTGGTATTGGTCAAATCGGAAAGTCTTTCCGTAACGAAATCACGCCAGGTAACTTCATCTTCCGTACTCGTGAATTCGAGCAGATGGAACTTGAGTTCTTTGTGAAGCCAGGTACTGACGAAGAGTGGCACCAGCACTGGATCGACACACGTATGGCGTGGTACGTCGACTTGGGAATCGATCCAGAGAACTTGCGTTTGTATGAACACCCGCAAGAAAAACTCAGCCACTATTCCAAGCGCACTGTAGACATCGAATACAAGTTTGGTTTCACCGGTGGTGAATGGGGCGAGCTCGAAGGTGTCGCAAACCGTACAGACTACGATTTGAAGACGCACTCCGACATCTCTGGTAAAGACCTGTCGTACTTTGACCAGGCTGAAGGCGAACGCTACTTCCCGTACGTTATCGAACCAGCCGCTGGACTCACTCGCTCACTCATGGCGTTCCTCGTCGAGGCATACACCGAAGACGAAGCACCAAACACTAAGGGTGGAGTGGACAAACGCGTCGTACTGAAACTTGACCCACGTCTTGCCCCAGTCAAAGCAGCTGTACTTCCGTTGTCTCGTAACGCAGAGCTATCTCCGAAAGCGCGAAAGCTTGCCGCAGATCTACGTCAACTGTGGAATGTTGAGTTTGACGATGCAGGTGCTATTGGCCGTCGTTACCGTCGTCAAGACGAAATTGGTACGCCATTCTGCATCACCGTTGACTTCGACACTCTTGAAGACAACGCTGTGACTATTCGTCACCGTGACTCGATGGAGCAAGAGCGCGTTTCATTGGACAACGTGGTCTCGTTCCTAGCAACACGACTTATCGGCGCTTAACAGCGATTATCACTTACACGCATGCGGGGCATCGTTGAATACGATGTCCCGCATGCGTGCGTTCTGGACCTCGTTACATGAAGGCACGCTGTAAGAGTACGAGCATGCGCGACACAATATGTAATGACTGCATAAGAGAACGTAGGTAAGGAATATACATATGAAACGCACGATGTTTGTCTGTGTGGTGGTTGCGGTGTTGCTGACGGCAGGTTGTTCGTCTGCGCAGCAACCTCGTGAGTCTTCAAGTCCAACGCCAGACGTTTCAACACGTGAACTCATTATTGGTGCACCTACTGAACCGACTGCTCCGTTGCCTGATGACTGGGGCGGGAAAGATTATTGGACTTCACTTGAACACGGGGTGCTCGTGTATGGTGCTGCGGGATCGTCGTCGTGCCCGCCAGTTATCGAATCAGGTCATGTAGAAGACATGACTGTGTATCTCAAACGGGCAGACTATGAAGGCCGCCCGTGCACGATGGATTATCGTCCGCTGCGACAAGACATTACGTTCGCTGACGGTACTCCATTTACTGAGGACTACACGATTGTTGTGGAGAAAACTCCAGTAGCAGACGCTCAAGATTCTTCGTCTTCGGCACCGGGGGAAAAGCTGCTTGTGCGCACTCTCGATTCAGAAGGATTTATTGATGATCCCAACTTTGATACCGGCGAAACATACTGGCGTACACGCGTGGTTGATGCTCAGGTCATTTATGAGGCAGGCGGTGCTGGCGGCTGCCCTCCGACTCTCGATAGTGCGATTCTTAACGGCAACACATTAACTTTGCATGGCACCGATCATGGAGATGGGCCCTGCGCAGAATCATATGTTGCGGTACGGCAAGCCTTGAGTAGAGAAGACGGTTCTGATTTTCCAGCAGACCTAAAAGTCATCATGGATAACCCGACAGGCTACTACTCGAAATAGCGTGTCCTTACCTGTTAAGTGTGGGCAATCTGACGAGCCTGTGACGTTTACGGTGCGAGACACAGTGAGACAATTAGCGGGTGACTATGCTTGAAAACACCCCACAAACTCCTGTGTTGCCGCCCTTGCGTATCGGTAAACATGTAGTTGAAACCCCTGTCGTGTTGGCCCCCATGGCAGGGGTGACAAACACTGCTTTTCGTCGTTTGTGCCGTGAAAACGGTGACGGGTTGTTTGTTGCAGAAATGGTTACAAGCCGTGCTCTGGTAGAACGCAATGAAGAGTCCTTGCGCATTGTTTCGTTTGAAGAGTATGAAACTCCACGATCGGCGCAAGTGTATGGGGTTGACCCGGCCACCGTTGGCGCGGCAGTGAAAATCATTGCCGGTGAAGACCGTGCAGATCATATTGACCTGAACTTTGGCTGCCCGGTACCTAAGGTTACTCGCAAGGGTGGAGGCTCTGCTTTACCGTGGAAAACAGAGCTGTTCACTCGAATCATTGATGCTGCAGTCACTGCCGCAGCCCCCTATGACGTTCCTGTAACGATAAAAATGCGTAAAGGGATCGACGACGATCACATTACGTATCTGGAAGCTGGACTCATCGCAGAACAATTAGGTGTTGCCGCTGTAGCGTTACATGCCCGCACTGCGGCAGAACACTATTCTGGAACAGCAGACTGGTCTGCGATAAAACTTTTGAAAGAGACAGTCACATCAATTCCGGTGCTCGGCAACGGCGATATTTGGTCTGCTGAAGACGCACTGCGCATGGTCGAAGAAACCGGATGCGACGGTGTGGTTGTTGGTCGTGGATGTCAGGGACGTCCGTGGCTGTTTGCTGATTTAACTGCTGCTTTTGCTGGAAGCGACGAACGCATTAAACCAGGCTTACGGCATGTAGCTGACACCATTTATCGTCACGGCGAATACATGGCAGAGTTCTTTGGCGACGAGGGCAGGGGACTGCGCGATCTACGCAAACACATGGCATGGTATCTCAAAGGCTATGCCGTTGGCGGTGAAGCACGAAACGGTCTCGCTCTTGTCGATTCACTTGCTGATTTGCGAACAAAACTTGATGGGCTTGACCTCGACGCGCCATATCCTGGTAAAGATGCGGAAGGGCAGCGCGGTCGCGCTGGCTCGCCCAAGCGGCCACATTTGCCAGAAGGCTGGCTTGAATCACGAGAGTTAAGCGACGAGTTTCGTCGCAAACTGGAAGAAGCTGAACTCAGTATCTCTGGTGGTTAAAAAATTTGCTGGCAGATATGCGTGTGGGCGGCACCCAAAGGTGCCGCCCACACGCATATCTAGTGGTGGGTTACGCGACGGTAATCCACGCGCACACGTCAGTTGCGATCTGGTTGCCGATGAGAGGCTGGCTTGAGATCAACACGTGAGCGTTTTCTGGCAGATCAACCGGCTGCGCGCCATAGTTGGTGACAACTAAGACATCACCGTTCTGGTATGCAAGGACATCTGCGGAGTCTGCGAACTCGTTAACCCATGCGAGGGAACCAAGACCAAGGTTGTGTTCCTTGCGCAGGGCGAGGGCATGGCGGTACATCGCATAGGTGGAGTCTGGTGCTGCTTTTTGTACGTCTGCTGCGATAGCGCCGTAGGTGTCAGGCTGTGGCAGCCATGTTTGTCCTGTTTCGGAGAACCCATAGGCTGGTTTGTCGGCTTCCCATGCAAGTGGAACACGGCAGCCGTCACGCCCGGCTTCGGTACGGCCTTTACGCTCGAAGGCAGGGTCTTGGCGGTATTCGTCGGGCATTGTTGTGTGGTCTGGTGTGCCAAATTCTTCGCCGTTGTAGAGGTAGGCGGAGCCTGGCAAACCGAGCATTTGTAGGGTTGCTGCGCGGGCGCGACGCAACCCGAGTTCAACGTCTGGTTGTGGTTCTGTGGCGCGAACTCCATTCGGGTTCATTTCGCGGCCGTCTACGACAGCTGGAAGTCCCATTCGGGTTGCGTGTCGTACAACGTCGTGGTTGGACAGCACCCAGGTGGTTGGTGCGCCGACCACGTCGTTTTCGCGTACGGAAGCGTTGATGACGGTGCGTAGTGCGGCAGCGTCCCATTTGGTGGTGAGGAATGAGAAGTTAAATGCTTGTTGCATTTCGTCTTCGCGTACGTAGAGCGCGAGTCGGGAGAGTGGCTCTACCCATGCTTCTGCGACGAGGCAGCGGTCGCCATCGTATTGTTCAAGGACTTCATGCCATGAACGGTAGATCTCGTGGACTCCGTTTTGGTCGAACATTGGTCCAGAGTTTCCGCCACCGTTGGAGCCGTCTTCGTTTGGGGTTCCGTCGGTTTGTACTTGGGTGGCACCTTCGTTTTTGGTGCCGTCGACCATGCCGGTAACGCCGTCCCAGTCGGGGAGTCCAGCGGCTTTCACCATGCCGTGTGCGACGTCGATGCGGAATCCGTCTACGCCACGGTCTAGCCAGAACTTGAGGATCGAAATGAAGTCTTCTTTTACTTCGGCGTTGTCCCAGTTGAGGTCTGGTTGACGAGTGTCAAACATGTGTAGGTACCACTGGGTGTCGGTGACGCCGTCTTCTTGCGCGTTCCAGCGTTGGTCTACGCGGGTCCATGCTGGGCCGCCGAAGATGGACTGCCAGTTGTTTGGTGGTAGTTCACCGTTTTCGCCTTTGCCGTCACGGAACATGTAGCGGTCGCGGGCGGCGGAACCAGGTCCTGCCTGGATTGCTTCTTTAAACCAGTCGTGGTCGTCTGACGTGTGGTTTGGGACGAGGTCGACGATTACTTTGAGTCCGAGTGCGTGGGCTTTGTCAGCCATGACTTGGAAGTCGTCGAGGTCTCCGAAGATCGGGTCGATGTGACGGTAGTCGGATACGTCGTATCCGGCATCTGCTTGTGGTGACTTGTAGAACGGTGAGAGCCATAATGCGTCTACGCCGAGCTCTACGAGGTGGTCGAGGCGTTGGGTGATTCCGACGAGGTCACCGATTCCATCTCCGTTGCCGTCTGCGAAAGAGCGGGGGTAAACCTGATAGATCACAGCGTTGCGCCACCATTGTGCGTTGCCTGTGGTGGCAGGGTGCACGATTGTGGTGTCTGGTGATGTGGTGGTCAGTGTGAGGGACACTGCGAGCTCCATTCGATGTGGTCGGTGTGTGGCTAGTTGTTGTTGATGCGGTAGGACGCGAGGCGGGCTTCTGGTGAGGTTCCCGTTGAGTTTCGCACGATGAGTTCGGGGTGGAATTGCAGTTCTGATGTTGGCGCTGTTGCACTTTCGATCATGGATACAAGTCCGGAGACGGCTGCTTGCGACATGGTCGCTACAGGTTGTCTGATGGTGGTCAGTGGTGGGTCGGTGAATCCGATGAGTGGGGAATCGTCGTATCCGATGATGGAGACGTCTTCGGGAACTTTCAGGTTGCGTTGGTGTGCAGCGCGTACGGCCCCTAATGCCATGAGGTCTGATCCGCACACGATTGCGGTGTGTCCTGAGTCGAGGAGTTCGTTGGCTGCTGCTTGTCCACCTTCAACGGTGAACAGGGAGGTGGCGACGTGTTGGTCTCCGTCGTCTTGTCCGAGGTGTTTGTGCAGCGCGTTTTTGAATCCTTCAGTTTTGCGTTGTGCGGTGATGAAGCGTTGGGGGCCAATCGCTAGACCTATTTTGTGGTGGCCGAGTGAGACGAGGTGGCGTACGCCGAGTTCCATGGCGGTGAGGTCGTCGCAGGAGATGAAGGGGGCGTCGATGTCTTGGGCGTAGCCGTTGATGAAGACGAGTGGGATTCCTTTTGTGCGGAGCTGGTCGTATCTGGTGTGGCTGGCTTGTGTGTCTGCGTGTAATCCTGCAACGAAAACGATGCCATCGACTTTGTGTTCTTGGAGCATGTCGATGTATTCGTCTTCTGATGTGCCACCGGGGGATTGGGTGCACAGTAGGGGGGTGTATCCGCGTTGGGAGAGTAGCCCTTCGATTGTTTGTGCGAAGGCTGGAAAGACTGGGTTTGTGAGTTCGGGGACGACGAGGCCGACGAGTCCTGCTGAGCGGTTGCGAAATTTTTCGGGGCGTTCGTAGCCGAGGATGTCGAGTGCGGCGAGGACTGCTTGGCGGGTTTCTGTGGCGACGCTGCTTTTTCCGTTGAGGACACGTGAAACTGTTGCAGTGCTGACTCCTGCTTGTTCGGCAATGTCTGTGAGCCTGGTTTTACTGTTGCCGGTTGTCTGGCTCGTTGTGAGTGACACGTGTGACCTCCTCGTCGCGAAGTTGTGCACTGTGTGGGCGTCCCCGTCGAGTGCGTCTTGTTGCAGGGGTTTTGCTGTTTGCGCAGGATGTTGCCGTGGCATTCATGTCCTGTTCTGCAAAATCTTGCAACAAATTTTCTGTGTGGAATTTTATCCTACTTGCGCTGTTTATCGAGCATTTTCTCGCAACGTGAAGGCAGTAACTCTGTTGTTGCTGCAACTTTCGGATGAAACAACCGTATCGTTACATGAAAGTTACTGCAAGAACTTGCAAATCTTGCAAGGAGGTAGTTACTGTGTTCACAATGGGTCAGAAAACAACGGCTGACCAACATCCCCACGCACATTTGGAGAAACCACGATGCAAAGAAGCATCCCAGCGGTAGCTGCGGCACTAGGAATGGCACTCGTTCTTACAGCCTGCTCTGGAGACACCAAAGAACAGGCAGAAACAACCACCACAACCCCAGCTGTTTCTGGAAACCTCACAGTATGGGTTGATGAAACTCGCATCAACGACTTTGCAGAGGTCATCGAAAAGTTTAAGTCCGACCGCAACGTAACCGTTGAAGTTGTACAAAAAGCTTCAGGTGACATCCGCACCGAATTCGTTCAACAAGTCCCAACAGGTGAAGGCCCAGACGTCATCATCGGAGCAAACGACTGGATCGGCGAGTTCGTAACCAACGGTGTCGTCGCACCAGTAGCACTCGGAGACAAAGCAGCACAGTTCTCAGAAGGTTCAATCAGCGCATTCACCTACCAAGGCAACACCTACGGTGTTCCTTACGCAGTGGAATCCATTGCGCTCGTGCGTAACAACAAGCTCGCACAAGAAACACCAGCAACCTTTGACGAACTCATCGCACAAGGTAAAGAACTCGGCTCCGAATTCCCTGTTCTCATCCAGCAAGGTGCTGAAGGCGACGCCTACCACACCTACCCACTGCAAACATCGTTCGGTGCACAAGTCTTTAAGACAGACGACACCGGTGCATACACCGAAGAGCTCGCACTCGGCGGAGAAGCTGGCGAAAACTGGGCTAACTACCTCGAAAAGCTTGGTAAAGAAGGAATCCTCGACGCATCCATCGGTGGAGACCAAGCAAAGGAAGCTTTCTCGTCCGGTAAATCCGCTTACATGGTGACTGGCCCATGGTACGCAAACGAATTCGTGAAAGAAGGACTGGACATCTCCATCCTTCCAGTGCCATCCGCTGGCGGTGAAGAATCACGTCCGTTCGCTGGATACCAAGGCGCATACATCTCTGCGAAATCACAAAATGCTGTTCTCGCAAACGACTTCGTTGTGAACTACCTATCCACTGAAGAAGCCGCAGACCAAATCTACGCTTCCGGTGGCCGTATCCCAGCGTTGACCGCATCAGCTGCAAAAATCACTGACGAGATCGCAAAGGGATGGGCTGACGCAGCAGCGGCCGGCCTTCCACAGCCAGGCTCAGCAGCAATGGGTGTTGTATGGAAGTTCTGGGGACTCACCCAGCTCGACATCGCTTCGGGCAAGGCAGACGACCCAGCAGCAGCATGGAACACCATGATCACAAATATCGAAGACGGCATCAAGAACAGCTGATCTTCACCGCAACAACACTGCGGAGCGCGAGCTTTCGCGCCACACAACACTAGTTGGGGGTTCCGCACACGCGGAACCCCCAACGCGCGCTTAACGACGACACGTCACATAGATTGAAGTTGCGGGCTGAAACCACAGTAGCAACCCCACAGAACAGCCACCTTGGCCATACACGGTCAACCACGGAGGGACGAGATGAGCATCTCGCAAGGAGCGACTGGGCACAGCCCGGAAACCGACAACGGTGCACAAACTCCAGTACACGACGCCTCACCAGCGCGTAGCTTTAAAGCGGGTTTCTTTGTCAAGCTAGCCCTCATGGCCGCAATAAACGCATTCGGTTTATACGGCTTGCTCTCTGCATGGGCGACAGGAACATGGGGCGTCTTTACCGGGTTGGTCGTTGCACTCATTGCAGCGAACTACGTGTACTTTTCACGCCGCGCCATCCCAGCAAAATACCTTTACCCGGGTTTGCTGTTCTTATTCACGTACCAGCTCTTCACCATGGTGTACACAGGGTACGTCGCATTCACCAACTACGGTGACGGCCACAACTCCACAAAAACAGACGCCATTGAGTCAGTACTCGCCTACAACGAAGTGCAAGTCCCAGGCAGCCCCTCATATCCAGTAACGATCCTCGTCGACGGTGACAACAACCTTGCCCTCGGAATCGTCGAAAACGGGGTAGCAAAAATTGGAACACAAGAAACGCCACTTACCGCAGCCGAAGGCGCGCAAGTAACAAGCACGCACATTACCGCAGCCGACGGATACGACGTACTCGACTTCAGCAAAATCGTTGAACGCCAACAAGACATTTCCGCGTTGCGTGTTCCGTTCTCTGACAACGCAGAAGACGGTTCACTACGCACACTCGATGCACTCAACGCATACCAGTTCAGTTCCACCATGGAGTACGACGAAACCGCCGACACCATGACCAACACTGCCGCTGGAATCGTCTACACGGCTGACCCTGATACTGGATACTTCACCAGCGCAGACGGCGACAATCTGACACCAGGATGGCGCGTCTCAGTAGGTTTCGACAACTTCACCTACATGTTCACTGACTCGCGCGTGTCAGGGCCATTCTTCTCTATTTTGACGTGGACGTTCGCGTTCGCGTTCCTCTCAGTCGTCACAACGTTTGCGCTTGGTTTAGCTTTCGCCCTCGTCTTCAACGATCCGCGAGTACGCGGACGAAAAATCTACCGCGCGATCCTGATCTTGCCGTACGCATTCCCAGGGTTCCTGTCCGCACTGGTGTGGAAAGGAATGCTCAACGAACGATTCGGGTTCGTCAACGAAGTGATCCTCGGCGGCGCGTCCGTGCCGTGGCTGTCCGACCCGTGGCTCGCAAAAGTTTCCATCATCATGGTGAACCTATGGCTCGGATTCCCTTACATGTTCCTGATCACGACAGGCGCACTGCAATCCATGCCACATGACGTTTTAGAATCCGCAAAAATGGATGGTGCATCACCGTGGCGTGTACTACGATCCATTATTTTGCCGCTCTTGATGATCTCCACAGCGCCGCTGCTGATCTCAAGCTTCGCGTTCAACTTCAACAACTTCTCGCTCATCTACATGCTTACCGGCGGTGGACCAAACTACAGCGGAAGCCCACTCATCATTGGATCAACAGACATCTTGATCTCCATGGTGTATTCAGTCGCATTCGAATCAGGCGTCAAACAGTACGGACTAGCCTCCGCAGTATCCATCTTGATCTTCATCATGGTTGGAATCATTTCGTGGCTTGGCTTCCGTCAGACCCGCAAGCTGGAGGAATACTGAGATGTCAGTACAGGCAGAAGAACTAGAAATCCGCCCTTCCGGCACCCGCAACGCACGCTGGTGGAAAGAAGTATCGTGGCGTCACCTCGTTGGTGTGCTCGCAAGCATATATGCAGTATTTCCACTGGTGTACGTGCTCTCAACCTCGCTGAACCCGAGTGCGAAACTAGCCGGATCAAACGACCTGTTTCGCGTGATCTCCAGCGAAAACTTCACGCAACTAGCAGACACTAAGTTCTACACGTGGGCAATGAACTCACTGTTCATCTCCACTGTGAGTGCAATCGGAACAGTGCTTATGGCATCAGCCGCAGCATATGCGTTCTCCCGATTCCGCTTCACTGGGCGACGAACCTCACTCACGGGGCTCCTCATCATCCAAATGTTCCCGCAAATGCTTGCAGTCGTTGCAATCTTCTTGCTGTTGCTCTCCCTCAAAGAGGTGTACCCATTCTTGGGGGCAAACAGTCAACTTGGTTTGATTGCCATCTACCTGGGTGGAGCGTTAGGTGTGAACACATTCCTGTTGTACGGATTCTTCAACACCGTGCCTAAGGAAATTGACGAGGCAGCAAAAATTGATGGTGCAACCCACGCGCAAATCTTCTGGACGATAATCCTGCGCCTCGTCACACCTATCTTGGCTGTCGTGGGACTGCTGTCCTTCGTCGGCACCTATGGCGAGTTCATTATTGCGAAAACAGTGCTTTCGCAAAGCGACAAGGTGACGCTCGCGGTTGGTCTCTACCAGTGGGCGTCAGACGAACGAAACGCGCCATGGGGTCTCTTTGCTGCAGGTGCCGTACTCGCGGCTATCCCCATCATCGTATTGTTCCTCTACCTGCAAAAATACATTGTCTCGGGGCTCACAGCCGGTTCCGTGAAAGGATAACAAGCAACAATGGCGCTCGACGCTCGCACGGACAACCCATCCAGCGTTCCAACAGAACCGCACCACGATGGAAGCGAACTATACGTCCACCCCATCACGCCACACCGTGGGGAGTACGTAACCGTGCGAGTGCGAGTGCCACTCAGCTACCACGAAACCGCTGTACATCTCCGCAGCGTCAGAGACGGCGAACCGCGCCTCACACCGGCACACATCGTTGCAGAGAACCCGTACGAACGCTGGTATGAGGCACGGCTCCTCGTCCACAATCCAGTAACGTCCTACCGATTCTTTTTCGCGTTCGACAACGACTACGCGTGGCTTAACGGCACCGGACTGCATTACCAAGACGTTCCAGACAGCCACGACTTCAAAATAACCGTGCACCAGCCAGCCCCAGCATGGCTGCATGACGGGATCGTCTACCAAATATTCCCAGACAGGTTTGCGCGCTCAACACACGCACCCGCATTGACTGAAACACAGCTACCACACTGGGCGATTCCCGCAGCACACTGGGACGAGGACCCTATTCCAGAGGGGCTAGGAGTGGCACACCACTACTTCGGTGGCGACCTCGACGGCATCACCGAACACGTGGACTACCTGAAAGACCTCGGAGTCACCACCGTCTACCTGACACCGATCTTCCCAGGCGAATCAAACCACCGATACGACGCATCCACATTCGACTGCGTTGACCCACTCCTCGGCGGCAACGAGGCATACACGCGACTCATCGAACAGATCCACAGCCGCGGAATGAAAATCATCGGTGACATTACAACAAACCACACCGGCGTCAGCCACTCATGGTTCACAACCGCAGCCACCGATCCGGCCAGTGAAGAACACTCCTACTATTACTGGACCGACGACGAAACCGGGTACGCCTGCTGGCTCGAACACCCCTCGCTACCCAAACTCAACTACAACTCCCACGCCCTCACCGCACGCATGATTGACGGCCCACAGTCCATCATCGGAACATGGATGCAACCCCCATTTTCTATCGACGGGTGGCGAGTAGACGTAGCAAACATGACCGGACGCTACGGCAACGACAACATGACCACAGACATTGCTCGTCGTATCCGCACCACCATGACTGACATCAACGCGCAGTCACTGCTAATTTCAGAACACTTCCACGACGCAAGCACAGACCTAGACGGCGACGGCTGGCATGGAAACATGAACTATTCGGCGTTCACCCGCCCAGTGTGGTCATTCATCGCACACCACGACCAAAACACACCAGCGTTCGGGCTACCCGCACCACTCATCCGCCGCAGCGGAACAACAATGGTTCAGGTCATGCGCGAATTTGCTGCACAGGTTCCGTTCACCGTCAGCCGAGACCACTGGAACATGCTCGGCTCACACGACACACCGCGCTTGCGCACCCTCATCGGCACAGACGACATGACCGAAGTGGCAGCCGGACTACTCTTCACATACCTAGGAAACCCGGTTGTTTTTGCTGGCGATGAAGTGGGCCTCACCGGAATAAACGGCGAACACGCACGCAAAACAATGCCGTGGAACGATCCAACACGATGGCACCAGCCCACCCACGACACCTATCGGGCACTGATCCGCGTCCGTTCCGAATCGAAAGCCCTACAAGTAGGCGGACTACGGTGGATCGTCACTGACGACGATGCAGTCGCCTACGTCCGCGAAACACCTGACGAATGCGTCCTCGTGCTTATTGCACGCAGCCGGTGGAACGGTGCACGCGTGTCCGTTGGCATCAGCGCAGGGCTTAACTACGACACAACTCCTGTCCCACAGACACTGTATGGGGCACACGACATACACATTGACGGCGACGAATATGTGCTACCTCAAGTAGGTTCATCTGTCCACATTTGGCGTCTAAACTATCGACACGACGGTAATCTTCGTTAGTGTTGAACCGTGGAACAACAGGTCATCAGCCTTGACGGGCTCGGATACGAGCCATCCGACATGCAACGTTGGGTGCACGAAGCACCCAAAAGCAAGAATCGTACGCCCTTCGAACGCGACCGGGCGCGCCTTGTGCATTCTTCTGCGTTACGTCGCCTGTCAGACAAAACTCAAGTATTGGGACCCTCCAGTAACGACTTTATTCGTAACCGACTGACCCACACCCTAGAAGTCGCCCAAGTCGGCCGCGAACTCGGAAAAGCCTTAGGGTGCGACCCCGACGTCGTAGACACGGCATGCCTTGCACACGACCTCGGCCACCCACCCTTCGGGCACAACGGCGAACGAGCCTTAGCAGAGATCGCACAAGACATCGGCGGCTTTGAAGGCAACGCACAAACCCTGCGGATCCTAACCCGACTAGAAGCCAAAGTCTTTTCGCCCGTGGGAGTCCCAGCAGGACTGAACCTGACCCGCGCCAGCCTCGACGCTTCAGTGAAATACCCGTGGGGATACACAAACCGCCCCCACACTAACGGGAAAACAACCCACAAATTTGGTGTATACGTTGACGACCAACGCGTCTTCGACTGGCTGCGCGAAGGCGCACCCGAAGGCAAAAAATGTATGGAATCGCAGGTCATGGACCTCGCAGACGACATCTCATACTCCGTACACGACGTCGAAGACGCAATAGCAGGTGGCACCCTCGACCTAGCAATGCTGCGCGCAGACGAAGAACTCGAACGCGTCATCGACGTAACAAAACAATGGTACGGAGAATCCGTCACCGACGAGGAACTACGCGCAGCCTTCGGCCGCCTCGCAGCAGACAGCCTACTCGTCACCGACTTCGACGGGTCACGACGATCCCTAGCCGTCCTCAAAGACGCAACAAGCCAACTCATCGGCCGGTTCGCCCAAGCCTCACAAACAGCAACCCGCGACACATACGGCGACGGACCACTCACCCGCTACAACGCAGAACTGATCGTCCCACAAGAAACAAACGCCGAAATCCTCGTCCTGAAAGGACTCGCAGTCGCCTACGTTATGGCACCGCGAGAACACCAACGCACCTACATCAACCAACGCGAAATCATTCAAGACCTCGTCAAAGCACTCACCATCCACGGAGCAGATGCACTCGAACCAGCATTCCGCGGAGACTGGCACGTGGCACGCGACGACGCAGCGAAACTCCGCGTCATCATCGACCAAGTAGCATCACTCACAGACGTCAGCGTACTGCGCTGGCACGAACGCTACTGCCAAAAAGGCGAACAGCTCTTCCTCTAACCCCAATAACACAACCCACATGACGTGTTACATACATCTTTGGCTGTGTTTCTTCATACAAGCCCCCACAACGCCTAGAATGAGCACGTGGCTGGGCTAATAAAACGCGAAGACGTAGACGCGGTACGTGAACGCACACGAATAGAAGACGTCGTTGGTGAACAAGTCACGCTCAAAACAGCAGGCGTAGGGTCAATGAAAGGGCTCTGCCCATTCCACGACGAAAAAACCCCATCATTCCACGTACGACCACAAGTAGGCCGCTGGCACTGCTTCGGATGCGGCGAAGGCGGAGACGTCATCTCCTTCGTCATGAAAATTGACGGACTCGGCTTCTCAGACGCAGTCGAACACCTCGCCTCCCGCATCGGACTACAACTACGCTACGAAGAAGGCAGCGAACGCTCCCCAGACGAACAACCAGGACGCCGACAGAGGCTCCTAGAAATGCATCGCATAGCCACCGCATACTACCAAGAGCAACTCCACACACCAGAAGCCGTCACAGCACGCGCATTCCTCCACGAACGCAGCTTCACAAAAGAAGACGCCGAACACTTCGGCGTAGGCTACGCCCCACAAGGCTGGGACAACCTCTACAAAGTGCTGCGCAGCAAAGGCTTCACCGAGCAAGAACTCAACATCTCCGGCCTCATGTCCCAAGGAAACCGAGGCAACTACGACCGGTTCAGAGGCCGACTCATGTGGCCAATCCGCGACGTCACCGGAGAAACCATCGGATTCGGAGCACGCAGACTCTACGAAGACGACCAAGGGCCAAAATACTTAAACACCCCAGAAACCGCCCTATACAAAAAATCATCAGTCCTCTACGGCATCGACCTCGCAAAACGCGAAATAGCGAAAACAAAAAAGATCGTCGTCGTCGAAGGCTACACAGACGTCATGGCCGCACACCTATCAGGCGTAACAACCGCCGTCGCAACCTGCGGCACCGCATTCGGCAGCGACCACGTACGCTTCGTCCGCCGACTCATCGGCGACACCAACGCCGGCGGGGGAGTACGCCTACCCAACGGCGGCACCGTAGGCGGAGAAATCATCTTCACCTTCGACGGAGACGCAGCAGGCCAAAAAGCAGCAATACGCGCATTCGGCGAAGACCAAAAATTCTATGCACAAACCTTCGTAGCAGTAGAACCAACCGGCATGGACCCCTGCGACCTCCGCCTAAAAAAAGGCCCACAAGCAGTAAAAGCCCTCATCGAAGGACGCACACCCCTCTTCGCATTCGTCATCCAAACCACCCTCAAAGAATTCAACCTAGACACAGCAGAAGGCCGCGTCGGAGCTCTACGAGCATGCGCCCCCATGGTCGCAGGAATCCGAGACAACGCATTACGCCCCGAATACACGCGCCTACTCGCCGGATGGCTAGGCACAGACTACGAATCCGTACGCAAAGCCGTCAGCTACGCCACACGCAACCCTCAACAACACACAAAACAACGCAACACACACGACGACACCACCGCCACAGAACAAAACAACACACAACTCGGCACCCCAGACATGCGCGACCCCGTCGCACGACTAGAACGCCAAACATTAGAAGTAATCCTGCAACACCCCCACGCGCTCGCTGCACAAGTGATTGATGCGCTTCCACCGCAAGCGTTTTTGGTTCCGGTGTGGCGTGCAGTGTTCGATGCTGTGCGAGCGGCTGGGGGCCTTACAGAAGCACAACAGTGCACCACGACCGAGTGGGTGGCGTTAGTAGCGCAGAATGCGGCGCAGCCAGTTATTGCGCTTGTGAACGAGCTTGCCGTTGCGCCATTGCCCGAAGACCGCCAAGAAGCTATTGAAGGGTATGCGCAGGGCATTGTGCGGGCGTTCATCGACATGGGAATCACACGACAGATCGGCGACGTGAAAAGCCGGTTGCAGCGTGCAAATCCCCAAACGAACCCGCACGAGTATGAAGCGATCTATCGCACACTGCTTGAACTTGAAGCGCAACGCCGGATGCTTCGCGAAGTCGAATCAGATTAATAAAGTCCGCCCACCGTAAGAGACAACGGTGGGCGGATTTGTGCTGGTAGCAGGTTTCGACCGCACGAGATATTCTGAAATTGTAGGGATCTATCCCGGGCAAGTCTTGAAATAACAGGACGGTTGAACGCCCGGGCCGAGGTCCCTACTTTTTATTTTCTATGGTGCTTGGATGGAATGGGGTCGTAAACTAGTGCGTAGATGGGACCTAATCCTGGGTCAGCTTTGAAATAATAAGCCGTCAGAACACCCGGGCCGAGGGTCCCATCGTTTTTCTGTAGCTTTTGAATACCAACACGGCTAGCCTTGTGGGTAGATGGGACCTAATCCCGCACCAGTCTTGAAATAATAGACCGTCAGAACGTGCGGGCCGAGGGTCCCATCGTTGCTTCATTAAAGACGGGTTTACTGCGCAGTCGTTTGCTGCTCTAAGTCTTTAGCGGTTGCAGCGTTTCCGAGAAATTTTGCTAGATCACGTGCTGCTTGGTCTCCGTCAATACCCGCTACATAGTAGCCGTCAATAACAACATCGTATCCGGCATAAATTCCGGGATCTTCTTCAGCGTCTACAACTAAAAATTGTTTATTTTTGTCGTTCCATGCTCGCGCCCGTGATTGGGCTTCTTCAACAGAAAGCCCAGTGACGTATACGGACGCGATGTTGCTCATGATGCCCACCTTACACATCGGTAATATTCCGCGCCGCACAGAGTTTGGTTCTGCATGGGGTTGACGAGGTTTCTGTAGCGGCCTGCTGTTGGCGGTCCTCGTTGGTGGTGTTTGTTTTATACACTCCCGAAAAAGCGTCTAAAGGCATACCATCAGATATAACCCTTAAATAAGAAAACTGGATGAAAGGCAATGCTTGATGGCCACCCCCGCACTACAAAAGAAACAATTACTCACAGTCCTCGCAGGAATTTTCTCCATAGCATTAAGCGGCTCAGCTCTAAGCGGTTGCGAAGCAACAGACGCAGAAGTGCCTGCTGCTCAAGAAGAGCACGCCAACATGCCTTCTGAAGAAGAAACCACAAAAGCAGCAGAAGAAAAACCCACTGAAGAAGAGACTGCTAAAGAGGAAAAAGAAGCAGTCCCTGCGGAATATACGGCAGCACTTACAACAGCACAAAATTATCTAGAATTCGCACACTTCAGCGAAAAAGGCCTATACGACCAGTTGACAAGCGAATATGGTGAAAAGTTCCCGAAAAAAGCAGCCCAATACGCGGTTGATAACGTCGAAGTGAACTGGAACGAGCAGGCACTCAAAGCGGCCAAGTCATACCGCGAAACTGCGTCTATGTCTGATGCTGGCATTCATGACCAACTCACTAGTGAATACGGTGAGCAGTTCACAAAGAAGCAAGCGGATTACGCTATAAAAAACCTAAACAAATAGAAATAACATTAGGTCCTACCTTCTAAAGCGAAGGTGGGACCTAATGTTTGCGGCAACCGTAATCACTAGTTTTAGCCTTTGGCTACCCTAGTGGCTACCCTAAGCCGGGTGCCGTTTTGCTGTTTCGGCTTAATTGCTGGTGCCCCAAGCAGGACTTGAACCCGCGACCAAGGAATTATGAGTTCCCTGCTCTGACCAACTGAGCTATTGGGGCGCAGGTATAGATTAGCGTGTTTTTCCTCTGTCGTTTAATTCTGTCTCGCATTAACGTGGAGTCTATGTTTGCGAAAAAAGAGCGTCTGCCAGAGAACGTGCGTGCTGTACTACGGAAAACCAAAGCAGAATCACCTTTGGCGTGGACGTCGTATGTAGACGACACAAACCCTGCTCAGGCTGACTCTGACGCGCAAGATACCGCGCTTGAACCACACACGACGATGTGGGCGGTAGCGACTCGAAAAGCTTTGTACTGCGTTAACAGCGAACTCGTTGAAGTTACCAAAATTTCTTGGTGTGACGTTGATCGCGCAGGCTGGGAACCCGCAACCAGGCGTATCAGAGTGTCATTCACCACATCGTTAGGACCGCTTGTTATGCATGTCCCGCAAGAAGTTCCGGTCAGGTTTTTGACTGTGTTGCGCGAACGAGTAGAAAACTCTGTGATTATGAGCGAGACTGTTCCGCTTACTTCTGCGGAAAGTGCACGTGTTGCGGTGCGTCGAGCAGAAACTGGGGATCTCTTTATTCAAGTAGTGTGCGACCCCGGGGTTGACCCAAATGCTCCAGAAGTGATGCGTCTTGTTCACCCTGTCGTCGGACGACTCCGGGAAGTGTCCGGAGCCCACTAAAAAACCTGCTACAGTTTTATCTGCAGCATTCACTGCCGTGCGCTTACACGCATGCGTAGTGAAGCCATGTGGTTACACAATGGTGCAGGTCGAATCACCTGATTTCATTTCCGCACATAACTTGGGTAACCTTGTGGAGCAGCATTCCCGCGTAGCTCAGCGGCAGAGCATCCGACTGTTAATCGGACGGTCACTGGTTCGAATCCAGTCGCGGGAGCGATACAACTAAATACAGCAGTATCACCTTCCCGCGTAGCTCAGCGGCAGAGCATCCGACTGTTAATCGGACGGTCACTGGTTCGAATCCAGTCGCGGGAGCAGTAAAGATCCAAGTTTAACTTGGGTCTTTTTCTTTCCCTATGCGTGTTGTGTACGCATAGAAAACATCGTAGTGATTTTGCACAAAAGCGAGCTGTAGCCTTCGTGGCGTATTCTTTGGCTTCGTCTTTTCATGGAACAATAGGACTCATGGCAATCAGAGAAATTCGTGTTGTACCCGATCCAGTGCTGCGTACCGCATGCGAAGAGATCACCACGATTGACTCGAAGGTGAAAAACCTCGTTGAAGATCTTCTTGAAACCGTAGATATGGAAGGTCGCGCAGGTTTGGCCGCTAACCAAATCGGTGTCAACCTTCGTGCTTTTGCGTGGAACATTGAAGACGACCTCGGGTACATTCTCAACCCTCGAATTGTTGAACTGTCAGAAGATAGGTTCCAAGACGGGGAAGAAGGCTGCCTCTCCGTGCCACGCTTGTGGTACCCCACAAAGCGTGCATGGTATGCCCGAGTCGAAGGTATTGACCTCGATGGCAAAAAAATTATTGTTGAGGGCACAGAATTGATGGCCCGTTGCCTACAGCACGAGACTGACCACTTGGACGGCAAGTTATACCTTGACCGGCTAGAACGTTCCGTGCGTCGTCGTGCAATGCGCGAATTACGGGAGTCTTTGTAACATTTTGCGAAAAAGAGATGCACGAAATTAAAAAATTTCGTGCATCTCAGGCTGGCGCGTTTACATAATTTACGGCAACATAGTTTCAGACAGCACGTATACGCTGGTAGTTCACTTGGACGAGGACGTAGGGGAAGACGGACCTCAACCAAGGAGGAACTGATGACAAGCGTTTTGACGCGCGGTGTCTTCTTCGTGCATTCTGCACCTCGTGCGATGTGTCCACACATCGAATGGGCAGTCACGAACGTTCTTGGCGTACCCGCAAACTTTGACTGGATAGATCAACCTGCCGCACCTAATTTGGTGCGTACAGAGTTCTCCTGGCAAGGGAAACAGGGAAGCGGCGCCAAAATAGTGTCAGCTTTGCGAGGCTGGGACCAGTTACGTTTTGAAGTGACAGAAGACCCCTCTTTTGGTGTAGACGGTTCACGCTGGAGCCACACCCCATCTCTTGGCATATTTCATGCGCACATTGACGTGCACGGTAATGTCATGGTCTCTGAGACTCGGATCCGAACAGCGTTAGAGCATTCACATGACGCATATCGTATGCGTCAAGAGCTTGATCTGGCATTAGGTACCGCATGGGATGAAGAACTCGAACCCTTTAGATTCGCTGGTGACGGTGCCCCAGTGCGTTGGCTGCATTACGTCGGTTAAACCAAAAAATATGGGTGTGGGTGGTAAGAACAGATTCGTTCTTACCACCCACACCCATATAGTGAGCGTTAGAGTGTCACTTACGCGTTTTGGACGACCAGCGCAACGTTGTGGCCACCAAAACCGAATGAGTTATTGATAGCGGCGATATCACCTTGAGGAAGGTCTCGAGGCGTGTCGCGAACAAGGTCAAGGGTTAGTTCTGGATCTGGGTCTGACACGTTAATGGTTGGTGGAGCAACACGGTCGTTGATTGCCAAAACTGTGAAGATGGTTTCGAGCGCTCCAGCACCACCAAGTAGGTGACCTGTGAGTGACTTCGTCGCAGACAAAGCAACGTGGTCGGCTTCGTCTGCTAGGAGTGTGCGGATCGCGCGTGCTTCGATGAGGTCACCAACAGTGGTTGATGTGGCGTGTGCGTTGACGTGATGAATATCAGAGTAGTCAATGCCGGCGCGGCTTACAGCCATCTTCATTGCTGCGATTTGGCCTTCACCGTTAGGTTCAGGTGACGTCAAGTGATATGCGTCTGAAGACAAGCCAACACCAGAAATCTTCGCGTACACGCGTGCACCACGCGCTTTAGCGTGTTCAGCGCTTTCGAGCACGACGATACCGGAACCTTCACCCATGACGAAGCCGTCACGGTTAATGTCGTAAGGGCGTGACGCTCCCTGTGGGTCGTCGTTGCGTGTTGAGAGCGTGCGTGATGCGGCAAAAGCAGCCAATGGCATGGGGTGTAGGCATGCTTCGGTTCCACCGGCTACCACGATGTCGGCACGCCCAGATTGGATCATGTCGACGGCATATCCGATTGCTTCAGCACCAGAAGCGCAAGCTGATACGAGTGCGTGAGCACCTGCTTTAGCACCGATTTCAAGCTCAACGTATGCCGACGGTGAGTTTGGCATGAGCATCGGTACAGTCATAGGAAGAACTCGGCGTGCGCCACGCTCTTGAAGAGTGTCCCACGCGTTGAGGGTAGTCCAAATGCCACCGATTCCAGAAGACACGACAGTGCCGAGGCGGTGTGGGTCTACTTCAGGTGACCCAGCGTCAGCCCATGCTTCGCGGGTTGCGATGATCGCGTATTGCGCGGATGGGTCCATGCGTTTGATGTAAGGACGGGGAAGCACATCTTCGGGGTTTACTGCGATTTGTGCAGCAAAGTTAACGTTGATGCCGTACTTTTCTGCCCAGTCATTATCTAAAGTGCGGGCACCCGATTGGCCAGCGAGTGCGGCCTTCCAGGTAGACGCCACGTCTCCGCCAAGGGGAGTGGTGGCACCGAGTCCAGTAACGACGACTTCTGGGACGGTTGACATGGTCATCTCCTCGAAAACTAGTTAGGGATTATGGGTGTGGGGGCAGCCTAACGCCGCCCCCACGCGAGACAAACTTACGCCTGTGCTCCGTTGATGAAGTTCACAGCGTCGCCAACAGTGTTGAAGTCTTTTGCAGCGTCGTCTGGGATGGTGACGTCGAACTTGTCCTCAGCGTTGGTAACAATCGTCATGATTGCGAGTGAGTCGATGTCAAGGTCATCTACGAATGACTTCTCAGCGGTGATGGTGTCTGTTGGAAGACCGGTCTCTTCAGCAACGATTTCTGCGAGGCCTGCGAGGATGTCCTGCTCTGTGTAAGCCATGATTTCTCCTTGTTATCTTTCTGTTTTTTTAAAGCTACTTCAGCAGTGAACTTAGGGAAGCACAACTACTTGAGCGGCATAAACGAGACCAGCACCAAACCCAATTTGTAGGCAGAGGTCACCGGACTTCGCTTGTCCTTCTTCGATTAGACGGTCGATTGCTAGCGGAATGGACGCGGCAGAGGTGTTACCTGTGTCTGCGATGTCACGTCCAACAACGACTGAATCGGGAAGGTTGATCTGTTTGATCATCTGATCGATGATACGCATATTTGCTTGGTGAGGAACAAACACGTCAATGTCTTGCGGGGTGAGGCCTGCGGCAGCAATTGCTTCGAGTGCGATTGGTGCCATTTTGAAGCTCGCCCATTTGAACACGGATGGTCCGTCTTGGCGTAGTGTTGGCCAACCAAGTTCTGGCTTGTCGCGCAGTTCGTCCCATGCGTGTGTTTGGTAGATTGCGTCGGCTCGTGCACCGTTGGAACCCCACACGGTTTTTCCGATACCGGGTTGGTCTGATGGGCCGACGATGACTGCTCCTGCGCCGTCTCCGAGGAGGAACGAGATTGAGCGGTCCGTTGGGTCAATGAAGTCACTCATTTTTTCGGCACCGATAATGAGTACGAATTTTGCTGCGCCTGATCGTACGAGTGCGTCAGCTTGCGCGATTCCGTAGGTGTAGCCTGCACACGCTGCGGAGATGTCGAACGCAGCCGCTGGTGTTGCCCCGATTTTGTCGGCGATGATTGCTGCCGCTGAAGGTGTTTGGTGGAAGTGCGTTACCGTGCTGACGATGACCGCACCGATTTCGGTTGGGTCGATGCCGGCTTTTGCGATGGCTTTTTCTGCGGCGCGTACAGATAAGTCGATGACTGTTTCGTGGTTGTGTGCGCGGCGACGCGTAACAATTCCGGTGCGCTGACGGATCCATTCGTCGGAGGAGTCAATCGGGCCAGCGATATCGTCGTTGGTGACAACGTTTTCTCCGCGTTCTGCGCCAAAAGCGTAGATTTTGGAGAAGGCTGATCCTTCGCTTTGCTTCAGTGAAGTCATGGCAACTTTCCTTAGACGGGAATCTTATTTGGTGTGTTGGCTGATGAAGGCGCGTGCAGCGTCAAGGTCGTCAACTGACTTGATGGGGAGGTATTCAACCCCTGGCATGGAGCGTTTTGCTAGGCCTGAGAGCACTCCACCTGGTGAGAGTTCTAGTAGACCTGTGATGCCTAAACCAGTGAGGGTTTCTTGGCAGAGGTCCCAGCGCACGGGGTTCACGATTTGGTGGGTGAGTGTGTCGAGTACGTCTTTGCCGACACCGTGATTGTTGGCCCCTGCAGTGAATGCTTCTCCGTTTTTGTTGGAGAGCAAGGAGATAATTGGGTCTGCGGCAGGCCATTGCGCTGCGATAGGTGCGAACTGGTCGTGTGCGCTTTGCATGAATGGGGTGTGGAAAGCTCCAGCAACTTTGAGTGGCATGACACGTGCGCGAGCGGGTGCGTTGGCTGCTAGGCGTGCGAGAGAGTCGAGGTCACCGGCGGCGACTACTTGCCCTGAAGAGTTCACGTTTGCGGGGTGCAGTCCGGCGGCAGTGATTGCTTCGAATACTTCTTCTGCGACTCCACCAACAACGGCAGACATGCCTGTTGGGGTGGCTGCGGCAGCTTCAGCCATGAACCGTGCACGGTGAGAAACTAAACCGACGGCTGAAGCGTCAGTGAGGACTCCTGCTACTGCGCTGGCCGCAAATTCTCCAACGGAGTGGCCTGCTGCTACTGCGACGTGGGCTTGTACATCGTCGGCTGTTGGAAACAATGCGCGCAACGAGATGAGGCTGGCGGCAACAATTAGCGGTTGCGCAACCGCGGTATCGCGGATTGTTTCAGCGTCGGATGTTGTTCCGTGAGCGATTAAGTCTAGGTTCGCTGCGTCGCTGAATGTTTCGAGTTGCTCTTTGACGCCTGGAAGGGCAAGCCATGGTTCGAGCATTCCTGGGGTTTGAGAGCCCTGTCCCGGGCACACTACTGCTAGCACGCTTCAACTCTGCCTGATGTTTCGTTGTATCGGTAGGTACTGACGCACACAAGTGTGTTCCACTGTTTTGTAGGGTTTCCACAAACGTAGAGGAAAAACCGCCGTAGAATGCGCCTTTGAGGGGTGATTCATTTGGTGCTGTGCTCCAAAATCACACTTCTGTATCGAGGAAGCTACTCGATCGGGAGTCGTCCAGCTGCTAACGCCACTTGGAGGACGAACGATTCACGGGCATCAAGTGGGTCCCATCCGGTTAGTTCTGCAACTTTTCGTAGGCGGTAGCGCACAGTGTTGGGGTGTACGTATAAGTCTCGTGCTGCGCCTTCGAGGGAGCGGCCTGTTCCGAGATATGCGGAAAGGGTTTCGAGGAGTGCTCCACCTGCTTGCGATAGAGGTGTGTAGGCTTGCGCAACGAGTGAGGAGCGTGCGAGTGGGTCGCCGATGAGCATGCGTTCGGGGAGAAGTTCGTCGGCTGCTACTGGTCGTGGCGCGTTGGGCCATGCTGCTACTGCTTCAAGTCCTGCAAGTGCTGCTGAAGCGGAGCGCGGTGCGTCGTCGAGGTTAGAAACGATGGGTCCGATGATCACTGGACCGGGTCCAAAGCGTTGTGCGAGGCCTTGCGCTGCGGTGAAGAGGTCTCCGTCGCCACCGAGGACGAGCACAATGCGGTCACCTTGAATGCCTACGAGAACGTCTTGGACGATGCGGCGGGTTGCGCGGCGTAGGTCGGCTGCTTTGAGGTCGTCGAACTGTGAAGTTGTGGAACCTACAACCACAACAACGTTGCCAACTCCGCTCCACCCTAGAGCGGAAACACGTGAGCGGAGTGTTTTGTCGCGGTCTCCGCGCACGATGGCATCGACGACGAGGGCTTCTAGGCGTGCATCCCATGCGCCGCGAACTTCGGCGGCGCGGGCGTACACTTCGGCGGCTTCGAAGGCGACTTCGCGGGAGTAGCGCAGTACTGCTTCTTTGAGGTGTTGTTCTTGCCCGGGGGCGGCTAGTCGGTCTGAGTAGTTTTCTACGACTTCAACGACGCAGCGCACGATTTGTAGTGTGTGCTGTAGGGAGATGGATCGGGTGAGGTCTGGGGGAGCGGCGGAGAACATTTCGCCGGCGTTTTGGATTCCTAATTGTGGGTTTGTGAACCACGAGACGAATGAGGATATTCCATATTGTGCGACGAGTCCGACCCAGGCTCGGTCGTCTTTGGGTAGAGCGCGGTACCACGGCAGGTCTTCATCAAGCTTTTTGAGCGCGGCAGAGGTGAGCAGTCCTGCTCCTTCTTTGACGCGTTGCTGGTTTTGTTCGAGTCCGTCAACGTTGTGTTGCGTTTGGTTGGTCTCTCCTGTTGGCATGCACTGAGCATAACTGTATTTTGTGCATTTCCCACAAAGTGTTTGTGGTAGATGTGCCCACGGGGTGAACTTAACCCTCAAGTTTTCATCAAGAAAACACAAAAACTAGGTACAGTCGAGGTATGGCCATTATGCCCCGAATACGGAAATTACTTGCACGGCCCGCTTCTGCTTCTACTGTTGGTAGGCGCAGGGAATCGGGTCATGTACACAATAATGTGATACAAGAAGATGCTTTACGGGCGATGCTTGCAGACGACCCGAACAATGAGCGTGCGTTCGCTGCTTTGGTTGGAGTTGTGCACCGAAACTCTGCGCAGTCTGACACTGATTCCGTTGACCCACTAGCCGCAGATGCAGCCGATGAGATGGCTAAGCACCGATTAGCGATGTCTAAGTGGGCGTTAGCGGAAGAATTTTCTGGTCACCCACGCGCCTGGTATCCGCTGATTGAACTTGCGCGTTTGTCGTTGCCTAAAGATGTTGACGATGCTGTTCGACGTATTAACGCTGCTGTTGCCCGTGAGAACACGGGTGCCGCTTTAACGGCAGGAATTGGGGCTTTGCTGGAGCATGGTTTGGCTTGCGATGCGTACAACATGGGTATCGCCCATTGGCGCTCTAAGGAGCATATCCCTGCTGCCGGTGTCGCTGTGGTGCGGGCAGCTTTAGGGTGTGACCGGCAAAGCGAGGCACGCAATGCGCTTTCTGAATTGTTGGACAGTGCAAATATTGAAGAAGTAAATATTCTTGATCCACAACTCGTTAACGATGTGGAAGTTTTACATAGATAACCTGCAGTGATGAATTTCTGTGCACTGTAGCAACATAAAAGGGTGGGCCCCGAATCATTGATTCGGGGCCCACCCTTTTTGTCTATGGAAAGACTTATGAATCTCCACCTACTGCACCAGAGGTGCCAGCGTTGACGTTGTGTAGGTCGTACTTAGCAATTGCTTGTGCCTGAAGGTCTGGGGAGACCTCACCACGGCGAGCAAGTTCTTGTAGGGTACGTACAACAACTGATGGGCCATCAATCTTGAAGTAACGACGAGCAGCCGCACGAGTGTCGGAGAAACCGAAGCCGTCTGCGCCGAGAACAGCGTAGTCGCCTGGAATCCACTTGCGGATCTGGTCTTGTACTAGGTGGTCGTAGTCGCTGGTCGCAATGAATGGACCTTGAGCGTCCTTCAGCTTTGCAGTCAAGTACGCTTCACGAGCAGGCTCTTGCGGGTGCAAGAAGTTGTGCTGGTCTGCTGCAATACCGTCACGACGAAGCTCGTTCCATGAGGTTACAGAGTACACATCTGCTTGTACGCCCCAGTCGTCGCGAAGGAGCTGCTGTGCTTCCAAAGCCCAAGCAACACCAACACCGGATGCGAGGAGGTTAGCGCGCGGACCGCCACCAGAACCTGTGGAAACGCGGTGGATGCCCTTGAGGATTCCCTCAGCGTCAACATCTGCTGGCTCTGCTGGCTGAACTGCAGGCTCGTTGTAAATGGTCAGGTAGTACATGACGTTTTGGTCACGACCATCAGAACCATCACCGTACATGCGCTTAATACCATCTTGGATGATGTGCGCGATTTCGTAACCGTACGCTGGGTCGTATTGCACGATCGACGTGTTTGTTCCAGCGATTAGCGGTGAGTGACCGTCCGCGTGCTGTAGACCTTCACCGGTTAGGGTTGTGCGTCCTGCGGTTGCACCCATGATGAAACCACGAGTGAGTTGGTCACCGGCAGCCCAGAACTGGTCGCCAGTGCGCTGGAAACCGAACATCGAGTAGAAGATGTAGAACGGGATGAGCGCTTGGCCGTGGGTCGCATAAGACGTACCAACAGCCTGGAATGCGGCGGCAGAACCAGCTTCGTTAATACCGGTGTGCATGATCTGGCCAGCCTCAGACTCTTTGTAGGAGAGCATGAGTTCACGGTCAACAGCCATGTAGTTTTGGCCAAGAGTGTTGAAGATCTTCGCGCTTGGGAAGATCGAGTCCAAACCGAAGGTACGAGCCTCGTCTGGAATGATCGGAACAATGCGCTTGCCGAACTCCTTGTCCTTCATGAGTTCCTTGAGGAGACGCACGAAAGCCATAGTTGTTGCGACTTCTTGGTTACCTGAACCGCGCTTGACAACGTCGTATGCCTTGTCAGCAGGCAAGTTCAACGCTTCATGGTCGTGACGACGCTCTGGCACGAAGCCACCGAGCTTGTTACGACGGTCAATCATGTACTGAATCTCTGGGGAGTCAGCGCCAGGGCTGTAGTACGGAGGAAGGTACGGGTTCGCCTCAAGTTCAGCATCCGAGATCGGGATGTTCAGCGAGTCACGTAACACCTTGAGCTCGTCAAGGGCAACCTTCTTCTTCTGGTGCGTTGAGTTACGACCAGCGAAGCCTGAACCAAGACCATAACCCTTAATCGTCTTCGCGAGGATGACGGTTGGCTGGCCAGTGTGTGAGCGCGCTGCCGCATATGCTGCATACAGTTTGCGGTAGTCGTGGCCACCACGCTTGAGTGCCCAAATCTCGTCGTCGCTCATGTGCTCAACGAGTTTCTTGGTGCGTGGGTCGCGGTTGAAGAAGTTCTCGCGAACGAAAGCGCCGTTGTTTGCCTTGTACGTTTGGTAGTCACCGTCTGGTGTGACGTTCATGAGGTTGACAAGAGCACGGTCCTTGTCAGCGTTGAGGAGGACATCCCACTCGCGGCCCCACACAACCTTGATGACGTTCCAGCCAGCACCCTTAAAGAATGCTTCAAGTTCTTGGATGATCTTTCCGTTACCACGAACAGGACCATCAAGGCGCTGCAAGTTACAGTTCACAACGAATGTGAGGTTGTCCAACTGCTGTTGTGCAGCGAGTTGGAGCATACCGCGTGACTCTGGCTCGTCCATTTCGCCGTCGCCGAGGAACGCCCACACGTCTTGCTGTGAGGTGTCTTTAATACCGCGGTTGTGCAGGTACTTGTTTGTCCATGCCTGGTAGATAGCGGATGCTGGGCCCAGACCCATCGACACAGTCGGGTATTCCCAGAAATCTGGCATCTGGCGTGGGTGTGGGTAAGAAGGAAGACCCTTACCAAACCCGCCGTGTGAGTGCTCCTGACGGAAACCATCAAGCTGGTCTTCGTCGAGACGCCCTTCAAGGTAGGCGCGCGCATACACACCAGGAGATGCGTGACCTTGGAAGTAAACGGAGTCACCGCCACCTGGGTGGTCTTTTCCGCGGAAGAAGTGGTTAAGGCCTACTTCGTACAGAGTAGAAACGGATGCGTAGGACGAAATGTGTCCACCAACACCGATCTCTGGTCGTTGTGCACGGGTAACAAGCACAGCAGCGTTCCAGCGAATCCACGACCGGTACCGACGCTCCATAACCTCGTCGCCGGGGAAGTATGGCTCATCGTGAACACCAATAGTGTTCACGTATGGCGTGGTAACAGGGTTCGGGATCGAAACGCTACGTTCGCGTGCACGCTTGAGCAGGCTTAACAGGATGTAGCGGGCACGAGGTCCGCCTTCTTCATCGATGAGCCCATCGAGGGATTCAACCCATTCAGCGGTTTCCGCAGGGTCAATATCTGGGACTTGGCTCAGAAGACCGTTAATCAGCGGCCCTGATTCTTCGTACGCAGCCACAACCATCCTCACTAGTCGTGAGCAATAAAGGGATCAAGCCCATTGCTCTTCTTGCCGGCGCTTGTGCTGACGCAACGTGGGTAGTGAGATGCCGCGTCTAAACCGGTTTTGCCTTCATTGTTGTCACTGTTGCGTGTTCATTTCCAGTTAGAGCCACTAAAACTGGGCGTGACGTTCACGACATCACCCTGTTTTTAGGTCTAAAGACTCTCAAAGTTGGAGAACAAACTCGCTAACAGTAGTCATTTCACCTTACCTATAAGTGGCCCTCACCTAAAGGTGAACAGTGGTGACCATGGTCTCGTTAAACTTTTTCGGGTGTTTCTTTGCAACAATCCCGTATTATGCTCGATTTTTAGGTTAGGTTTGCGCTAAGCACTTCTAAGGAAATTCCTAGATGTTGGAAAGGAAACGCATCACAGTGGCAGCGAATGCTGACTCTCCGGTCGTCGAACGACTCGGCTTTGAGCAAGGTTTTGTCGTCCAAGAATTTGGTTGGGGCGAAGACGTCGATCAAGAACTTCGCGAATCAATTGAGAGTCTTACAGATAACGAGTTAGCAGACGAAGATTACGATGACGTCACTGACGGTGCCATTGTATGGTGGCGTGAATTCGACGGTGACCTCGTAGACATGCTCGTCGACGTACAGACAGTACTGGACGACGGCGCAAGCATCTGGATCTTCTCACCTAAGCCAGGCCGAGACGGACACGTCGAACACAACGACATCCAAGACGCAGCACACACTGCCGGCCTACACGCAATGTCAACATTCTCAATTGCACCAGACTGGTCGGCAACAAAACTCGCACACCGAGGACGTGGACGCTAAACATGACAATTGAAGTAGGACAACTAGCCCCAGACTTCGAACTGTCAAACATCCACGGCACACCCGTGCGGCTCTCAGAACTGCGCGGCAGCAACGTCCTTGTGGTGTTTTACCCATTCGCTTTCTCAGGTATCTGCACTGTTGAACTATGCGAGTTGCGAGACAACTTCGAACTGTTCCAAGACTCACGTGTAACACTGCTCGCCGTATCGTGCGACCCAATGTTCACACTCAAAGCATGGTCAGAGCACTCAAACTTCGAGTTTGATTTACTCTCAGACTTTTGGCCACACGGCGAAGTCTCCCAACAATATGGCGTGTTCAACGACGAACGCGGCCTCGCAGCACGAGGAAAGCTTTCCTCATCGACGCGGAGGGTGTCGTGCGCTGGGCTGTCGTAAACGCCCCAGGCGAAGCACGCGACTTCGCAGGATACCGCACAGCGTTAGCGGCACTCTAACAAGCAGCAACCAACACAACGACGATGCGCACAGTGTGGGCATCGTCGTTGTGTTATGCACACGCCACCCACCATCATGCGGTGAGCGTTTGAACTTTCCAGCCCACACGGCATACTCAAAAGAAACAACCACAAGAATTTCGTGAGTGAACAATGCGAGCATCAACCGGAACATTCCAGGTAGTACACGCACACCGAGAAGCACTACCCGGTAGCGAACCCCTCGGCGTATTCGACATGTTCCGAATAGGCATAGGCCCCTCAAGCTCACACACCGTCGGACCAATGCGAGCCGCACACACCTTCGCACAACGACTCAAAGAAAACCTCCCCACCACCGCGCAACACACCCGACTATCCATAAGCCTGTTCGGATCCCTCGGCGCCACCGGACGCGGACACGCAACAGACCGCGCAGTCATGCTCGGACTCGCCGGATACGAACCCCACAACGTCCCACAAACAGCAGTGTCATCCATAGAACACGCCGTTGAACTCGCAGGCGTACTCTGCCTCAACACAGCCACACACCACGGCGCACCCTGCGCACCAGACTGCCCCACAATCGAATTCAACCAACAAACAGACATCGCCTTCACCCCACGCACAGTCCTACCCGGACACCCAAACGCCCTCACCCTCACAGCAACACACGCTAAACAACACATCCTCAACGCAACGTTCTACTCAGTAGGCGGCGGCTTCGTCGTCGAAGAAATCTCCACTCCAACCCACCTCAAAACAGGCACACAAACACCCCAAGACTCAACCCTCACCGTCCGAGTCACACCCACACCCCACATCCCATACCCCTTCAACACCGCCGAAGACATGATCCACCAAGCCCGCGAACACGGGCTATCCATCTCCGAAATGATGCGCCGCAACGAACAAACAACACACACCCGCGACGACATCTCACACAACCTCGCCCTCATCTGGGACGCCATGAACGCATCCATCAACTCAGGGCTCACCGGACACGGACACCTCCCCGGCGGACTGCGCGTACCCAGACGCGCACCCGCCCTACACCGCAAACTACGCACCGAAAACAGCGCACAAGACCCACTACGCGCCATGGACTGGATCAACCTTTACGCGCTCGCAGTCAATGAAGAAAACGCTGCCGGACACAGAGTAGTTACTGCCCCGACGAATGGGGCGGCAGGAATCATCCCCGCAGTGATTAAGTACTTCATTACGTTTGTGGCACCGGGAGAAGACCACAGCGAAGACATTGAAAACTTTCTACTTACTGCCGCAGCGATCGGTGTGCTGATTAAAAAGAACGCTTCAATTGCTGGCGCTGAAGTGGGCTGCCAAGGGGAAGTGGGCAGCGCTTGCGCAATGGCTGCGGCTGGCCTTGCAGAAGTCCTCGGTGGCACCCCGGAACAGATTGAAAACGCGGCAGAAATCGCGATGGAACACAACCTTGGTTTAACGTGCGATCCGATAGGCGGGCTTGTGCAGGTTCCGTGCATTGAACGCAACGCGATCGGCGCGGTGAAAGCAATCAATGCGGCACGTATGGCGTTGCGTGGCGACGGCGAACACACTGTAAGCCTTGACGTGGTTATTGAAACGATGCGGCAAACAGGGCTTGATATGAACGCCAAATATAAAGAAACATCGACTGGTGGGTTAGCCGTCAACATTGTTGAATGTTGAGGTTGCGCACGGCTAACCCACCATCAGAGTGCTACTTAGTTGAGTCGTCACCTGCGCGGGCTTGAGCGGCACGACGTGCATGATCACGCTGTTCAACGATTAATCGTCGCAGAGATGCGGGAGCGTCTTGGTTGTCCTGTAACCAGTCAGCGACAAGACTGTCAGACGCGTGTGACGGATACAAGCCAACAACGAGACGACGAGCAATCTCGATGCTGCGTGCATTCCACGCTTCGCGAATTCGCGTGAAATATTCAGGCGCATAACTTTCGGTGAGGTCGGTGCGTGAGCCAGCGTTAAACCCGTCAATGACAGCGCTGAGGTGATCATTTGAGAGGGATGTGTCTTCCCATGCGGTCTGCCAGTTAGCGGCACGCTGTTCGCTGGTGGGCTGTGAAGCTAAAGCGCGTAGGTGTGCGGTGCGGCCGTCACCGGTGTTATCGCGGCTCAGTTGATCGTCTGCCTCAACGCGTCCGGCTTGCCCGAGCGTGCACAGCGCGGTGAGCCACTGCCACCGCAAATCGGGGTCTAATGCTAATCCTTCAGGGGCGGGACGTGAGCCAGACAAGATTTCTGCGACAGCGTGTGCGTGTGTGTCAGCGACCGAGGTGATCTCGCCGAGGCTGCGCGCCCACGCCAGCTGTGAGTCACTGGCCGGTGTGGCTGCGGCGAGTGCATCCCATGTGGTATGTGCCCACAGGCTGCGTAGGGTGTTTCGTGAATCTGGTGCAGCGTAGTGTTCGATCGCGTAGAACGTGTTGGCGAGCACTCCGGAAAGTAGCGCACTGTTGTTCTCGTGTGGTGCGTGTTGCGCGACGATGGACACGTATTCGCTGGTTGGTAGCTGTGCGTCTCGTACAGCGTTCCATAAGGCTGACCACAGTAGTGCGCGGGTGAGGGCGGAAGACACGCCTGAGAGGCCTTGTTTTACGGCGTGTAGTGATGTGTCGTCGAGGCGTACTTTCGCGTATGTCCAGTCGTCTTCGTTGATGACACGTAATGCTGCGTCTTCCCAGCCGGGCACCGTGATGGTGTTTGTTTCTTTGTCGATGGTGACGTCGTGCACGGAAAGGGGAGTGAGGTCGTCTTGTGTTGTTTCTTTTTCCCACCCGTAGAGGCCAATGTTGAGTCGGTGTGGTCGTGCAACATCTTGGGTGAGCGTCACGTGCCCGTTGTCTTCGTGTGCGGCAAGGGTGCTCATACCGGTGGTTTCCAGCCATGCTTGCGACCATGCGTGTACATCTTTCCCTGATACTTCTTCAAGGATGACGAGCAGGTCGTTCAGTGTGGTGTTTGCGTATTCGTGGCGGCGGAAGTAGCGTTGCGCGGCTGTGAAGAATGCGTCTTGCCCAACGTATGCGACGAGTTGTTTCAGCACTGCTGCGCCTTTGGCGTAGGTGATGCCGTCAAAGTTGAGTTTCGCTGCTTCGAGGTCGTGGATGTCGGCGACGATGGGGTGTGTTGTGGGGAGTTGGTCTTGCTGGTATGCCCATGCCTTGCGTCGGTTAGCGAAGGTCACCCATGCGTCGGTGAATGTGGTGGCGTGCACGAGTGCGTGTGCACCCATGTAGTCGGCGAAGGATTCTTTCAACCACAGGTCGTCCCACCATTTCATGGTGACGAGGTCGCCGAACCACATGTGAGCCATTTCGTGGAGGATAGTGTTGGCTCGGTTTTCGTGCTGCGACCGGGTTGCTGCACCACGGAATATGTAGGCTTCAGTGAATGTCACTAGACCGGGGTTTTCCATTGCGCCGAGGTTGTATTCGGGAACAAAAATTTGGTCGTATTTACCCCACGGGTATTCGTAGTCGAATGCGGTGGTAAAGAAATCGAGTCCTTGCTGGGTGATTTCGATGATTTCGTGGGAGTCGAGGTGTTCGGCAAGCGACGCACGGCACAGGACACCTAAATCGACGCTTTGAGTGGGGGAGTTCCACACCGCATCAACACGATGGTAAGGGCCTGCAGTTACGCAGGTGATGTAACTGGAGATTGGTTTCGTTTCCGCGAAAGTCACGGTTTGGCTGTTCGACGAGATACGAGTGTCTGTGGCGACACCGTTGGACAGCACACTCCAACCAGTGGGGGCCTGCACCGTGAATGTGTATCGTGCTTTCAAATCTGGCTGTTCAAAACATGCCATGACTCGACGAGAATCCGCAGGCTCATATTGGGTGTACAAGTATGTGTTGTTGTCTGCCGGGTCAACATACCGGTGCATGCCTTCACCTGAACGCGAGTACGCTCCAACACTGTCAACAGTGACAGTGTTGTGTTCTGCAAGTCCGGTCACGTGTATGCGTGAACCATCCCAGTCCACCGCATGATTCTCACCATTCACGGTTACCGAATTCACGGCTTCACCAATGAAGTCAATCCACGTGTTCGGTGTCGTGGCAGTAAACGTCAAGGTTGTGGTGACAGGGAACCCACTGACAGCAGGGTCGGCTGCTTGCGTGAGGTCAAGGTTGACGGCGATCGTTTCAAGGCAGACGGCTTGTGACCGTTGAGCGGTTTCTTCACGTGTAAGGTTTGCAGAACTCATGCCCACCATCATGTCACCCTTTACCCCACACACAGGCCTTGAGGTAGACGGCGAAAGAACATTCAGGGCAAATAAAAAAACCCCACCAGGGGTTCTAATTTTCAAAAGTTATGTGGTGGGCCCTTTCTGAGTGGAAGTTTGGAAAATACTCGCCCTTGTTGGCGCTGGCGCGCTGGGCTGCCTGCCCTGCATCCGTGGCGGGAGTACGAGGCCGATCACAGGTGCAGAATCACATCGGCTTTGACGAGCAACGGAAGATCGTCGCGATCTATCAATCGGGAAAGACGATCAACGCCGTTGCTCGAGAAATCAAACTGCATCGTACGACAATGACCGCGATTCTGGATCTTCACGACGTCTGGCGAGGTAGCCTCTTTGTTAATTCAGTGCAGTGGGAGGATGCCGTCCGGAGCAGCTTGGATTTGGCCCTCAGACTATTGCGACGTTTCTGAAACGGTGTGGCGTTGTGCTACGCGAGCCCCACCAGCGCGGTTGCCGGGCGACATGACGCAGTGTGCTCTTTGGCAAGTCTCATGCTCCGCTGCTCGCATCTGCCATTAGTTGTACTGGCTTGGGCAAGATCGAGTATGTCCCCGTGCCTGCGACGATCGCCGCGAAGTTCTCCCAAAGGCTCGTGCGCAAAGGTCGCTGGGACAGACCATGATGTTTCGCAAGGGCCACCTCCACCGGCTGAACGCGTCCAGGCATCCGTGGTACCGGGCCAAAGCGGTCACCCGAAGGGTGGTCAGTCTCGACAAGGAGGCGGTCGAGCGGGATAGACTTCCAGCCATCATTTGCGCGAATCATCGAGTAGTTGACGGAGAAATAACAGCCAAGAGCTAGGGCGCGTGCCGTTTGCTCGCTATCGCCAAGCCACCAGTGCAGCACTCTCCCGGGCTGGTTACCATGCGCTTCAAGGATGTCAAGTATTTCCTCGCCCGCACGATAGCTGTGGAGGGACAAGATTCTTGGGGTGTGGTCAAGCACGTCCAGTATTGAACCGAGTGTGGCGATCTGACGCTTCATGGGGACGCGCGAGTCTCCATCTAGTCCCACTTCCGAGACGTACGGGGTAGATTCGATCGCCTCCGCAAAGCGACGCTGGTCGTAGTCGCCCTGTGCACGCACGAGAGAAGGATGGCAGCCGACGCCCCATATACTGACTCTGTCGTGGCGATCCCTGACCTTGTCGAACTCGGCTAGCGACCGGGTCGCCACTAGTACAACTGCACCCAGCCGCTCAAGCTCAATTGGCTCAATATCGACTGCGACGTGGGCATGAACATCGAGCGGGGGTAACTCCCTCATCCTAAGTAAGCTCCGATCTCAGCCTGTCCTCGCTGGCAAATCTCCATCGCCTGTTGTGCCGAAAGAGCCGGCGGAAGCGACATCATGATCACAGTCGCTGGCGAGATTGGCTCCACTGCGAAGTCCCGTGCCGCTGTGACTGACGAATGAGAGGTCACATATCGCGCGTATTTAGGATCATCGCTCAGGTATGCGGTGGCATCTTCGACGCCACTGGCATGGAACGATGCTCTGCGCAGAATGCACCCAAAACAGACACCACAATGTGTTCCGCTTGGGACACCTTGGTAGTTCTGGTCGGTGTACGAGCAGGAGTTCGTCGCACTTAAGTACGCCGAGGCGTTATCGTCTCCAAGGAGCTTCTTCACTTGTGTGAACATCTCGCCCTTGGTTACAAACTGGAACGGGTTCTCGATCACCCCGTGTGCCCCCATGGACTCAAGTATTTCTTGAATGCGCCATAGGAACCATGGCTGAGTCGTGCGAGTCGATAGTGCGCCGAGGCGTTCAGGGCCAAGAGGTGGGTTGAGGGAGGCGAAGCCGTTCTCGGGTATCCAAAGCGGCACCTCGGCCTGTGCGGCGACAGCGAGTCCCAAAGCGAGAAACAGGAGCGAGCGAGATCGACTCGATGGCTCACTCGGAAACTCTGTACCATCAGGTTTCTTCTTCGATCGCCCGATGAACTTCCGGTGATGCGCGGCTTGCTTGCCGGGATAGATACTTTCTAGGCGTTTGCGTAGTTCTTTCTGGGGAGCGCTGGCAGCCCCAGAGCTGGCATGCGACACGAAAGTCTGTGTGCCACTGTCACCGAGCAATGATCCTGAGATGAGTGCGCCGCTGCCCGAATCCGCGCCGCCGCTCAGGAGTACCACGCGAGTAGAACTATCGCCGACGAGATACTCGGGCGTAGGGATTGGCGGATAAGCAGTGAACTCGAATCCCCAGTCATCTCCTGTTAGGAAGTTGACTGCCTCGACGAGCGCTGGTTCGACTTTACCCCAGGTGGAAGGGTCGCTCACAGGAACTGAAAGAATGAACCTTCGTCGATTCCAATTGGAACCCCGTGCCTGCCGTCGGATGGTGTGATCGGCAGCATGTATGGCAACTGCGATGCGGGCGAAGTCCCCGTTCAGCGGAGGCACCGGGCCGAGATCGGCAAAGTTCGGCCCGAGCGTGGACTTGAACGAGTCTTGCGGCATGCCGTCCCACAGGAAGACCTCGTCGACATCTTTCGGGATATTATTACGGTCGACCACCAGCGCGAGCCGAGTCATTCGCCAGCCCCAAAGATCGCAGTGAGCTGGCGTACTCCACCTTCAATGGCTTCACTGATTTCGGCGGCACTAGTGCCAGTCTCGTTAAGCGGAACTTGCGAGGCCAGAACATGTGCTGCTCGGCCAACTTCGGCCTCGGCCGCTCGTCTCTTTGTCGCATTCGGTTCACTACGTATTGTGTCGCCGACTTCTACAAGAGCGGACTTCAGCATCATGAGTTCAATTGAGTGGCGAACGATGTCATTTGGAGTGGGGACCTGATCATTGGGAGCAGCCAAGACCCATGCGATAAGCTCCGCGACGATCAACCGTGCTTCGCTGTCTTCAAGACTGCTATCCGCCTGAGCTTCGAAGGCGACGGATGCGATACGCCGACCGACCTCGATCGGATCATCCAGCGCACGGAGAGCATCGTAGTCAAGACCTGCTGACTCGAGCGCCGCACGATCCCCGGCAGCATAAGCGCGAGCAAGCGATCCTGCGCGCCCAGCGGGCCCGGACACGCGGGTCACTGTGCGACGGACACCGCCGGAAGATCGTCCACCAGTAGAACCGCCGCTTCCCCCGGACCCTGCACCACCTCCGACTCCTGAGCTGCTATCGCGCCAGAGACGGAGGAGTGGTATGAGATTCAGCGAGGGTGCAGAGTCACCAGCCGCGTGCGCTCCATGCTGCTCAGAACTATCAGCTTCACCATCTTGCGCTGGCGAAACATCATCGCCGAGCCAATCGGCGATTGCGTCACGAAGATCGCTCGCGTCCTTGCCCCCGCTGCCCTTGAACGCGTTACTGGTTCCCATTGGACGTCTCCTTTCTTACCGCTGTGATTGCTCGTTTGACGGTCTTGCTGGCGTTGCTTTCCCACGCGTTGAGTACTGAGCCAAAATCGCTGTTCTTCCCCTGGAGGAGAAGCACGGTCGCTGGTTGAACTTCCTGGCTTGGCAACTTCGCTAGAGCCTGGGTTGCTTCACTTATCGTTGCCGGGTGGAGTCCTGTCAATGTCACGATTGCGTTGGCAGTCGGCAACTGGATAGACGGATCGTCTTGCATCCGTCGTCCCAGATGGGCTAGCAGTTCAATAACGTCTCCGGCGGGTAGCCGTGCGAGTTCGTCATCCTTGATCGCAGTCCTGTCCAGGGTGGAGCTCGAAGTGAGGGCGGCTGCCAGGTCGCGCAACTTTTCCGACAGGGACTCATCCAGCAGTATCTTCCCCTTGAAGGCAGCGGCCAGCGTCAAGTAGCCGGCCACATCGGTGGCGTCGAGATCGGGAGGAAGTTTCGCCCAGCGCACCATCGTGCCTGAGAATCCCTTGGAAATCTCTTCGCTGGTAGGCTTCTTCTTTGTGGTCACCTTGCGATCGTGAACTTCAGCGGTGCCCTTCGCGAGCGCCTGAAGTGCATCGAGTTGGCTACGAAGCTTTCCAGCAGCAAGCCAGCTCAGGAGATCTTGGAAGTCTTTGTCAAGCAACTTCTCAATGACCATCAACTTCGCTATGGCGTCGGGCTCCAGTGCGATGCCGCGGCGACGTGCAACGCTCTGACGGACGTAAAGATCGTTCATGAACCGCTTGATTCTGCGCGGGTTTCCCTGGAACTTCTCGTAGAGAATCGGGGTGAGTCGTGACGCCGTCGCCATCTGAAGCGACAGATCGACACCTTTGGGCATCGTTAGGTCGTCGAGGCTCCCCGCAGAGGAACGAAGGTCGGCGCATCCCGCGACGAGAGCTGCGTAAGCGACATCATCGACTTCGGTGCGTGCCAACAGAAGGAATAGGTAGGAGCGGGTATCAAACGAGCTGAGCGCAGGTACAGGGACAGTTGTCTGTACGATCTTGTGTAAGTAAAGGCTTGCAACGCTTTCGCCCTGAGATGGATCGGCCGGCATCTGTAGCTTCTGCTGGATCGCCTCTGCCACCCGCACTTCATCAGCCGCGATCACGAACGACATTCCTTTCGCGGACAGGAACAGGCGAATTGCCTCAAGCGAGTCGACGACGGTATCAGGGAGGCAGCGATCTAGATCGTCAACTAGGACCACGACCTGGGTGACGTGGCTCAACGCAGGTTCCTTGAGCAGAGCCTGAAACTCCTTGCGAAAGGCATCCATGCCTTTCTCTGAATTGAGTGACTCGGGCTCATCACTTACGAGCCCCATAACGTCGTCGAGACTCGGAAGTTGCGCTGTGAGTGCCGTAGTGGTGGCCATCTTGACGGCCTTGGACCAGTTCACCCGCTTCACGAGCTTCTTGAACGCAGTGGTAGCGGCCGCGGTGACCTCGTCCTCGCCGCGAAATTCCTCCTGCAGAACTGACAACACTTCGGCGATCAGGCTTTCCTTCGGCCCAACGCGTGGGTCATAGCGCCATGGGTCAGCTCGGACTATCACGACAGTTGCTGTGTAGGAGGATCGTTGAGCAGCCTTCTCGGTTACAAGGTTGAGGATGCTCGTCTTACCGCTGCCCCAGGAACCAGAAATACCCAGTGCCACTGGATTGAGGGTCTTGTCAAAGAGTGCGTCCGTGACCGTCTCTGCGATCGCATCAAATGACAGCAGGTCTACTGTCGCGGGCTCGTCAGACCACAGGCGAAGGGCGTCGTGTTTGGCATACCCCGTCATGACGCGTCCCCCTCGGCTGCGTCAGCCTGCAATCGTTTGAAGTCCGTTGGTCTCATTCACTTCCCTCATTTCCAAGCCCAAAGAACCTCTCGAAGTAGGTTCCGAGTTTTTCGATGACGCGTTGCTTTTTTTCGCTGTGCCCGCCAGCTGCGCTGAAGCGTGAGACTGGTGGGAGCACTTTGGTGATTGCGGTGCCGCTTGTGCGGATTACCCCGTCGCGGAACGCAGTATTGATGAAAGTGTGAGTGTTGTCGGCGCGGAGGTTTTCTTCGGCGATGATCGCCTCGAGTTCGGCTTCGCGTCGCGCTGCGATGAAGGCTTGCCATTCGTCGTCTACTGAGCCGTCAACGGTGATGCTGTCGACGAAGTCTTCGATGAGGTCGCGTTTGTTGCGTAGTGAGGGGCTGGCGTCGACTGCGCGGGAGATTTCTGCGCGTAGTTCTTTGTCTTCGCCGTTGCCGTAGGTGGCACGGTATTTTTCGACGAGCATGAGGATGTAGTCGACGTTGATTTCGACTTGTTTGATGAGTTCGATTTCGAAGACGATGTCGTCGTTGATGGCTTCTTTATCGGAGTTTTTGTTTTTGCGGAACTCGGCGTGGAGGTCGAGGTAGATGCTGCGGAAGTCTTGGACTTGCCGTTCGTTGAGTATTTCGTTGCCGCTGAAGTCGTCGAATGAGGTGAGGATGTTTGTGAGGCGCAGGATTGCACCAAACAGGGCGATGAAGTCTTTTTGTGCGGCTTCGCCGATGATCTGTTGGCCTATTGGGAAGCGGTCGAGGAGTTCGGTGACTTTTTCGGCGTAGTCGGTGTAGTAGTCGTCGTACGGTTTGAGGAGTACGATGCCGCGGGCTTCCTTGTTGCCGAATAGTTCGAGTGCCTTGTTTGTTTCTTCTTCGAGGTCTCGGAACGCGACGATGTTGCCGTAGGTTTTGACTGAGTTGAGGATGCGGTTGGTGCGTGAGTATGCCTGGATGAGGCCGTGGGCGCGCAGGTTTTTGTCTACGAACAGGGTGTTGAGGGTTGTGGCGTCGAATCCGGTGAGGAACATGTTGACCACGATGACGAGGTCGAGTTCGCGGTTCTTTAGTCGCTGGGAGAGGTCTTTGTAATAGTTGCCGAATTTGTCGGCGCTGGTGTCGTAGCTGGTGTTGAAGGTTGCGTTGTAATCTTGAATTGCGTCTTCTAGGAAGTTTCGGGCGTCTGCGACGAGTGAGTCGGTGTCGAATGCTTCGTCGTCGATGACGCCGTCGTTCGCCGCTTCGTTTGCTCCATATGAGTAGATCAAACCGATTTTCAGTCGCTGGTTTGGCGGTAGTGCGTCTTGCTGCATTTGGAAGTGGTTGTAGTAGCAGCGTGCTGCGTCGATTGATGCGGTGGCGAAGATGGCGTTGAAGCCTCGTACGCGTTTGCGTTCGCGGATGGCTTCGGCTTGGCGCCGGGTGCGTGTGGAATCGGGGATGTTGGTGACGACTGAGTGTTCGTAACTTGATGCGCGTTTGGTTTTTTGGTCGAAGTGCTCCAACGTGTATTTCACGATTTCGCTGATGCGTTTGGGGTCGAGGAGCGCGCGTTCGGTGTCGATCGCGGAGACTTGCGCGTCTTTAATGTTGCCGACACTTACGGTGTTGACGTAGTCGATGCGGAAGGGTAGTACGTTTTTGTCTGTGATGGCGTCCACGATCGTGTAGGTGTGGAGTTTGTCGCCGAAGGCTTGCTCGGTGGTTTTGAGTTGTGGATTGCCGCCGGAGCTTGCGTTTGCAGCGAAGATTGGTGTTCCGGTGAAGCCGAAGAGGTTGTAACACTTGAATGCTTTTGTGATTGCCGAGTGCATGTCACCGAACTGGGAGCGGTGGCATTCGTCGAAGATTAGGACAATGTGGCCGCTGTATATTTGGTGCCCTTTGTTGGCGGCGATGAAGTTCGCGAGTTTCTGGATTGTGGTGATGATTATCCGGGCGTTTGGGTCTTCGAGCTGCTTTTTTAGTAGTGCGGTTGAGGTGTTGGAGTTCGCTGAACCTTTTTCAAAGCGGTCGTATTCGCGCATGGTCTGGTAGTCGAGGTCTTTGCGGTCAACCACGAACAGCACCTTGTTAACACTTGGCATCTTTGATGCAAGTTGTGCGGCTTTGAACGATGTCAGGGTTTTGCCTGAGCCGGTTGTGTGCCATACATAACCACCGGCAGCGGTGGTGCCTAGCGGTTTGCTGTTCCCTGGTGTGATTGACACGTCGATGCGCTGCAGGATCCTCTCGGTTGCGACGATCTGGTAGGGGCGCATGACTAGCAGCAGCCGGTCGGCGGTGAGCACGCAGTAGCGGGTGAGGATGTTCAGTAGGGTGTGTTTCGCGAAGAATGTTTTCGCGAATGATGTCAGGTCGGTAATCGGCTTGTTTTGTGCGTCTGCCCACCACGATGTGAACTCGAACGAGTTTGATGTTTTGCGGCCTTTGCCTGGCTTGGCGGCTTCTTTCAGGTGTGCGGAGCGGGTGGTGTTGGAGTAGTACTTGGTGAGCGTGCCGTTGGAGATTACGAACAGTTGGACGTATTCGAACAGGCCTGATCCTGCCCAGAAACTGTCTCGCTGGTAGCGGTTGATTTGGTTGAACGCTTCGCGGATGTCGACGCCGCGGCGTTTGAGTTCGATGTGCACCATTGGCAGGCCGTTGACCAGCACGGTCACGTCGTAGCGGTTGGCGTAGTTTGCGCCACCTTCACCGCGGTCGATCTCGTATTGGTTGATTACTTGCAGGCGATTGTTGTGGACGTTCTTCTTGTCCAGCAGCGTGATGTTCTTTGTTGAACCATCGTCGCGTTTGAGTACCTGGACGTGGTCCTCTTGGATGCGGATTGTTTTCTCGACGATGCCGTCGTTCTTACCTGCGACGCTCGTGGTGAAGAACCGTTCCCATTCGGAATCGGTGAACGTGATTTCGTTGAGCGCCTCTAGTTGTGCCCGGAGGTTCGCGACGAGATCCGCTTCGGATGTGATTGGCAGGTACTCGTATGCTTGCGATTCGAGTAGTCGGATCAGTTCCTTTTCCAGCGCTGATTCTGACTGATATGCCGCCTGCGATGCCGCATCCGGAACATATTCAGCAACCACAGTGCTCTCGGTAGAAACTGCGATCGGATCGTATTTGCGTGTAACCGCATCGATCATGGTGTCGCCTCCTCGAAAGTCAGTAACTTGTCGCGATAGTACTCATACTGCTTACGACGAGCGGCGATTTCCGCTGGAAGGCCAACGCTCATGTCGTTCACAAGGGCGTCGAACTCGTCGAGGGCCGAGGCTATACGGTGCTGTTCGGCCAACGACGGCAGCGCAATCGGATACTTCAAGAACATGGGACGCCGAAGCGAGGTCACCGAAGACTGCACCGATGTCTGTGCGAGATATCGAGCAAAATCGGCCACTAGATAGTGATAGATGAAGCGAGCATCCACTGAGTCGTGGGGAACGATTCGATAAGCGCGCTGGTGGAGCGCGTACTTGCCTTCGGCGAAATGGAACACCTTCCCGACACCGACACCGTCACCAGCCGTGATGATGGCGCGCTCGTCGAAGTCGAACGAGTCGAGGCGCAACTGTTCGCGACCACGTGCGTAGAACACGAACTCGCCGTCAGGCAGAGCGTCCTTGGTGTCGTGACTACCAGTGCCAATAGTCGCGATATCTCCGAGGAACACCTGCGGCGCCTCGTTTCCGATGGCCAGCAGCTCGTTTCGGTAGTGGGCGTACTGGCGCTTGCGGGCCTCCAGCTCCGCCTCCAGCTCCGCCTCCAGCTCCGTGAACTGATCCAAGATCCGCACGATCTCGCGCTGAACCTCCAGCGGCGGCACCGGTATTCGATACTTGAGAATCGCGGCCTTGTCACCACGCGGCATCTTGGCGCCCTTGGCATGCTGCATGTTGTAGGTAAAAAACCTGTCAGATGACAAAACGTAGTACAAGAACTTCGAGTCGAGCTCGTCACGAGCGTCAGCATTGATCCTGATGGCGAGAACGTCGCCACTACAACCACCTACTGAGGTCGCATGCCACACCTTTTTGAGATACGGCCGAATATTGCCAAGAAGTATGTCGCCGACCTCATATGCGGCTAGGCGCACTGTGTTCGGGAGGTAGCTCGCGTCAACGCGGCCCCCTTTGTTTGCGACTAGGTTGTCGACTCCGACAAACGAAGTTTTATCAAGCTCGCTTGCGTCTACGCGTGTGAAGGAGTACCCGGCTACCTCAGACAATGAGGTATGCCGCACGCCTTGCGGTGCGAACTCCGTGAGTAGGTCATCAATGTGACTCATCCTTCACCTCCGGAAGACCAGCCTAGGTCACTTCTTGCACTTGCGAACTCAGCGCGGTTGCGTACGTTCTCAGAGACTCCAACAACGAGGCGTCGCAAAGCCTCAAATTTGTCGAGAGCCTCAATCTCGTTAGCGTCCCCATGAATGATCGCACTCAGTTCAGAGAAGAGACGATAACCATCCTGCGCGAACTCGTCTGGGATTATCCTGATCCTCTCGTCAACTTCCTTTAGAATGTTAGCGAATGTTCGACGCTTCCCGTTCTTCGACGTAGTATCTACACCTATGCCAGCGGCAGCCGTGTGGGTAGTCAATTCAAAGTGTTTCCTCAGATAGATGACTGACCCTGCAGCTAAGTCGAACCGCCGAGCTAAGTCTGCCCGATCTAACAAGTCCTGCATGTTGTCGTTTAGTGGCCCGAGGTGCGTTGCTGACTCTCCAAGATGTTCGGTGAAGTGGACGAGGGAGACAGACGGGGCCTGCCCGAACAAGTCATCTGCACACCTGACTAAATACCAGTTCTTCACCAGGTTTGCGCAATCTACGCATTTAAGCACCACATCAATACTCACAAAATCTGGTCCAGCAACGAGACAATTGAGTAGTTTTTTGGAATTAAATGGGCGAATGCTCTCGCATTGTGTGCAGTAGTATTGCCGCGTTACTGTGCCAACTTCTATCTTCTTGTGATTACCCCAATTTACCCGCGACTTTCCCATGAACGGTTCAACCTGTCGAAGTTGTAAGAGGATACAGTCACTCAAGACGCTAGATAGTCTCACTGTTCGGCTCCTTCTAAGTCGGCCACGATGACATCGATGGATGTCCGTAGTTCGGCTTGGCGTGCGACAATGCGGGCGATTTCGGCATTGAGTTCGGTGATGTCGATGACTTCGCGTGTGTCTTCGGCTTCAACATATGAGGACACAGCAATGTTGTAGTCTTTCGCGGCGATGTCCTCGTTCGACACCAGCGCAACACGGTGGTCTACATTGATACGGTTTTCAAGGGCACGCAGCACGTTCTGCTGGTGGTCTGGTGTGAGCTTATTTTTGTTGCCCACTCGCTTAAACTCGTCGGAAGCATCAATAAAGAGCACCGAGTTGTCTGTCTTAGACTTTTTGAGCACGATAATGCACGTTGCGATCGTGGTGCCAAAGAACAAGTCCGGCGGAAGTTGAATAACCGCGTCAACATAGTTGTTGTCAATGAGGTACTTGCGGATCTTCGCCTCAGCGCCACCTCGGTAAAGTACACCAGGGAACTCGACAATCGCGGCAGTTCCATTCACTGCCAGCCAAGACAGGATGTGCATGGTGAAAGCAAGGTCCGCCTTCGACTTTGGTGCAAGCACACCTGCGGGAGCGAAACGCTCATCATTGATCAGGAGCGGGTTCGCGTCGCCCTCCCACTTAATCGAGTACGGCGGGTTCGACACGATCGCTTCGAATGGTTCGTCGTCCCAATGGTGGGGGTCAAGCAGAGTGTCACCGTGCGCAATATTGAACTTCTCATAGTTCACGTCATGCAAAAACATGTTGATGCGCGCGAGGTTGTATGTGGTCAGGTTGATTTCCTGCCCATAGAACCCACCTATGTTCTCCTTGCCCAGCACCTTGGCGAACTTCAACAGCAGAGAACCAGAACCGGCGGCCGGGTCATACACTTTGTTGACACGTTTCTTGCCCGCGACCGCGATTCGCGCCAACACCTCAGAGACTTCCTGTGGCGTGTAATACTCGCCACCAGACTTGCCGGCCTGTGAAGCGTACATCTGCATCAGGTACTCGTAAGCGTCACCGAACAAGTCAATCGAATTGTCCTCGAAGTTACCCAAGGGAAGGTCACCAATCGCATCAAGAAGCTTCACAAGCTTCTCATTGCGTTTAGCTACCGTGTTACCCAGTTTGGAACTGTTCACGTCAAGATCGTCGAACAAGCCTTTGAGGTCGCCTTCGCTGTCTGTGCCTAGCGCTGACCCTTCAATATCTTTGAAGACCCGCTCGAGTGTTTCATTGAGGTTCGGATCGTTGGCGGCGTTGCGCCTGACGTTCTGAAACAAATCCGAGGGAAGAATGTAGAACCCTTTTTCCTCGACTGTTTCCTTGCGCCCAAACTCGGCTTGCGCATCAGGTATTTTCGCATAGTCGAAGCTTTCGTCACCGGCCTCGTGTTCGCCTTTGTTGAGGTAGGCGGCGAGGTTTTCAGAGATGAACCGGTAGAAGAGCATGCCGAGCACGTAGGTTTTGAAGTCCCAACCATCAACGCTGCCGCGAAGGTCGTTTGCGATCCGCCAGATCGTTTTGTGGAGCTCCGCTCGCTGAGATTCTTTTGTGGTCGGGCTCATGATTGAGGGGGTCTCCTTTGCGCACAGCAACGCGCTGCTCTTAACTTTAATTCCAAGGGTTACGCTTCATTATGTCGACTGCCATTATTAGCGCCTGGTTATGTGCTGCATAGCCTGCGCTAGGGGGTAAAGCGACCAGAAGCGAGAACGTGCCCTGAGTATCGCATATCCGCGGATAGTAGAGAATAAAGACACTCCAGCAGAGAACGGAAAGCGATCTTTTGAAATAAAAAAGGGCCGGAACCGTGTGGTTCCGACCTTGTTGAACTAGTCGTTATTAACAACATTGTGGTGGGCCCAGAGGGACTCGAACCCCCGACATCCACGGTGTAAACGTGGCGCTCTAGCCAACTGAGCTATAGGCCCCAATATATTGGGTTGTGAGTGTGAAACTCACTAAACACTTATGAAAAGTGTTTAGTGGGCCCAGAGGGACTCGAACCCCCGACATCCACGGTGTAAACGTGGCGCTCTAGCCAACTGAGCTATAGGCCCATCATTGCTACTCACTGCGTGAGGCAACGGAGAAAACGTTACACGAATCTTTCAGCAGAAACAAAACGGGATCCTGTAAACGCCCGGTGACTCGATACGATGAACACATGAATACACGGGTAGTAGCGCATTCAACGCCAGAAACATTAGAGAATATCGTCACTCACTTTGAAGAACTCTACCCGCCGCACCTTGCCGAACCGTGGGATAAGCCCGGTCTTGCAGTGGGGGACATCACGTCGCCCGTGCGTAAAATCTATTTCGCGTTAGATGCCACCCGCGCAGTTATTGACGACGCAGTCGCGTGGGGTGCCGACCTGATCGTCACGCATCACCCGTTTTTGTTCAACCCGCTTGATTCGGTGACTACGCGCACCGATCGTGGCGCAAGCATTTACACGCTCATCGCACACAATTGCGCCTTGTTTAGCGCGCACACTAACGCAGATTCTGCGCGTAGGGGAGTGAACGATGCTCTCGCTGACACAATCGGGCTGATCAATACGCGTCCACTGACCCCACAAGCCGACGACGAAACCCTCGGGTTAGGGCGGGTCGGTGAACTCACCCAACCCATGACGTTACACAGTCTCGCGCAGCATGTGGCGGACGTCCTGCCACAAGCAGCACAAGGCATCCGAACCGTCGGAGACCCAGACGCACTCGTACACAAAATCGCTGTACTAGGCGGATCTGGTGGTTCTCTGCTCAACATCATCGCAAGTAGCGACGCAGACGTGTACATCACCTCAGACCTCAAACATCATGACGTCCTCGACTACGTTGAAGCGCAAAACCAGACAGCACGCATCACCGCAGCCCACACGCACGCCACCGAAGAAAACCCAACCGCAAAACCACACCTCATCGACACAGCACATTGGGCTAGCGAATCCGTGTGGCTGCCCTACGCAGCCCACGACGTAGCAAGCACTCTCGCCGACAAAGGCATCACAATTGAAACAAAGGTCAGCGACATCACTACCGATCCGTGGACGTTCCACACGCGCGCAGACTAGAGTCAAACCAGAAACCCACACGCTCGCGGAAGGACCCACCGTGCCAAACGCCCCCGTCGCAGATCAACTTCGTCTCCTAGACGTCCAAGCACTCGACACCAAACTCGCGCAACTCAAACACCAGCACGCACACGCACCACAGCGCGCACGAGTAGACGAAGTAACAGAACAAATCAACGACCTGTCTTCTGCGCTCATCGCGTCACGCACCGCAGCATCAGACCTCACCCGCGAACTCAAAAAAGCTGAAGACGACGTTGAACAAGTCGCAACAAGGCTTCAACGCGACCAAACCCGACTCGACACCGGAAACGTTGGCGTAAAGGACGCACAAGCGCTCGTCGCTGAGGTTGCGTCCCTCACCAAACGCAAAGCCGACCTCGAAGAAATCCAACTCGACGTCATGGAACGCCTCGACGCACACAACGATGCACTCGCAAAAGTTGAAGAAGCGAACAACTCCATGCAAAGCGCTCTTGACGACGCCAACGCGCAACTTCGTGACGCACTTGAACAGATCAACCAGCAGGCACGCGACATTGCAGCGCAACGCACGCAAGCTGCACAAGGGCTCGACAGCGGACTGCTCGCGCTCTACGACAAACTCCGCAACCAGCTAGGTGGCGTAGGTGCTGCGGCACTCGTAGGGAACCGTTGTGGTGGTTGCCGACTCGAACTCAACCCGACAGACCTCGCCGACATTCGTAGCGCATCTGCAGAAAAAATTGTGCGCTGTGAAGAATGCAGCCGCATCCTCGTGCGCGTCCCAGAGCCAGTCTCAGCGCTCGCAGCTGAATAAAAAATAGGGCGGAGAAGACAGCCTGTACGCCGGGTTCTGTGCCCACACTGATTGCTCATGTGTGGGTGGTGACCATCCATCTAGGCTTACCGTTGCCGGTAAGCTGAAGCAGCCTACCCGGACACTTCGCGAGCAGCGTCATCGTGTCCTGTCTGGCCTTGCTCCGAGTGGGGTTTACCTAGCCGTTTCAGTCACCTGGAACGCTGGTGGTCTCTTACACCACCGTTTCACCCTTACCCCCATGCAGGGCATGTGGGCGGTCTGTTTTCTGTGGCACTTTCCCGCGGGTTTCCCCGGGTGGGTGTTACCCACCACTCTGCTCTGTGGAGCCCGGACGTTCCTCGTGCTGAACAGCACGCGGCCACCCGGCTGTCTTCTCCGCTTCACTAAGGGTACGCGGTTTTGTTCAAACACCGAACTTGGCGTGTTGTTGAGCAGTGTGAGGTTGACCTCCGTGCGCAGGCTCGTGTGGGGTGTTCGAGTGTGGGTAGGCTTGTGGTGTGTTGATTTTGTTGCCGCCCTCTGAAGGTAAAACTGCTCCGACAACTGGCGCCCCTGTTGATGTGGAAAGTTTGTCTCACCCTGGTTTAAATGAGCAGCGGCACACTGTTCTTCGGGAACTTGCACGGGTTTCTGCGCAAGCGGACGCTCATGAACTTCTTGGCGTTGGCGCATCGTTAACGCACGAAATCGAGCGAAACCGTGCACTCCTTTCCGCGCCTGCGGCTCCCTCCACCAACATTTATTCAGGTGTGTTGTTTGAAGCATTGAACTTAGGCGCAATGAGCGACGAGCACCTTGAGATTGCGGCACAACATGTGCGTGTTGTTTCCGCCTTGTGGGGGCTGGTGTCACCTACAGACGTGATTCCGGCCTACCGGTTGTCTATGGGCGTAAAACTGGGGGAGTTGGGTGCTCTTGGCGCGCTGTGGCGCAAGGTATTAGACGCAGAATTAGCTGAAATGGCGCAAGAAACAGTCGTCATTGATTGTCGTAGTGCAGCCTACGCGGCAGCGTGGAAGCCCGCTCCCTCGTCGTCCACCGAATGGGTGAGTGTAAAAGTTGTGCGAGAACTAGACGGAAAACGTTCCGTGGTGTCACACAATGCAAAGCACACTCGCGGTCTACTTGCGCGGCACATGATTACTCGACAAGGCGCAATGCCCACAACAGCGCAAGGCGTGTTGGAGGCGGCACGCGAATACGCGGGCTTCTTTGAAGTTTCCTTGCTTCCGGGGCGCGCTAACGCGTTTACGTTAGAAGTTGTTGTACGCGAAGAACGCTGAATTTTACGGAATAAGCAGTGCCCGGTTTCGCATGTTGAACATCAAGCAAACCCCTGCTAAGGTAAATAATCGGTAAAGCCTATTGCAGGTTTTCGTATTTTTACTGTCGTATGTAATCACAATTGGGGTGATTCGGTTGTGTACACACAACCATGCGACTGCGGTCGCAGTGCGATAAAACAAGGGGTGCGCAATGTCGAGCAAGAACGTCCAAAGCACGTGCACGCTACTTCCCGGCAGCCCCTCCCACATAAACACGTCCAGTGAACTACGCGCCTGCATACACGACGGCGCGCTTCACGTAGAACTCCACGGCGCCATCAACGAATCCATGCGCGACCAAGCCAGCGCAGTATTCGCAGCAGTCATGCAAAGCACCATCCCCGTATACGTGCACGCACAAGACGCCGTTTTCGCTGACAAAAGCTCACGAGCATTCCTTGTGCAACTCTTCGCCGCCTGCGACATGGCGCACATCCCATTGCACCTCGAACTCGGCGACTCACACACGAAAGCCGTACTCACAGACTTAGGGTTCGCAATCGTCGCCTAGCAGCGAAAACATGCCCTAAAAATACGACAAGTCGGGGTTCCCTTGACCAGGCAAGGGAACCCCGACTTGTGCTTTACCCGTATTAAGAAAGCGGGAACTTCTTCTTATCGTGCATAGCGCGATCAGCCGCATACGCTGCCGCACCAGTAATCCCAGCAGCATTACGCAACTGCGCTGGAATGATCTTCGCACGCAAACTCAACAACGGTAAGAACTGTGCATGGTGCTTCGACACACCACCACCCACCACAATAAGGTCAGGCGACAGCAACAATTCAAGGTGAGAGAAATAGCGTTGCAGGCGAGCCGCCCACAACTCCCAATCAAGGTCCTCACGCGTACGCGCACTATCAGCCGCACGCGTTTCCGCATCAAACCCATCAAGTTCAAGGTGACCCAACTCGGTGTTCGGCACAAGAGTCCCATCGACAATAAGCGCCGAACCGATACCCGTGCCAAGCGTTGCAAGAAGAACAACACCTTCCTCGCCACGAGCAGCACCATACGCCACCTCACCAAAACCGGCAGCATCAGCATCATTGACGGAATACACGCGGCGACCAATACGCTCACCGATCACATCTTCAATGTTGACGCCCACCCACGAATCGTCAAGGTTCGCAACGATACGCACAACACCGTGATCAAGTGGCGCAGGGAAAGCGACGCCGATAGGAGTGTCATCATCAAGGTCAAACTCGCCAATGAGTTCAGCAATGACATCCGAAACTGCTTGTGGGGTGGAATGCTCTGGCGTTGGAATACGCACACGCGACTCAGTGAATTCACCAGTAGCAAGATCAACTGGTGCCCCCTTGATGCCGCTGCCGCCGATATCAATGCCGAACGCAATGTTGGGTTGTGTACTCATGGCAGGGTTAAGACCTCCGCGCCTGTTTCTGTAACTAGCAGTGTGTGCTCAAATTGAGCGGTACGTTTACGGTCACGCGTCACAACAGTCCAGCCGTCGTCCCAAACGTCTGCATCAATCGTGCCGAGTGTCAGCATGGGCTCAATAGTGAACACCATGCCAGGTTCAATGATCGTGTCATACAGTGGTGCAGCATCGTAGTGAGGGATGATCAAACCAGTATGGAAAGCCTCACCCACGCCATGACCGGTGTAATCACGCACCGAACCATAACCAAAACGCGAAGCATATTTTTCGATCACTCGACCAATAACGTTAACTTCACGCCCCGGTTTGACTGCCTTAATGCCGCGGTTCAGAGCCTCACGCGTCCGTTCAATCAACAGCGAAGACTCTTCATCAATGTCACCAACAGGGAAAGTCGCATTGTTGTCGCCGTGCACGCCATGAATATACGCAGTGATGTCAACGTTGACGATATCGCCGTCTTGTAAAACGGTGTCGTCTGGAATGCCATGGCAAATAACCTCATTAATTGAGGTGCACAAAGACTTAGGGAACCCGCGATACCCCAACGTAGAAGGGTACGCGTGATGGTCAAGCACAAATTCGTGCCCAATTCGATCCAACTCATCTGTTGTCACACCAGGTGCAACAGCGCGTCCAACCTCGGCAAGAGCTTGCGCAGCAATTTTTCCTGCAATACGAATTTTCTCAATGGTTTCATCATCAACCACGTCACGCCCAGTGAATTCCTGAGGGCCAGGCTTACCCACATACTCCGGACGAGGAATTGAAGAAGGTACAGACAACTGTGCCGAAATGGTTCCTGGGAGCAGAGGGTCATAGGTGTTACGCGTGACAGTCATGACACCATTCTAGTTTGAATAAACAAGTTCACTCACCGCTACCACCACAAACATGGGTGCATATTTGCTGAAGAGGCACTAGAGTGCAAGGAAAACCACTAGGGAAGGCACCCCATGGCCAAGTACTACTTTGATACTAAAACTGGGAAAGTCGCACAAGGCGGAATATTTAGTTGGTGGCACAAAATGGGCCCCTACGACACTGAAGAAGAAGCCCGCAGAGCCTTAGACATTGCACGTGCCCGCACAGAAGAGTGGGACGAAGAAACACGAGACTACACAGGGGACGACTCGTAACCTACCGCACCTAGTGAATTTGAACTAACGCTGCTGGCTTGCTACGCAGCGAATGTAGTGGCGCGCCCCAACATGCGTAGAGGAATTATGACTGCCTATCAAAAACTTTTAGACCAAGCCCGCAACACGTATCACGTTGCGGAAATTCAAGGAATCGAAGGTGTTGCACACTGGCTTAAAACCTTCGGTGCTGTGTCTTTTGATTATGAAAAATATACGGAGGCTTTGTTTGACGAGTTCGTAAACCCTGAACTTGTTGTGGCAGCGTACACCATATGTGACCCTGCTTTATTAGCTTCACGTGCTAGAGCCATAGAACATGAAATGAAAGAATGGCCGCCCGAAGAAGACGAATATTCGGGGCTGCCACGGGATGAGTGGGACACGATACAAGACGAACTAAGCGGCATGCAGAGGCTTATCGTACTGCTTGAACGCACAAGTCAAAACAACACAGACATCGGGAACTTCCGTGTAGCGGGCTTCGGACAGTGGCTAAGAGAAACACTATGGGCTGCCACGGGCGTCCTTCCGCTTGACTCCGGCGCGATTACCAAAGAATCGTACCTATTCACGCAAGCATATGAACTCCACAAGCGGTAACCACTACACCAATACTGACCTTGTGAAAAAGCCATTTCAGGTGGTTCAAAAGTAAAGGGTGTGGCACGCGGAGACGTGCCACACCCTTAAAAGAAAACCAAGACTTACTACTTCTCGAACGTGTGCTCAGGTCCTGGGAAAGACACGTCCTTCACCGCTGCAATGTAGTCGCGTGTGGCATCAGACAGTGCCTGCCCGACCTTGCCAAACTGCTTGGCGAAACGAGGCGACCAATCACCCATGCCAGCCATGTCAGTCCACACCAAAACCTGACCGTCAACTTCGGTTCCAGCACCAATACCAATGGTAGGGATAGCCAAAATTTCGGTGACACGAGCCGCAACCGGCGCAGGAACCATCTCTAACACCACAGCGCTAGCACCAGCATCCTGCAACGCCAACGCATCCTGACACAACTGCTCAGCAGCAGCATCAGAACGAGCCTGCACACGCTTACCACCCAGCATGTTCTCTGACTGTGGCGTCAAACCAAGGTGCCCAACAACAGGAATACCTGAGGACGTCAACAAGTGAATGTGCTCCGCAATACGAGCGCCACCTTCAAGCTTGACCGCATGCGCACCGGATTCCTTCATCATGCGTGCCGCGGTTTCAAATGCGTGAATGGGGGAAGCCTCATATGACCCGAAAGGTAGATCTGCAACAACCATGGCGTGCTTGGTTGCGCGAGACACCGAACGTGCCACCACAATCATTTCGTCCAAACTTACGGGCAAAGTGTTTTCATAACCCAGCATGTTGTCTGCCACAGAGTCACCGGCAAGAATCAGGTCGATTCCAGCTTCGTCAAAAATGCGGGCGGTCACGCCGTCGTATGCGGTGAGCATAGTCAGTTTGTGTCCGTCATTTTTGGACCGCGCAAAATCTTGAACGCGGAAACGCTTACGCACGGGTGCTTGCGGAGCAGAAGTGTCTGATCGTTGGTGTGAAACGTGCTCAGTCATGTTCTATGCCTCAAATTCGAAACGTTGGGACTGATCATCCCCTTACTCAAAAGCCTAACGCGAAACCGCTACATTTCAGGCTCGCGCCAACGTGATGTAATCGGGACGCGGCGGTCTCGTCCAAACGCTAGAGCAGTTACTTTAGGTCCTAGTGGGTATTGGCGGCGTTTCCACTCGGCACGGTCAACGAGGGACACAACTTTATCGACGACGTGTGCGTCAAAGCCGCGCTCTAGAAGCTCCGCACGTCCTTCGGCATGCTCAATATGTGCGTCAAGAACAGCATCTAGTAAGTCGTAGGGTGGCAGTGAGTCTTGGTCGACTTGGCCGGGGCGTAGTTCTGCCGATGGTGGTTTTGTGATGGAGCTTTCTGGGATGGGCGGAATCTCACCGCGGTCGATCGCATAGTTGTTGCGCCACCGCGATAGTTCCCACACACGGGACTTGTCGAGGTCTTTTAAGGGGGCGTACCCGCCCACGGCGTCGCCGTAAATTGTGGAGTATCCGACCGCGAGCTCAGACTTGTTTCCTGTCGCTAAAACAAGGTGGCCTTCAGCATTTGATAACGCCATCAATGTCATGCCGCGCATGCGTGCTTGTAAGTTTTCTTCTGCGACACCAGTTAAATGCAGTTGGCTTTGGAACGCGTCAACGAAAGGCGCAATAGGTTGTACACGGTAGTGGGCGCCAATGCGTTGCGCTAAATCGTGGGCGTCGTCTTTTGAATGTTCTGACGAGTACACGGAAGGCATAGACACGCCATACACGTTTTCGCCGCCAATCGCGTCAGCAGCAACCGCGGCTACAAGCGCAGAGTCGATGCCTCCCGACAACCCCAAAATGACAGATTTAAAGCCGTTTTTAGTGAAATAGCCGGACAAGCCAGTCATGATGGCCCTATATGTTTCTTCATCAGGTTCAAGGGCTGACGCGATAGGCCCGAACTTGCAGGTTTCGTCATCTTCAGCGAGGTCCCACAGCAGCAAATCTTCAACAAATTTTGGCGCCCGAGCAACAACCTCACCGTGAGCTGAAACAACAAACGAACCACCATCAAACACGAGGTCGTCTTGCCCACCCACAGAATTTGCGTACACCAAAGGCGCCCCAACAGCGCGTGCTCTGCGTTGCGCCTGCTCCAACCGAACCTGAGATTTACCTTCTTCAAATGGTGAACCATTCAACGTCAGCAACACCGAAATTCCGACGTCTTCAAGTTCTGCGACTGGCCCGCCATCTTGCCAAATATCTTCACAGATCGCCAACCCAAGGCGACGACCTTTCACCTCAAAAACGGTGGTGGTGTTCCCCGAAGAGAAAATCCGGTACTCGTCAAAAACACCATAGTTAGGCAGGTGATGCTTGTCGTATGCCACCTCAACGGAACCGTGACACAACACGGCTGCACGGTTCGTTGGACGATCCATAGGGACATGATCAGACAACGCCAACGCACCCAACGACCCAACAACAACACGAATGTCACCGAGGCCTTCAGCCTCAAGGGTGTGCGCTATATCAAACAAAGCACGTTCGGCAGCACGCTGAAATGACCCACGAAGCGCAAGATCCTCAATCGGGTATCCAGTGATCGTCATCTCAGGGAAAACCACCACATCAGCCTCACGCTCAGAGGCTTTTCGGGTCCAGGAAAGAATTTTTTCAACATTCCCAGAAATGTCACCGACACACGTGTCGATCTGCGCAATCGCGATTCGTAACTCAGCCATGACATAAACCTTATTCGGTTTCTTGAGATTTTTTGCGCGCCCGCTCGTTTCTGACCCGACTTATCAGGCAAGATGTTAACTATGGATAGGCAACAAGAATTTGTGCTCCGCACAGTCGAAGAGCGTGACGTCCGATTCGTGCGTTTATGGTTTGCTGACGTGCTTGGCATGCTCAAATCCGTTGCGATAGCACCAGCAGAACTCGAATCGGCTTTCGAAGAAGGAATCGGTTTCGACGGGAGCGCCATCGAAGGCCTCACCCGCGTATACGAAGCCGACATGATCGCACGGCCAGACCCCACCACATTCTCGCTACTGCCATGGCGTGGAGAAACCCAAGGCACAGCACGAATGTTCTGCGACATCCTCACCCCAGACGGCGTGCCGTCACTCGCAGACTCACGCAACGTCCTCAAACGAGCCATGGACAAAGCCAGCGAAAAAGGCTTCACCTTCTACACCCACCCAGAAGTCGAGTTCTACCTCTTTGAACAACCAGTCGAAGGGGGCCGACTCGTCCCCATCGACCACGGCGGATACTTCGACCACGTAGCCCGCCCAGCAGGCCACGACTTCAGACGACAAGTCATCACCATGCTCGAATCAATGGGAATTTCCGTTGAATTCTCGCACCACGAAGCCGGGCCAGGCCAAAACGAAATCGACCTACGATACGCTGACGCCCTCAACACAGCCGACAACCTCATGACATTTAGAACCGTTGTGAAAGAAGTCGCCCTCGAACAAGGCGTATTCGCGTCGTTCATGCCAAAACCACTCGCAGACCAACCCGGCTCAGGCATGCACACGCACCTATCCCTCTTTGAAGGCGACAGGAATGCCTTCCACGAGCCAGGCGCCCAATACGAGCTATCAAAAACAGGACGCCAATTCATAGCCGGCCTCCTGCACCACTCCGCAGAAATCACAGCCGTCACAAACCAATACGTCAACTCGTACAAGCGACTGTGGGGCGGCGCAGAAGCACCATCGTACGTGTGCTGGGGCCACAACAACCGTTCCGCACTCGTCCGCGTCCCCATGTACAAACCAGGGAAATCAAACTCTTCACGCATCGAATACCGTGCAATAGACACCGCAGCCAACCCATACTTGGCATACGCGCTCACACTCGCCGCGGGACTCAAAGGCGTCGAAGAAGGCTACGAACTCCCAGACGCAACAGAAGACGACGTATGGAGCCTCACCGACGCTGAACGACGCGCCATGGGCATCAGGCCACTACCGCAAAACCTCGATGCGGCGCTTGCCATCATGGAATCATCAGAACTCGTCGCAGAAACCCTCGGCGAACACGTCTTCGATTTCTTCATCAAAAACAAGCGAGCGGAATGGGACGAATACCGTTCCCAAGTCACTCCATTCGAAATCAAACGACTGCTACAAGTTCTCTAACACGTTAAAGGGGCATCGGATAACCGGTGCCCCTTACACGTCGTGCCGAAAACCATCCACCGACATACCGGCCAAGGCTCCCCATGAATGATCCAGCACGCACCCAATCCGTGACCAGACGCCTCATCAGACTCGGGGTTACAAACGCAAAACGCGCAGAAAAACTATGCGACGACCCCGAACTCAGCGCTGTTCTCGGACCCATCACCGCACAACACGTCCTACTCGACGCACTATCCCACTGCTCAGACCCAGACCTTGGCCTGCTCGCAACAGTACGACTATGCGGAGCCCTACACGCAGCCGGAAAAGAACACCAACACACCACACGGCTCTTCACTCAACTATTTGAAAAACCAGAAAACGAGACAGAAGAACACGCCGAACAACGCGCCGAATCCATCAACCGGCTCTTCTCCGTACTTGGACAATCAGTAGCCCTCGGCGACGAAATCATCAGACGCCCCGAACTACTCACCGACGTCCTCGACTACACATACACACTCGAAACCGAACGCACCCACATGCGTGAACGCCTACTCCACGCCGTTCACGCACACCCCAACGCCCACACCCCAGTAGCCGGCGAACTATCAACAAACAGCACAGACACCGACTACACCGGACTCATGCGCAAAGAATACCGACGTATTCTGCTACGCATCGCAGCAATCGACCTCGCCAACTTTGAACCACAAGAAATCCTCACCGACGTCGCCGCAGCACTAGCCGACCTCGCAGCCGCAGCCCTCGAAGCAGCCCTTGCAATCGCCCGCTCACACCACGAAGACCACGGACGCGGCGTGCGCATAGCAGTCCTCGGCATGGGTAAAACAGGCGGCAGAGAACTCAACTACATTTCAGACGTCGACGTTATTTACGTTGTTGAACCCGAAGACGGATACGACGAAACATACGCCACAGAAATAGGCACCCAACTCGCAAGCGACCTCGCGCTCGCATGCGCACAGGTCGGAAACGAACCAGCATTATGGGCTGTGGACGCTGCATTAAGGCCAGAAGGAAAACAAGGGCCACTGGTTCGCACCCTTGCAAGCCACACCCAATATTACGAACGGTGGGCTAAAACATGGGAGTTTCAAGCTCTACTCAAAGCCCGCCACGTTGCGGGTGATAGCGAACTTTCACGGCAATACATTGCCACAATGAACCCGATGGTGTGGCAGGCAGTAACACGGGAAAACTTTGTTGAAGACGCCCAAGCAATGCGCCGCAGAGTGGAAAACCATGTCAAACCTGCCGAAGCTGAACGGCAAATAAAACTGGGTAAAGGTGGGTTGCGTGATGTTGAGTTCACTGTGCAGTTGCTACAACTCGTGCACGGGCGTCTCGACGAAAGCATAAGATCGTCACACACACTCACCGCGTTATCTCAACTAGCCGCAGCCGGATATGTCGGGCGTGAACACGCTATACAACTTGCACAGTGTTACAGGTTCCTTCGCGTCTTAGAACATCGGGTGCAACTACGGCAGCTGCATCGCACGCACCTGATGCCTACACAACCTCATGAATTAGAAGTGCTAGCTCGCGCATTAGGTATACGGCGAAACAGCATTGAAGAAGTAAACGCCCGCTGGAAATTGGTGAAACGTCAAGTTCGGTCGTTACATGAGGCGCTGTTTTACCGGCCGCTCCTTCCCGCTACGGCGCAGCTTTCACAAGAAGAAGCGACACTATCAGCAGAAGGCGCACAGGCACGTCTCGCAGCAATCGGCTACCGTGACCCGAAAGGGGCAATGCGGCACATTAACGCACTCACTGAGGGAGTGTCTCGTCGGGCAGCTATACAGCGGCAGTTACTGCCTGTACTCATTGGCTGGTTCGCTGAAGGAGCGGCACCTGACTCCGGGCTGTTAGCGTTTCGTAAGCTTTCCGACGAACTGGGCGGCACACACTGGTATTTGAAGCTTTTACGGGATTCAGGTTCAGCTGCGCAAAGGCTAGCGCTCGTCTTGTCGACATCCGATTATGTTGCTCAAGCTATTAGCCGTTCGCCAGAAGCCATCCGCTGGTTTGATGGCGATGCTGATCTTGCTATTCGCTCAAAAAGCAGACTGATCACTGAAGCTGATGCCATCCTCACCAGAGCCGATGATCCCGCACAAGCCGCCACCACAATACGTGCCTTACGGCGTCGAGAGTTAGCGCGCATAGCCTGCTCCGAGTTACTGATGCGCACCGAACCACGTGATGCGGCACAAGGCATCACCGACATCGCAGACGTCACGGTTATGAGCGCGTTACGGATTGCACGCAGCACAGTGTTGGCTGCACAGTCGTACGCAAAAGAACAAGAGCCTGCAGAGTTCGCAATCATTGCTATGGGCCGCATGGGCGGGCGCGAGATGGGGTACGGGTCAGACGCAGATGTAATGTTTGTGTACCGTTCACGTGAGTTAAGCGATGGGGCAAGCGCTGCAGCGTACGCGCAAGAAGTCGCGTTGGAAGTGCGCCGCCTGCTCACCCACACGAACCCAGAACCACCGTTATCTGTTGACGCAGATCTGCGTCCGGAAGGCCGGAGCGGTCCACTTGTTCGCTCATTAGATTCGTATGCGGAATATTACAGTCGTTGGTCTGAAGCGTGGGAAAGCCAAGCTTTGCTTCGTGCCCGACCCGTAGCAGGTGACGAAGCTTTTACAGAACGATTTCATGTCACTTGTGGATCCTATCCGCTACCGTGAAGGTGGTATCGACGAGGCTACAACCCGTGAAGTTCGTCGTATCAAAGCACGGGTGGAGTCTGAGCGTCTGCCACGTGGAGTCGACCCCATGCGTCACTTGAAACTTGGGCGAGGCGCTATCACTGATGTGGAGTGGCTTGTCCAACTGTGGCAAATGCAGTACGGCGGTGAACATAAAGAATTGCGTACTACAGAAACTCTTGCTGGTTTGTATGCGGCACAGAACCTTGGTCTTGTCGATGAAGAGGACTGCGAAACATTAGCAAGCGCGTGGGTTTTTGCGTCAAAACTACGAGATGCAATCGTGTTGTGGACAGGACGGGTAGGTGGAGCCGCCGCGGATGTGCTTCCCTCCGACCGTCGCGACCTCAACGGAATTGCACGAGTCTTGCACTATCCAATAGGTGAGGCAGCAACGTTAGAAGAAGACTATCTGCGCAGGGCTCGTCGTTCGCGGAACGTCATGGAAAAACTGTTTTACGGGTATTAGGAACGCTCTGAAGCTGCATCACCCGAGCCGCGAACGTGGCTAGGGTCGCGCAGCATCTCTGAATCAATAAGTTCGTGACGACGCAAATAGGTAGAACCAATTGCTTGAATCGTCGCTGCGATGGGTAAAGCAAGGAACGCCCCAAGCGCCCCGAACACGGCGCCAAAGCCTAGAACCACTACGAAAGAGACTGCCGGGTTCAACTGGAGTGCTTTCGCTGAAATGCGCGGGGACAGCCACAAGTTTTCAATTTGCTGGTAGGCGATAATGAACGCCAATATGGCGAGGGCTTTCGTGATGCTACCACTTGTTAATGCGAACACAACCGGCAGCGCACCACCAATATAGGTTCCGATGGTTGGCACAAACTGTGAAACCACACCGGTGAATACTGCGAGCGGCAGCGAGTAGGAAATGTTAATGATTTCTAAGAAAATCCAGGTACAAAACGTGTTCATGAGCGCTAAAACAACACGAGAGTTGATGTAGTCGGAGATTTTCCCTTGAGTGATTTCCCATAGGCGGAGCACCTCAGTCTGGCTTGATGGGCGAAGCCACGCACAAATTGAGGCACGGAATTTTGGTCCTGCAGCTGACAGATAGTAGGCGACAAGCAGCACCACAGAAATATTGAATAGCACCCCAAGCATGGATGCTCCGATCGCTAATGCTTGGTTGGCTGCGTCGCCGCCGTATTCATTAATGAGTTGTCGTTGGAGTTCGTTGAGTTCTGGGATATCAACTTCGAATCGTTTCTCTAACCACATTGCAGACGATTCGTAGGTGTCTGGTAGCGAAAGAATAAGTTGTGCAGCCTGCTCAATAAACATTTGTCCGAAGACAGCGATAAGAGTAAGAGCAGAAACTAGCAATCCGATGAGTACTGCACCAGTTGCTGCGCCGCGTTTCCATTTACGGCGCACCAGCCACAAGACCATTGGTTCCATAGCGAGGGCAAGGAACAGCGCAATAACGAGGTTGATGAAGAGGCCGGTTAGGGATCCCATCGCACGCCAAATAAATGTGGCAATGAACACTGTAAACACGATGGAGGTGAGTGCGCGGGGGAGCCAGCGTGGTGGGCGAGTTACCGTGAACCATTCAGGCAAATCTTTGTTGTTGTATTCGCTGAGTGGGTTATCGGGCGATGCCGTTGTAACAGGATCAGCTGGGGCAACATGAGGTGTGACTGGCGGCGAGATCGCTTTACGTTTTTTATTACGTGAAGCCCACGCTTTCGCACGCTGTACTGCTTTCATGACAACTCCCACAAAACTTTTGTTAATAACCCCTTATATGAAATTACACCTCGTTTGCAGGGAAAACAGGTAGAGATTGCGTAGAGTCGTGTTTTTTGTGAAAGTTTGTGCGCGAACGACTGTGGCCTAGACACGCATTCATGCACGTCTAGGCCACACAATATGTCTACGAATGTTTAGATGTCGTAGTACAACTCGAACTCGTATGGGTGTGGACGAAGACGAATCGGGTCGATTTCATTTTCGCGCTTGTACGCGATCCAGGTTTCGATGAGGTCTTCTGGGAATACGTCACCAACGGTAAGGAAGTCGTGGTCTGCTTCGAGAGCGTCGAGTGCTGCGTCGAGTGACGCAGGCACCTGCTCGATGAGAGCGTGTTCCTCTGGTGGGAGCTCGTAGAGGTCCTTATCGATTGGCTCTGGTGGTTCGATACGGTTCTTGATGCCGTCGATTCCAGCGAGAAGCTGAGCCGCGAATGCAAGGTATGGGTTTGCTGTTGGGTCTGGTACGCGGAACTCAACACGCTTTGCTTTTGCGTTCGATCCTGTGATTGGGATACGAATACATGCGGAGCGGTTACGTGCCGAGTATACGAGGTTAACTGGCGCCTCATAACCTGGCACGAGACGACGGTACGAGTTGATTGATGGGTTTGTGAACGCAAGCAACGCTGGTGCGTGCTTGAGGAGTCCACCAATGTACCAGCGGGCGAGGTCGGAGAGACCTCCGTAGCCTTTCTCGTCGAAGAAGAGAGGCTTGCCGTCTTTCCATAGTGACTGGTGGCAGTGCATACCTGAACCGTTGTCACCGAAGATTGGTTTAGGCATGAACGTAACAGTTTTGCCTTGTTCCCAAGCGGAGTTCTTTACAACGTACTTGAACTTCATCAGGTCATCGCCGGCAGCGGTGAGGGTGTTGAAGCGGTAGTTGATTTCTTGCTGGCCTGCGGTTCCAACTTCGTGGTGTGCGCGCTCTACTTCAAGGCCAACTTCTTCGAGTTCAGCACAGATTTGGTCACGGAAGTCAGCGAAGTGGTCGTTCGGTGAAACAGGGAAGTATCCACCTTTGAGGCGGGTCTTGTATCCGCGGTTGAGGCCTTCTTCTTCGCGGCCCATGTTCCAAGCTGCTGTGCCGGATTCGATTTCGTACAGGGTAGAACCTGGCGTGGTTTGGTAGCGAACACCGTCGAATGCGTAAAACTCTGCTTCGGCAGCAAAGAAAGCAGTGTCTGCGATACCTGTCGATTTGAGGTATGCCTCAGCTTTTGCTGCAACGTTACGAGGATCACGTGAGTATGGTTCGGACGTGAAAGGGTCAACGATTGAGAAGTTGACGACGAGGGTCTTGCGCTTGCGGAACGGGTCTACGTAGGCGGTTGTGATGTCTGGGATCAGTTTCATGTCTGATTCGTGGATTGCTTGGAATCCGCGAATTGATGACCCGTCGAACATCATTCCTTCGGTGAAGGCAGATTCTTCGAATTGTCCGATGGGTACGTTGAAGTGCTGCATTTGGCCGGGCAAGTCACAGAATCGCACGTCGACGAATTCGACGTTTTCTTCCTTCAAGAAGGCAATTGCCTCCTCAGCGGTCTTAAACATCCGAGTCTCCTTGGTCGCTGGAGCCCTATATTGAGGCTAGTAATGACAATATGGGCTTGGCGTTTCTCGAGGGTGTACCTTGTGTTTCGCTCATGTTACATAACTGCTCTTCATGTGACATTTTTGTAGCGTAATGTGGGCACTTTCGCTTGTGTGACATAGGTTACCCCTTGATTTGAGGGGTGAATAATGTGGTATCCACGTAGCATCAAAGGGTGGTTACACGTAAAGATTTTTCTTCATGGCTGCACGGATCGCCTACACACAATACGGCTAACTCCGAGGATAATGCAGGTCGTTTCGGTACGCCCGAGCAGGGGAGCGGCTCTCTTGCTTCACTGTGGCGGCGCGTGTGCGGCCTCATCATTGATTGGGCTGCCGCTTCTGCTGTGTCGTGGCTACTTTTTGATTTTCATTCCATGGCCACGCTGGGAGTGTTCGCGGTTGTCCACTTCGTGTGTGTGTCCTCAATCGGAAACACTTTAGGGCATGTGCTGTGCGGTATTCGGGTGCGGCCAGAAGAGAACAACAGCACATATATTGGTTTTGCACGTGGGCTCATGCGAACAATTCTTTTGTGCCTCGTAATACCAGCGGTTATTTGGGACGCAGACGGACGCGGCTTGCACGACAAAGCAGCACGTACCTTGGTTGTTCGTCGATAAATATAAAAAATGTGGGACCAACACTTGTTGGCCCCACATTTTTTATGAAAAATTAGCGCATACCTTTGCGATCTGGGCGTGCACGCATAGGGTCGATTCCCTTAGGGATAGGCAGTTTAACCTGACCGAGTGCTGTGAGGCGCTTGTGCACCTCTGAGACCTCAGCACGAGTCAATTTTGGTTTGAGCTTTTGTACGGCACGAGTCAACTTTGGAAGCGGTACTTGACCTTCATCGTTTCCACACGCAATAACGTGGATAGGAACACCAGGAAGTACGCGAGAAAGTCGTTTCTCTTCCTTCTCAACAAGCTTTTCTGCTTGTCGGGCTGGACCTTCAGAAACTAGAACTACACCAGGGCGTCCGATGCCGCGAAACACAACGGCTTTGCTCTTTGCATCGAAAAGCGCTGGTTCTTCTGGGAAGGACCAACCGCGACGCAACGTTCCAAGAGCTGCACGTGACGCGCCTTCATGCCCTTCGAGCATGCTGTACTGTACTTTCTCTGCTTTTCGAGCCAGTACGAACATGCCACCAAGAGGTGCGAACAATAAGCCGATTACGGCGAAGTACCACACCAAATTGAAGAGCAAACCAACAAGGACAAAGAGCGCAAGGACACCGGCAGCAACACCAAAGATCGCCCAGCGAGCTTTTGGATCGTGTTGAACCGTGAGCTTATAAACTTGCGCGACTTGGTGATACCACCGTGTCTTCTTTGGTTTCTTCTGCTTTTGTGCAGGCGCATCAGTAACTGCGTCGTTGGAGGTGTTCTTTCGAGCCATGTACCTAGTCTAGTGGGTTGTTTCCATGAAAAAAGCCAAATACCGCTGTTGCCTTATAGGTATGCAGGTAACGACAGGGTGTAATTCTGTTTATCTCTGCAAAAGAGCGGACGCTTCTTGACGAGAAACGACCTCTTGGGCAAGGTGAGCGAGCTCGTGGGGGATCGTGCGTCCCTTTTTAGTCATGGCTTGCCCCCACAAACGTCCAGCCCGGTAGGACGAGCGCACGAGTGGACCAGACATGACCCCGAGGAAGCCAATTCGTTCAGCTTCTTGAGCAAGTTCTACGAACTCTTCAGGTTTGACCCAACGATCAACCGGGTGGTGTCGTTTTGATGGCCGTAAATATTGCGTAATGGTGATGAGGTCACAACCGCTTTCGTGAAGTTGTTCAAGAGCTTCAACGATTTCTTCAGTGGTTTCGCCCATACCAAGGATCAAATTGGACTTTGTGACAAGCCCTGCCTGACGTGCCCGTGTAATGACAGACAAGGAACGCTCATAGCGGAATCCGGGTCGGATGGCTTTAAAAATACGGGGGACTGTCTCCACGTTATGCGCAAGTACTTGAGGTGCAGATTCATTTACTTGGTCGAGCAGTTCGGGAATAGCGTTGAAGTCAGGAATTAAGAGCTCAACACCTGTTGTTGGGTTGAGTGCGTGAATTTGTCGCACAGTCTCCGCATACAGCCATGCACCGCCGTCGGCGAGGTCATCACGTGCTACGCCTGTAACAGTTGAATATTTCAGTCCCATAGAACGAACAGATTCAGCAACGCGACGAGGCTCATCGGGGTCGAATGTGGCAGGTTTGCCCGTATCAATTTGGCAAAAATCGCAGCGACGAGTGCATTGGTCACCGCCAATGAGGAATGTTGCTTCGCGGTCTTCCCAGCATTCAAAAATGTTGGGGCAGCCTGCTTCTTCGCATACAGTGTGCAAGCCACCGCCTTTGACGAGCCCCTTCAGCTCACTGTACTGAGGGCCCATCGTGGCTCGAGTTTTAATCCACTCGGGTTTTTTCTCGATAGGGACAGCAGAATTTCGTGCTTCAATTCGTAAGAGTTTGCGGCCCTCTGGTGACGAAACCATAGGAAGCTCCTTAGTGTGGGTGTGCGTGAGGAGATTTAGGCAGATACGCCAAGTTCTTTAAGCTGTTCAGTTAAGTGATATTCCAGCGAAGCAAGAGCCTGCGCCGGCGTAATAAGCGACGATGTTTCTGTGCTGAGTGTTGTTACTCCAGCATCAGAAATGCCGCATGGAGTGATGGCGTTAAAAGGTTCAAGAGAATTAGAGCAATTCAATGCCAGTCCGTGCATTGTGACACCTTGCGAGACTCGAACACCAAGTGCACATATTTTGTTGTCGTGCGGAAGCGTGGGCGACCGATGCCACACACCGCTGCGGTCAGTGACCCTATGCGTGTTTAGGGAGAAGTCGCTACACACGTTCATGACTGCTTGCTCAAGTGTACGAACATATGCGACAACATCCAGCGGCTCTGGCAAACGCACAATGGGATATGCGACAAGCTGACCGGGCCCATGCCATGTGATTTTTCCACCGCGATCGATGTCAATAACGTGGGTGTTTTGCGGGTATTCATGTTTACGAGTTCGTCGGCCAGCCGTGTACACACTGGCATGTTCCACAAAAATGATTGTGTTGGGTCGGATTCCAGCGGCGACGTCTGAGTGGAGCGTGCGCTGTAGTTCAAGGGTTTCAACAAATGCACTAGTGCGTGTGCCTACACCGAGATCCAAAAACTCCATGATTACACCGTAAACTTCACAAGGGTTGAAGGGGCACTCTCTCAAAAAATGGGATCATGTAAATGTGTGTAAAAAGCAATTTTTGTGCACTCAGCAGAAAATAGACACGGGTAGCCCTACCCTGTAGAAAACAGCAAAGCCTTCATGTAAGTGCGATTTGCTAGTTCTGTGCGTATTCTCAACGAATCAGATATTGCAACGCTCTCACAAGCAGGCATCCGCATTTCTGCACCCCTACCTCGACACAATACCCCTACCAGCCACATACCGGCACACAGAGCCACCACCGACTCAGGCGAGCAGGTAGACCTCCACTGCATTTGGATAGGGGAAGACGAACAAAGCGCCCACGCACGCGAATACTGGATACGCGTTATCTCCACCTTCTCTGAACTACGCTCAGAACCAAGCATCCAAGGCATAGTCCAAAGCGTAGACCTCAACGACTTATGTGCGCTTGCAGTAGAACCAGCACAGCCTCTCGCTGCAGGCAAAGAACAAAACTTGCGCACACACAACGTCGTTGAGGTCCTGATCAGCGTTTCGTCTGCTCTTTTACTCCTGCGTTCGCTGTATATAACTCCCATGCGCTTATCAACACAGGATGTTGTCGTCGATAATCACAACAACTATCAACTGTCTGCGCAATGCGAACTAAGCTTTGGCAACGACAGTCTCTTTGGGAACAGAGCTGAACATAAAAGTTCAGTCGATATGCTCATCGAACTAGTTGCAGAAATTCAGGCAGAAAAATTATGTATCGAACCACAACTTGCACTCGTTGAAGGCTCATTACGTGCAATTAGAGAACGGCCACATAGTGAAGACGCATTAGGTGAAGTCATAACAACGCTCAAACAAATCAATCTGAGCAGCACGGAAAACACCCCACACCACGAAGAACTAAACGATCAGTGGGTGCATCCGACAGCCCTAGTGCAAGCGCAACGCACACAGAAAAAACTAATCCCACAGATACCCAAACCCGCATTATGGGCAGCAATAGCAGGGATCGTCGTAGTGAGCGTAAGCATTGCAAGCTATGCACTTGGTTTACAGCGCAATACGCCACCACAAGCAATAGCACAGCAGCCGATAGTGCAAAGATCCTACATTAATGATCTTGTCTATCCGCTCATCGTCCGTGGCTTAGTACAGCAAAGATACACATATATTGCAGAACAGAGCGCACACAAATCTGACAGTCATGAACCATCCCCAATATTGCATGGAGAAATAGCAGACCACACCAACACAGTTATTCAATCGCTTCGAGAGAGCGCAACCACCCTTAAAAACCCTGCAATTACTTTTCACTCAGTGGACTTACTAACTCAACAAGAACACACAGCAACAGTGCAAGCGTACTACACGGTTACAGGAACTCTGATGCACGATAAAAAACAACCCTATGAACTTACCGAACACGTCATCTTTGAGGTCGTCAACAAAAACGGAACATGGGTGCTGTCGACTGCACACGCACAGACCGATCAATGATCACCTTTAAGGCTAAGAGCGACATCAAATACAAGTTTTTGGGCAGGGGATTCCATCAATATTCAATATAAGTCTTATTTATTAAGTCTTGTGAAATGAGATGCATTCAAGTATTGTCCAAATTGATATAATTTTGATTATCTAGCCCGGTGTTATCGTGGTTTGGAGGCCTTGAGATGAGTGTTCGAACTAAAGCAGTAGGCGCAGCAATTGCCTGTATTTTAGGGCTCGGCGTGGGCCTTTTCACTGCAAATGCTATGACAATAGACCCTGGGGTTTCGCCTGAAAAGAAAAACGAAATTAACGAAGCTCAGGATTTGGAGCCAACGGGTCACAATGCTGACGATATGTCAGGTCCGAAGCGTCTTCCTGCTTTCGCAGATGCAGGTTCTGAGGGTGACGTGGCGAAGATTAAAAGTGTAATTTCCAATTTGCTAACTGATGCTACAGCGCCGGGACGTATTGAAAAGGGTACGGTTCTATCAGAAGACCCAAGTCGGGAATTGACCGTAAAGATGCAGAGTCGAAATGAAAACCTAAATTTAGGTGCTGATAAAACAGAAGAGCGTAGAAAACTTCTTGAAAACGTGTGGGCAAATAAAAGCGATGTAGATTTCTCGCTAAAGGCTAATAATGAAGGTGTGCAAGAAGAGGTTATACAAGGAGCTGATCTCAGTTCTGCCTTTGTGCACAATGCTTTTGTTCTTGAAGGGTTTGAAGGTGTTCGGGTTTCCGGTGATACCGCATATGTGCAGCTTATTGGATACATGGATTATACAAGCGCAGATGGAACAAAAAGGCCGAACCCGCGCGCTCAGTACAAGATTGATCTTGTGAGGGCTCCGCAAGCAACCTATGGATGGCTTATTGCGGAACGTAAGTACACTGACTTTTGGGAGTTTGGCGAAAAGTGATCCGAGCATCTTTAAACTATTTTGTATTTGCGCTCATCTTGGTGTGTGCTTTTTTGGTTGGGACTTTGGTGGCTCCTGTTGCAGAGGCTGCAGGATATAACGGAAAAGCAGCCGCAGCCTACGCAAAAATTTATGCGTGTAACAACAACACCGCGTGCCGCAATAAAGCGTATGTAAACTATTACTCAAATTGCACAAACTTTGTCTCACAAGCCTTGTTAGCTGGAGGTAAAAAGGAAGTAGAGAGCGGATATCCGTTCTGGGCATATGGTAACAAAAATGTACATTCCCGCAGTTGGTCATCAGTGGATCATTTTTTAGAATTTTGGGAAGAACCGGGTAAAAAGCGTTCTACAGTTACTCATTATACGAAGAAGATGGGTAGCGCATATACTTCGGCTGCAAAAGGCGATGTGTATGTGTACGACTGGGGTAAAGGCGATGGCTGGTCACATCTTGCTATAGCTACAGGCTATGGAAACTTCGTTAATTATTACGATGTGACTGCCAGAAAGAACTATAACTCGGTGACTGGCGGCTCAGGCGACAAGATCGCGCAACATTCCACAGACCGTGATGGGGCACCATGGAACTGGGGCTATCATGGCGAACCGGATAAAACGGTTAAAGCAAAAATGCGAACAAAGATCTTACATATTTCAAATTAATACAATTAATTCCGTGGCGATTTGAAGGCTTGTCATTTCTTGGTCCGCAATGGTTTCTTTTAACCTGACTGGTTAGTAAAAGCCCACTGCACAGCATCCGCAACCGTGGCGTGGTTGAACCGGAAACCCAACTCCACAAGCACGCTGGGCGTGATTTCAACGCCTTGCAATATTTCATCAGCAAACTCACCGAGCACCATCCGTAGGGCAAACCCAGGAACCTTCATAAAAGATGGGCGATGAAGCGCACGCGCGCACGCTTGCGTGATCTCTTTATTCGTTGCTGCCTGCGGAGCGACCAAGTTTACTGGCCCCCACCCACGTGAATCGTCAAGTAAGAACAACAAAGCTCGAATGTGGTCGTCTAGAGTTATCCAACTCCATACTTGATCACCGCTACCGAGCGGCCCACCAACACCAAAGCGAAGTGGCAAGAGAAGTTTCTTAAGAGCGCCACCGTGAGGGCTTAAAACAATCCCCGTCCGCAGACTTGTCAGACGTGTACCACGCGCCATAGCAGGGCGTGCCGCTTGCTCCCAGAGTTCACATACATGTGCAAGATATGTGTCACCCGCCGGTGAAGTTTCATCTACCCGATGAGAAGGAAAACCGTAAAAACCGCTTGCTGAACCGGAAAGGAACACCTTCGCAGGTTCTTCAGTTTTCAGCAAAGCCTGCGTGATCGTATGTGTTGCAGCTACTCGTGAGGCAAGGATTTCTTCTTTGTATTCTGTGGTCCATCGTCTGTCGCCGATGCTTGCACCAGCAAGATTAACAATGCCGTCAACGCCCTCAAGAACACGCGGGTTAAGGACGCCTTGCCGTGGGTCCCACACTTCATCGCGCACTCCAGCAGGAACAACTGTTTTGTGCTGCCGCAATGTTTCTTGACGCACAAGCCGAATAACAGAATCTCCTCGGTCTACGAGGGCATCAACAAGTCGGCTACCGATGAGTCCCGTAGCGCCGCTTACAACAATTGTGCGTGGCTGTGGCATGCATCCATCGTAAAACAAGGGATTCATATTAGCCGTGTAAACAGCACATTCATGTAAAACCCAACATGGGTGGTGCCTTTCTTACGAAAAGCACCACCCATGTTTAAGCGACGTGTTGGTTACAGGCCGAGTTTGTCTTCGAAGGCACCCTCTTCGATGCGTGCCTTAACAGCTGACAAGAAGCGTGACGCGTCAGCACCATCAACGAGACGGTGGTCATAAGAAATCGACAAGTATGTGAATGTGCGGATCGCAATCACATCTTCACCGTCAGCACCCTTAACAACTGCTGGACGCTTCACCATAGTTCCAGTGCCCATAATCGCTGATGTGCCGACTGGAACGATCGGGGTGTCGAACAGAGCACCACCCGATCCTGTGTTTGTGATGGTGAAGGTTGCGCCAGACAATTCGTCAGGCTTGACCTTGTTGTCACGGGTACGAGCCCCAAGATCGCTGATTGATTGAGCGAATCCAGCAAGGTTGAGGTCTCCAGCATTCTTTACAACTGGAACAAGCAGACCACGCTCAGTGTCGACTGCAATACCAATGTTTTCGGTTGCTGGGTAAGTGATGGTCTTGTCTGCAAGAACACCGTTGATCTTCGGGTAAGCCTGAAGAGCTTCGGTTGCTGCAAGAGCATAGAACGACAGGAACGTGAGGTTAGCGTTGTGCTTAGCCTTAAACGATTCCTTCACCTTTGTACGGAGTTTAACGATGTTTGTAACATCAACTTCCATGACCGTGGTGAGCTGAGCTTGCGTTTGCAGTGCTTCAACCATGCGTTCTGCAATGATCTGGCGCAGACGGCTTGCCTTTTCTGTTGTACCGCGAAGTGGCGATACAGGCAGAACTGTCGAAGCAGCCTTTGCCGATGCAGCAGGTGCGGAAGCAGCTGCAGCAGCTGGCGCTGCTGGAGCAGGTTGAGCGGCAGCAAGAACGTCTTCCTTACGGATACGTCCGCCAACACCAGTGCCTGAAAGGGTCGATAGATCAACGCCCTTTTCGGCAGCGAGTTTACGCACGAGAGGCGTGACGTAGCCGCTCTTTTTCGCTGGCGTAGCAACAGCTGCAGGTGCAGCGGGTGCTGCTGGTGCTGCTGGGGCGGCGGCTGGTGCTGGTGTTGCTGCTACAGGAGCTGGAGCTGGTGCTGGGGTAGCGGCTGGTGCAGGAGCTGCAGGAGCTGCAGGAGCAGCTGCTTGTGCGCTTCCGCCAACGACTGCTAGTACAGCGCCGACCTCTGCGGTTTCGTCTTCTTGGACGAGGATTGCAGTGATGACACCAGCAACTGGTGATGGAACTTCGGTGTCGACCTTGTCTGTGGAAACCTCGAGCAAAGGCTCGTCGATTTCTACAGTGTCACCGATGTTCTTGAGCCAACGAGTCACAGTACCTTCGGTAACGGACTCACCAAGTGCTGGAAGAGTTACCTCTTCACCACCTGTTGCAGCGGGTGCTGCTGGGGCGGCTGGTGCTGGTGTTGCTGCTACAGGAGCTGGAGCTGGTGCTGGGGTAGCGGCTGGTGCAGGAGCTGCAGGAGCAGCTGCTTGTGCGCTTCCGCCAACGACTGCTAGTACAGCGCCGACCTCTGCGGTTTCGTCTTCTTGGACGAGGATTGCAGTGATGACACCAGCAACTGGTGATGGAACTTCGGTGTCGACCTTGTCTGTGGAAACCTCGAGCAAAGGCTCGTCGATTTCTACAGTGTCACCGATGTTCTTGAGCCAACGAGTCACAGTACCTTCGGTAACGGACTCACCAAGTGCTGGAAGAGTTACCTCTTCACCACCTGTTGCAGCTGGTGCTGCTGGGGCGGCTGGTGCTGGTGTTGCTGCTACAGGAGCTGGAGCTGGTGCTGGGGTAGCGGCTGGTGCAGGAGCTGCAGGAGCAGCTGCGGCGCCCGACCCATCGCCGATGACAGCAAGAACGCCACCAACCTCGACGACTTCGTCTTCCTCAGCCAAAATTTGTTCCACAACACCGGCGAAAGGTGAAGGGATTTCGGTGTCGACCTTGTCTGTGGAAACCTCGAGCAAAGGCTCGTCGATTTCTACAGTGTCACCGATGTTCTTGAGCCAACGAGTCACAGTACCTTCGGTAACGGACTCACCAAGTGCTGGCATCTGCACGTTGTTAGACATTACGTCTCCAAACTTTCAAAAAGACTGAAAACCTATTAGTTGTGGGCGTGAAGTGGCTTGCCAGCGAGAGACAAGAACGCCTCGCCAAGAGCCTCATTCTGAGTTGGGTGGGCGTGGATAAGCGGAGCAACATCCTCTGGGTATGCTTCCCAGTTCACAATAAGTTGGCCTTCACCGATGAGTTCACCGACTCGAGCACCAATCATGTGTACACCAACCACAGGGCCATCTTTTTGGCGGACCAGCTTGATGAATCCTTGTGTGTTGAGGATCTTGGACTTACCGTTTCCAGCAAGGTTGTATTCGATGGTTTCGACGTTGTCTGCGCCATAAGTTTCTTTGGCTTGTGCTTCAGTGATACCAACTGAACCAATTTCTGGTTCGGAGTAGGTGACACGTGGGATACCAGATTCAACGATTGGTTGTGGGTTAAGTCCCATGATTTGTTCTGCAACGAAGATACCTTGCTGGAACCCGCGGTGTGCGAGTTGCAGGCCTGGCACGATGTCGCCGACAGCCCAAATGTTTCCAACACCGGTGTGCAGCTTTTCGTCAACAATAACGAACCCACGGTCAAGCGTGATGCCCTGTACTTCGTAGCCTAGGTCGGCGGTGCGCGGACCACGGCCGATCGCGACGAGGAGGTACTCTGCGTCAAAGGTTTTGCCTGATTCGAGGGTGACGTGTACGCCGTTAGCGTCTTGGGTGACGCTAGCGAAACGATCGCCTAGGTTGAACTTGATTCCACGCTTGCGGAATGCACGCTCAAGGTTCTTTGAGATTGCTTCGTCCTCGTTTGGTACGAGGTGTGGCAGACCTTCAATGATTGTGACGTCGGCGCCGAATGACTTCCATACGGATGCGAACTCTGAACCGATGACACCGCCACCAAGGATGATGGCCGAACCTGGAACGTGTTCCATGGCGAGAGCGTGCTCGGAGGTCATGACGCGACCTTCGATTGCTAAGCTTGGGAGTGAGCGTGAGTATGATCCGGTGGCGAGCACAATGTGCTTACCGGTGATGCGCTGACCGTTTACCTCGATTGCGTTGTGTGCAACGAGTTTTCCGTAGCCTTCGATCAACGTGATCTTGCGGGATTTTACGAGCCCTTGGAGGCCCTTGTACAAGCCGGAGATCACACCAGACTTGTAGTTGTTGACACCTGACATGTCGATGCCGTTGAATGTCGCGTTGACACCGAACTGGTGTCCTTCACGAACGTTGTCAGCAACTTCTGCAGCGTGCAGAAGAGCCTTGGTCGGGACACAGCCGTAGTGGAGGCACGTTCCACCGAGCTTGTCTGCTTCGATTAGTGCAACGTTTTGTCCGAGCTGTGCAGCGCGGAGTGCAGTGGCATAACCACCGCTTCCTCCGCCCAAGACGACAATGTCGAAGTCGGTGCCGGGGGTTTCGGCCACGGTCTGCTCCTTAACGCAAGGGGTATGGATACTGTTCCATCTTGTCATTAAGGTCGCCGTTGCCAAAGTGGAAAATGCACTTATCCGTGCTCGTCACGTGTGATTCTTGAGACAAATCTAGTTTTCACGACGAGAAAGCCTGTTTGGTCGTGATTTCTCTGTTCACGTAGAGCGGATTTAGCGTCAACCATTTTTTTGGTGGTTGGCGCGGTATTCTTCCAGCATGGGTTTTTTCAGTCGCCTTTTTCGTTCTGACTCACACACACTGTCAGCATCTGCGGGCGCGCCTGAATCTGGTCGGGGCAGCGACCGACGACGAGCTACGTTTGAGCATTTGGAAAAGTTCACGAGGACACGCGTTGGTGTTGAAGCGTATATTGAGCCGCCGAACTCGAATGAGCCGGTATCTATTTTGCTTATTGCGACGACGGGGGAGTGGACACGACGTCGGGTACCTTCTGCCGCTGATGCACGCAAGATCGCGCAAGAGTTGGGCATACCTGTGTATGACGTGAACTTTACGGGGTATCCGCAGCGGATGCGTGAGTGGAACTCTGCACATAAGCGTCGATAATCATGCATATAAAAAGGGTGGACAACAGTAATGGTGTCCACCCTTTTTATATATTGGTGTGAGCGTCTATTGTGCGCTGTTTTCTAGCACGCTTAGGAGTGTGCGAACACCGTGCCCTGTTCCGCCCTTGTGGGTGTATCCGAATGGTGCGGATTCGTTGAAGGACGGTCCTGCAATGTCGAGGTGCGCCCATGGGCGTCCGTCGGTGAATTCTTTGAGGAAGTGACCGGCCACGAGCATGCCACCCCAACGTTGTCCCATGTTTGCGAGGTCAGCTACTTGGGAGTCAAGTGTTGGGCGTAGTTCTTCAGGTAGTGGCATGTGCCAGAAAGATTCTCCGGCTTCTTGTGCGCCTTCGAGAACGTCTGCGACTGCTCCGTCTGTTCCCATAACCGCAGATACGCGGTTTCCGAGTGCAACCATTTGTGCACCGGTGAGAGTGGCGATGTCGAAGATGAGTTCGGCGCCGTCTTCTACCGCGGAGACGAGTCCATCAGCAAGGACGAGGCGTCCTTCAGCGTCGGTGTTGAGTACTTCAACGGTTTTTCCGCCGCGGATGGTCAACACGTCGGATGGGCGGGTTGCGGTTCCTGAAGGCATGTTTTCAGCAAGGCAGAGGTATCCGGTTACGGAGACGCCAAGGCCTAGTTTCGCTGCAGCGATAACTGTGTTGAGTACAGCAGCAGCACCAGCCATGTCACTCTTCATCGCTTCCATGCCGGCAGCCGGTTTGATGGAGATTCCACCGGTGTCGAAGGTGATGCCTTTACCTACGAGTGCAATTTTTTTCTTTGCACGTGGTGGGTTGTAGGAGAGCTTGACGAGGCGTGGGCCGCGGCTTGATCCTTGCCCAACTCCGAGAAGACCACCGTATCCACCAGCGGTGAGTGCTTTTTCGTCGAGCACTGTTACTTTGACGCCGGTTCCTTTAGCGCGTGCTTTTGCGATGTCGGCAAATGCTGCTGGGTAGAGGTCGTTTGGTGCAGTGTTGACGAGGTCACGGGTGGAGTGCACGGCAGCGGCGAGGATTTCAGCGCGTGCGCCACCCTTTTTCACTGCTGTTTGACCTGCGAGCGGTGACACGATTTCGAAGGATGCTACTGGTGCGCCAGTGGTTGCGGCTTTTCCAGTGCGGTAGGTGCGGAAAGCGTAGGCACCGAAGAGTGCGCCTTCAGCGATTGCTGTTACTTCGGTTTCTTCCTGTGTTGGAAGAGCGATTGCAACGGTTTTTACGTCAGCGAGGGTGCGGGCTGCTGAGCCTGCTGCGCGACGTAGTTGTTCTTCGCGTCCGTAGTGGTTGTCACCTAGGCCGACTAGTACAAGTGTTTTAGCTGCGAAGGCGTCTGGTGCGGGTACGCGAATGACGCTGTCAGCTTTGGCGCTTGCGCCAAGGGCGGTGAGGTCGAGGTGTGCAACGCTTTTGGCGTCGAAGTTGTCTGGACCGACGATTGCGGGGGTGGAGTCTACCGACTCGACACCGAGAACCAGCACGTCAGCCTTGATTGTTTTCAGATCTTTTGTTGTAAAGGTTAGTTCAGCCACCATTCGATCTTACCCATGAGGTTGGGAAACTGAAGCCTCGGTCAGGTAATCTCAAGAACGTGTTTCTGGTCTTGAGTGTTTTGGTGTTTAGCTCTGCGGCTTTTGTCCTAGGGTGGTCGGCTCTTTTTGTGATGAAAGATCGACCTGTGATTTTGAAGCAACTTTTTGCTGCTGGTGTGGTTGAAGCCCTCTTAATTATTCAAGCTGTGACTTCTGCAGTTGTGCTCCTTAACCAACACCGTGACATTGAACCGTGGGAATTTTGGGGATACGTCTTTACCATTTTGGTGATCCTTCCCGCCGCCGCACTATGGGCTTTCGCGGAACGTACAAAGTGGAGTTCTGTAGTGTTGTTGATTGCTGCTTTTACGGTGATCTTCTTGCAATTCCGATTAATTCAGTTGTGGGGTTGAGCGCCGTTTAGGTGTGGCGAAGAGCATGCGCCAGATGTGGTTGCTTGCGCTTGATATTTTAGATTGTGGTGGAAAAAGAAAACATGTCGCACGATCAACCTGAACGCGCCGAAAGCAGTAACGAAACATCGTGGAAAAGCCGGTTGACTGATCGGTTAGAAACACAAAACGCGGTCGAGTCAGGCACAAACTCTGGTCGCGGGTTTGGCCGCTTACTTGTTGCCGTGTACGCGATCTTGGCGATCGCAGCTACCGCGCGTGGATCATGGCAGTTACTCGACCACGGATCAGAAGCGCCGTTAGCTTATAGTTTGTCGTTACTTGCCGGAATCATTTATGTGATTGCGACTTTTGCCCTAGCGATAGGAACACCACCGTGGCGTAAAGTTGCGTGGGCTGCCGTACTGTTCGAAGCAGTCGGCGTGGTTGGTGTTGGGCTGTCGAGTTTAGCTGTGCAAGGGTGGTTCCCCGATAAAACAGTGTGGTCGCAATTCGGTCAAGGATACGGCTACATTCCGCTGATTTTGCCGTTTGTTGGGATGTTGTGGTTGTGGCGTACCCGCCACCATGGCGAACAACATACTGTTGAACACGGTAACGCCGAGTAGTGCACCCCCGTCATACGATCGTCGCTTAAAACTTACGGAAGGCATACACATGTACAAGTTCATTTTTAAGAATGTTTTCTCAAAAATGGATCCGGAGCAGGCGCACCATCTCGTATACACGGGAATTAGTGTTGCTGGAAAAATTCCTTTTGTGAGCGGCGTCATTGAGGGCGCAATCGCACCATACTTGCAAGGACAAGGCGTAGAAGTTTTTGGTCGACGAGTTCCAGCTCCTTTCGGTTTAGCTGGTGGTTTCGACAAGGACGCGCGGGCAGTACGCGGGCTCACAATGTTAGGGTTCGGGTTTGTTGAGATTGGAACCGTTACAGCTCAAGCACAACCTGGAAACGAAAAACCGCGCATGTGGCGTGAGATCGGCATCGGCGGTTTACGTAATCGCATGGGCTTCAACAATGAAGGTGCTCAGGCTGCCGCCCGTGAACTAGCCAAACTACGTGCTTCTAAAAAGGGTCGTTCTGTTTTTGTTGGTGTGAACATCGGAAAAACAAAAGTTACTCCAGCAGACCAAGCCGCCGAAGATTATGCGTTTAGTGCCCGACTTCTTGCACCCTACGCAGACTATCTTGTCGTAAACGTGTCATCCCCAAACACTCCAGGGCTGCGTGATCTGCAAAGCGTTGACGCGTTGCGTCCTATCTTGGAAGCAGTACGAAAAGCTGCAGACGAATCAACCACCGATAAAGGATTACCTCGAGTTCCTTTGTTGGTAAAGATCGCCCCAGATTTAGCAGACGAAGACATCCAAGCGGTGGCTGGTCTCGCCCGCGATCTTGAACTTGATGGTGTGGCTGCCGTGAACACAACCATTAACCACGACTTGGGTCCAGGTGGCCTATCTGGAAAACCAGAACTTGAACGCGGGCTTGAGGTTGTGGGTCTTCTGCGCTCAGCTTTGGGAGCAGACTCCGTCATCATCGGTGTAGGCGGAATTACCACCGGCGAGGACGCGCAACGGTACATCGACGCGGGAGCAAACCTTGTGCAAGGGTATACGGGCTTCATTTACGAAGGCCCATTGTGGGCACGTCGAATCAACAAAAAACTGTTGAATAAGTAGGTTCAGAAGTAAAGAACGTGTGGGCGGAAACGATGATCGTTTCCGCCCACACGTGTATTCAGCAATGAACTATTTAGCGTTCACCAGGCTGGTCTTCCAAAGTTTTAGCAGGGTTACGTTCAACAGTGTCGCCAAGAATTTCATCAATGCGAGCCATCGCATCTGCAGGGATTACAACTTCGCTGGCTTTGACGTTTTCTTCGACTTGTTCTGGACGCGATGCACCGATAATCGCTGCAGCAACATTGTCGTTTTGTAGCACCCATGCGACACCAAGCTGGGCAAGGGAAACATCTAGCTCGTCGGCAATTGGACGCAGGTTTTGCACGCGAGTAAGGACGTCATCATTCATTGCGGCTCGAATGAAACGTGACGCAGAATCAAGGGTTGCGCGTGAACCGGCAGGATATTCCTGACCTGGCAGATACTTACCAGTCAAGATTCCCTGTGCCAGAGGAGACCACACAATTTGTGACAGTCCCAGTTCGGCGGACGTAGGAACAACCTCGTCTTCAATGACACGCCACAGCATGTTGTACTGAGGCTGGCTCGAAATGAGTTGGAAGCCAAGTTCCTTTGAATACGCGTGTGCCGCACGGATCTGATCCGCGGTCCATTCCGACACCCCAATGTAGAGCGCTTTGCCTTGTCGAACAATGTCGGCGAAAGCAAGCATTGTTTCTTCAAGAGGGGTAGACACGTCGTAGCGGTGTGCCTGGTACAGGTCAACATAGTCTGTGCCCAAACGTGAAAGGGAACCGTTAATGGACTCCATAATGTGTTTGCGTGACAAACCTGAGTCGTTTGGCCCCATCGGACCGGTCGGCCAGTACACCTTTGTGAGGATTTCTAGGGATTCACGGCGTTGACCTTTAAGAGCTTCACCCAAAACAACTTCTGCTTTGGTGTTTGCATACGTGTCAGCAGTATCGAATGTAGTGATTCCAGCGTCTAATGCTGCATTGACACAACGTTGTGCCATCTCATTTTCAACGGTTGAACCGTGGGTGATCCAGTTTCCGTAAATGATGCGGGAGATTTTCAGGCCACTTTTTCCAAGGTATGTATGTTGCATCTCTTAAGGGTATGCCACCCCTGAACTTTTCGAGTCGACCTACAAGAAAGGGGTGTATGCCGTGTACGGCATACACCCCTAACGTGGTGGTTTTAGTGAGGGTATTCCCCATGCTTCACCATCGGTTTAGGAAGGCGACCACGACGGAACTGGAAGGCACGCATGACGGAATACATCATGAGCCCACGCGTGTTGAGCACCTCGTTACCAAATTTTGCGACCAAACGTTTTTTAAGCTGACGCCACAAAATGAAGCCATCAATGACGGTGATAATCACAACGACGTACATGAGCAGCACTGGAAGCACCGCGTACGCTTTCAACTGGCTGGTAAACAATGTGGCAAACAAGAACAGCAACGCGAGGAAAAGGAAGTATTCTCCAAGGTTTCTGCGGGCATCAACAAAGTCACGAATGTATTTTTTTACGGGTCCACGGTCACGGTACGGCATCTTTGACTCGTCACCGTTTTTCATGGCCTGATATTCAGCATCGCGCATTTCGCGTGCTTTTGCCCGAGCAGCTTTAGCTGCAGCGCGACGGTCTTCAGGTACGAGAGGACGTTTCCTGGCGGCTTCTGCTTCCGCTCGAGTAGGTGTGGGACGTCCTTTTTTACCGCTAGCATTGGCGGCTGTTTCAACTGCTTGGCTATCCGTTGCGGTGGTGTCGCTTGGCGTAGCAGCTGACTCTTTCGGGGACTTTTTCAGAGGACTCACGTATACATGATAGTTGAGTTCTGAAGTGGAAATGTTCGGTTTCGCATCCGGGTAAACCGAGTACCCTTAAAGAGTGAGCCAAAAGCAACAATATTTTGAAAAAGTTCGTGAACTCTTCCCTGCTTTACGTGCAGATTTAGAATCTTTGGTCCGGATCCCTAGTGTTTCTGCACCAGCGTTTGACCAGACGCATATGGACACAAGTGCACAAGCGGTCGCACAGTTGTTCCGTGCAGAAGGAATCGATGACGTAAGAGTAGTTACTTCCGGTGGCAGCAAGCCAGCAATTATTGCGCGGATCCCCGCACCTGAGGGTCAACCCACAATACTGCTGTACGCCCACCACGACGTGCAGCCCCCAGGCGATGCAAGCGAATGGGAATCAGAGCCTTTTGAACCTACTGAACGCAACGGACGCTTGTATGGACGTGGCGCTGCAGATGACAAAGCCGGAATTATTGCGCACCTTGGAGCGCTACGTGTTTTAGGCAACGACCTAGGCATCGGCGTCACTGTATTCATTGAAGGTGAAGAGGAAATCGGTTCACCATATTTCACGCAGTTCTTAAACGAATTCCATGAAGACTTGCGCGCTGACGCTATTGTTGTAGCCGATTCGGCAAACTGGAAAGTTGGAGTTCCAGCGCTTACTACTTCACTTCGTGGTCTTGTGGACTGTGTTGTTGATGTTGAAGTCCTTTCACATGCAGTGCACTCGGGGCTTTTTGGTGGTCCTGTTCTTGACTCACTGACGGTGCTGTCTCGATTGATCGCTACCTTGCATGACGAGAACGGTGACGTTGCAGTAGCAGGTCTGGTACACGGCCCACAACCAACCGTTGATTACGACGAAGCTGAGCTGCGTGCTGACGCTGGCGTGTTGGATTCAGTGACATTAGCTGGAACCGGACCTTTGACTGCACGGTTATGGACGAAACCTGCATTGTCAGTTATTGGCATCGACGCTCCAACGGTTGCTTTGTCGTCGAACACGATTGTTCCGAAAGCAAGCGCCAAATTGTCGTTGCGTATTGCACCGGGGCAAGACCCGCAGGCTGCGCTTGATGCATTGCGTAACCACCTCGTCACGCATGCACCGTTTGGCGCGCGCATCACAGTGCATGACGGTGAGCTCGGACAAGCGTTTTTTGCAGGTGAAGATACCCCTGCGATGGTGACTGCGCGCGCTGCTTTTGCGGAAGCGTGGGGTGTGGAATCAGTGGATATCGGAATCGGTGGTTCAATTCCATTTATTGCTGATTTGCGTGAAGCCTTCCCTGATGCGGAAATCTTGGTCACTGGTGTTGAAGACCCAGACTCTCGTGCACACGGCGCAAATGAGTCAGTTGATCTGCAAGAACTGCATAAAGTAGTACTCGCTGAGGCGTTGTTGCTCGACGGTTTGCGTAAATAGAGCATGTAATTGAGGGGGTACGTGACTGATGTCGCGTACCCCCTCAAGCATGTTCAGGTTGTTAGTGGGACTGTGGTGTTTCGCGGTAATACACGTCGACGGCTTGAGCCCACTGCACAACATGATCAGGCAAGGCAGGGCTGTCTTGAGGCCCGCCTAGTAGTTCTACGACGTGTGGGGCGGGAACTTTTCCGCCGCCTCGTACAAGGAAACGCGCGGCGACAATCGCTTCGGTCACGATTTTGTCGTCGTGCCGGATTATCTGTTCTAGATAGGCAACGCGTGGATCCCAGCCATGCACTCGCGTAGAAATTTCTACGCGGTTCCCCAAGAGCAAGCTGGACTTGTATTTAATGGTTGAGGCTGCAACAACGGGATACCATCCGAGTTTGTTGAGGCTTTTTAGCCCATTGCAGTCCGCTAAAAAATTGGCGCGGGCAGCATCCATCATGTTCAAGTAAACCGCGTTGTTTACGTGATAGTAGATGTCTAAATCGCCAGGGCGGACGCGGGTCGTTGTGATTGACGTATCCATAATGGTGAAGCCCGGTCGGGGCTTACGCGGAAGATACGTTGCGATCGCAAGATTTGTTTGGCGTGTCACGCACTTCAGGCTACTACGAGTTTTCTGAGATGTTGTCTGCAAAACTCGCAGTAGCCTGTGCACAAAAATTGTAGGAAATCGCTAAATCCCCGGTAGCGCCAGCATTTGATCGAGTGCGACCTTCGCCCAATGCGCATCGTCTTCATCAACAACTATGTGGTTGATTTCTCGGCCAGCAGCAAGTGATTCCATCGCCCACACGAGGTGCGGTAGATCGATTCGGTTCATTGTGGAACAGAAGCACACCGTGGAGTCGAGGTAGTGAATGTTTTTGTCTGGGTGTGCGTTTGCTAGGCGACGAACCAAGTTCAACTCAGTGCCGATCGCCCATGAGGACCCCGGTTCAGCATTGTCTAATGCTTTGATGATGTATTCGGTAGAACCTACATGATCCGACGCTGCAATAACTTCGTTTTTGCATTCTGGGTGGGCAATCACATTGACCCCCGGTACGGCTTCGCGAATATCGAGGACGTTTTGCAGCGAGAATCGACCGTGCACTGAGCAGTGCCCACGCCATAGGATCATGCGTGCTGCGGAAAGTTCGTCTTTGGTAAGGCCACCTAGAGGTTTGCGTGGGTCGTATACGACACAGTCGTCGAGTGAGAGCCCTAGCTTTTCAACGGCAGTGTTGCGGCCTAAGTGTTGGTCTGGCAAGAATAAGATTTTTCCGTCAGACTCAAGGCCTCCAACTTGATCGAAAGCCCAACGCAAAGCAACCTCAGCGTTTGACGAGGTGCACACTGTGCCGTTGTTTCGTCCAGTGAACGCTTTAATCGCGGCCGAGGAGTTCATGTAGGTAACTGGAATGGTTTTTTCTGCGATTCCAGCGTCGTGGAGGTCGTCCCAGGCGTCTTCTACTTGTGAGATGACTGCCATATCTGCCATGGAGCATCCTGCTGCGAGATCAGGGAGGATGACTTTTTGTGCATCAGAGGTAAGGATGTCTGCGCTTTCGGCCATGAAGTGCACGCCGCAGAAAATAATGTATTCGGCTTCAGGCCGTGCCGCCGCTTCACGCGCAAGTTTGAATGAGTCGCCGGTAACGTCTGCAAAGTCAATAACTTCGTCACGTTGATAATGGTGCCCGAGGATGAAAGCGCGTTCGCCTAAAGCAGCGCGTGCTGCGCGCGCACGCTCAACGAGGTCGGGGTCGCTTGCGGCAGGCAAAGCGCCGGAACATTCAACACCGCGTTCTGAATTGAGGTCTTTGTTTTGACCTAGGAGGAGTAACGCGGAGGACTGACGTGGTTCTACAAAAGTGCTACCAAGTGAAGTTGTCACAGTCCTATCTTCCCATAGGTGCAGAATCCTTTTGTGGGCCGTCCACTCGTTAGAGTGTGTACATGCGTGTCTTTGTTGCCGCCGAACATGATGATGTGTTGGCCTCTCCTTACGAATCAGAGTTGATTATGAACGGGTGGCGCAAGCATGCGCCGCATGACGACATTGCGGCTTTACCTGTGCCGTCGTCGGCTCACCACATGCGTGAAACATGGGCGGAACTGAAAGACAATCCGATGACAGCCCCGCTGCTTCACGACACCACTCTTGTAGCGTATGAACCTCATGAAAATGGTTCGACGCAGTGGATTGCCGCTTTTGCTGACACCTTCACGCAGGCTCTGAAAACTGGTGTGTCGCGTATTTTTCTTTCATTGCCGCGTTATGCGACCCCTGACATGGGGAAAGATTTTTTACGCAGGATGCAAGAAACCCATGAGGACGAGTCCATCAGCCGCGTACACACACCTGAAGAATACGTGCACAGCGTGAATGCGCTTGCAGAACGTATACGTGCCATCGATGTGGTCGTGTTGCATGACGATAGCCTGCCGCTGTTGGGTATGCATGGCATGTCTGCGATGGCGTCGCTTGAGGGGCACCGAGACGCGACAACCGCTCAAGAAGAAGAAGCAGAAGTGTCGAGTTTTCATTACAGAGTGCGTCAATACGTGAGCATGAGTGAAAACAATCTTGCTGAAACTTCACCGGTGCACACTTCAGCACACACGCACTCTATTCATAGGTTGCAGGTTCGTAACTCTGCCATGAACGCACACGATGTAAAGGATCTAGCGCGGCATGACGCAGCTGGATTAGGGGGAGGAGTTGGCTTTGCGCTTTTAGCTGCTGGCGCACGAGCCTTACCTGCGGCGCAAGCGTTCAGCGCTGTATGCGACTTTTCACAACACATTGCAGAGGCAGATCTTGTGGTGGTTTTCCAGCACACCTTAGACGGACGCACATTCGCACGCAGCATTGGGGGAGTGCTCATTCCATATGCGCAAAAACATGCTCTTCCTGTTGTCGCACTGACGTATGAACAGGTTATGAGTACACGTGAACTCGCAGCAGCAGGGATTTCATCAACGTACGTTGTGCATGACAGCGGAACACTTGAAGAAACAACGCAACGTATCGCTCGATCGTGGTCACTTACTCGGTGATCTAAATCGCAGAGTGTGACTGAACAAGCCCCACGGTATTACGCTTGAGAGGTTGGAATAACGTGGCGATGCACATCGTTACGATTATGCAGGGTTCTGATATGTCATACCTATGCAGACAGAACCGCCCCACATCTTTGAACGCGATGGAGAAGAACGATGAGCGAAGCAACTGATATTGCAACTCACGGTGTATTACTGACAGATTTCGCAGCAGCAAAAGTAAAGAGCCTGCTCGAACAGGAAGGCCGTGACGACTTACGCCTGCGCGTTGCAGTTCAGCCAGGGGGCTGCTCAGGTCTCATCTACCAGCTGTACTTTGATGAGCGAGTCCTAGACGGCGACGCATTACGTGACTACGACGGAGTTGAAGTAGTCGTCGACAAGATGAGCGTTCCTTACCTTGAAGGCGCAACCATCGATTTTGCTGACACTATCGAAAAGCAAGGCTTTACGATTGATAACCCGAACGCAGGAGAAGGATGCGCCTGCGGAGGATCATTCGCGTAACCACACACATACGTAAAGGGCGGTAACTCAGTCACACGATTGAGTTACCGCCCTTTGCGTACGTTCACGTCCGCATATCGCGGACACACAGTCAACACACGACAGTAAAAGCGACCTGCCAGCGTCCTTCATTGTCAGTACTGATGGACGGTGGTGAACACTGTTTGCCTTTCATACGGCACCAGGCAGGAACATCGAATTCTGCGGCAGGATCGGACGCCACAATGTCAATTGTGTCCCCAGCAGATAGTTGAGCAGCCAACTGCGCAAGCCGAATGATCGGAATTGGGCAGCGCAGCCCCCGCGCATCAACCGTATGTGCACTCATAAACCAGTGACTCCCATCATGGCGCGAACAGATGCGACAGCTTGTGGGAATACCGTAATAAAACGTTCAACGTCTTGTTGAGTAACATCCCAATCCAACGAGATCCTCACATTTCCATGCGTGAGAACACCCAACTCAGCTAACACATGGCTTGGTTCAAGGGTTGCAGTCGTGCAGGCTGAACCAGAACCAACAGCAAAACCAAGACGGTCAAGTTCTGAGGTAAGCGCCTCACCATCAACGTATAAACACGAAAAAGATACGGCGTGGGGGAGCCTGTATATAGGGTCACCGACAACCTCAACATCAGGAATACGCGCCACCGCACGACGAATCATGTCAATGTATTCGAACTGTTCTACCCGGCGCTGCTCTTGTGTAGATACAGCCTCTTGTAAGCAAACCGCGGCAGCAAAAATAGCAGGTAATTGGGTGCCACCGGGGAACCAACGATCTTGGTCTTCAGGCCACACAGCACGGGTGCGAGTGCGCTGTCTCAGCGCAAGAACTCCAATGCCCGGTCCTGAACCCCAGTCGGCAGAATTTCCAACAAGTGCATCCCAACGGCCTTCAGGTGCGGCAATGTGACCGAGGGACGACGTGCCATCAATGACAAAAGGAACTCGTGCGCGTTGCGCCTTCTCCAGCAATTCGTCCACAGGGTGGACAGTCGCTATTTCATGGTTCGCATGCTGGACAACAGTGAAAGAAGTACCCTCGTCAAGCAGGCTGCGTTCAAAAACATCCAGATCAAGATGTCCAACATGATCGACAGGAACATGTGTGCGCTCTAGGCCAAAATAATCTAAAGCATTCAACACAGCAGAGCGCTCAATACGAGTAGCAACAACCTTATTGCCGACCCTGCGCCGACCTGCCCCCACAGCCCCAATGACAGAATGCAAAGCTTCTGTCGCTGAAGGCGCAAACCACACCTCATCAGTGTGAACACCTAAAATCGAAGCAACAGTTTCCCGTGCGCCATTAAAAAGCATCCGTGCAGTGCGGCCCTCATGATGTAGCCGACGATAGTCCGCCCAACCTTCATCAAGCGCCTGCAGGTAGGCCGTACGTCCCAACGCAGTAATTCGAGAGTTTCCACCTGCATCAAAGTTCACCCGGTCTTGTGAAACTATTCCGGCCTCGGCAGTAGAAGTGGAATTCGAAGACAAAACTAGTTCCTTTACAACGCAACGGATGTGAAAAATTAGCGCCCTGCGTCATATTCGACACAAGATACTGACAACGAGACAAGTTCTGTTACCAAGAAATGGCTCTGCGGCAATTGTCACACGGAAAACTTTGATCTGATTCCTCGACTTGGGGTAATGCGCGATACGCTTACAGTAACGAGGACGAAGGTCCTGTGTGCTGCCCCGCAAACGCAGACACCAGGACGTGAAGTGAAAGGCCCCCCTTTGCGCTCGCAAAAGCCAATTAGCAGTGTGCAGAAGAAAGGCTTGCTGGTAGCCACAGCAGGCCTTATTGCGCTTACTGTTTCAGGATGTTCAGCAGAGGTCAAGCGTGGATTTTTACCAGGGTACGACGACGGCCCTGTAACAAACATGACTGACCGAATCACCAATCTTTGGGTTGGATCGTGGATCGCAGCACTTATAGTCGGAGTCCTCGTGTGGGGGCTAACTATTTGGTGCGTTATTGCATACCGTAAGAAAAAAGGCGATAACAAGCTGCCTGTGCAGACGCGATACCACCTCCCGCTAGAGATTCTTTACACCGTCGTCCCAATCGTCATGGTGGGTGTGTTGTTCTTCTACACTCAACGCGACATGGAAGCGATCCGTGACACATCTGCAACCCCAGATGTGGAAATTGAAGTGTATGGAAAGCAATGGAGCTGGGACTTCAACTACCTCTCCAACAATGTTTATGAAACTGGCACCCACATTGCGAATGTTGGTGAACTCGAAGGCTCACTAGGCGCCCCTGGAACACATAAAGACCTTCCAGACTTGTACCTGCCGGTTAACGAGACCATTGAGTTCACGCTCGTGTCACGCGATGTCAACCACTCTTTCTGGATTCCAGCGTTCCTAGACAAAATGGACCTGATTCCTGGCCGCACAAACACATGGCAAGTAAAGCCACTGCGTGAAGGCGTGTATGCAGGAAAATGTGCTGAACTCTGCGGTGAGTTCCACTCAGGCATGCTCTTTAACGTCAAGGTAGTAAGCCGCGACGTATACGAGGCTGAAATGGCGAAGCTCGCAGAGAAGGGTCAAACCGGCCGCCTCGGCGACGATCTCAACCGCTACCCATCTGTAACTTCAAGCACTGAGGGGAGTGACAACTGATGGGTGCTACTAACGAATACGTACCTGGACTGTCTGCCAACCGGCAAACACTTGGCCGCACTTTCGTAAAGTGGGTCACTTCAACTGATCACAAAACAATCGGGTACATGTACCTGATCGCATCCTTCATCTTCTTCAGCATCGGTGGCCTCATGGCCCTCGTTATCCGCGCTGAACTTTTTGAACCCGGCATCCAAATTGTGCAAAGCTACGAACAGTACAACCAGCTGTTCACAATGCACGGCACAATTATGCTTCTGCTTTTTGCAACACCACTATTTGCAGGATTCGCAAACGTTCTTGTTCCGCTTCAGATCGGTGCACCTGACGTAGCATTCCCTCGTCTGAACGCGTTCGCGTTCTGGCTGTTCCTCTTCGGTGGAATCATCGCCTGTGCAGGATTCTTTACCCCACAGGGTGCAGCGTCCTTCGGATGGTTTGCCTATGCACCATTGTCTAGCGCAACATACAGCCCAGGTGCTGGTGGAGACCTGTGGGTATTTGGTCTTGCAATGGGTGGTTTTGGAACCATTCTTGGTGGAGTAAACTTCATCACCACCATCATCACCATGCGTGCACCAGGCATGACCATGTTCCGTATGCCTATCTTTACGTGGAACACGCTGGTCACCTCGCTGTTGATCCTTATGGCGTTCCCGCCACTCGCATCAGCTCTGTTCGCGCTTGGTGCAGACCGTCGTCTTGGCGCTCAGATCTTCAACCCAGAAAACGGTGGCGCCATTCTTTGGCAGCACTTGTTCTGGTTCTTCGGGCACCCTGAGGTGTACATCATTGCGTTGCCGTTCTTCGGTATCGTCTCTGAAATCTTCCCTGTTTTCTCAAGGAAACCAATCTTTGGTTACAAGGGCTTGATCTACGCGACAATCGCAATCGCGGCATTGTCTGTAACAGTGTGGGCACACCACATGTACGTTACCGGCGCTGTTCTGCTGCCATTCTTCGCATTCATGACCATGCTTATTGCAGTGCCAACTGGTGTGAAGTTCTTTAACTGGATTGGCACCATGTGGCGAGGAAAACTTTCCTTTGAAACACCAATGCTGTGGTCAATCGGGTTCCTCGTAACCTTCCTCTTCGGTGGTCTGACAGGTGTTATTTTGTCGAGCCCTGCTCTCGACTTCCAGCTCTCAGATTCATACTTTGTTGTAGCGCACTTCCACTACGTTGTGTTCGGAACCGTTGTACTAGCTATGTTCGCCGGATTCTACTTCTGGTGGCCAAAGTTCACGGGCCGTATGCTCAACGAACGTCTAGGAAAGATTCACTTCTGGTTGCTCTTCATCGGCTTCCACATGACCTTCCTCATTCAGCACGTTCTTGGTGTGGACGGTATGGCACGTCGTTACGCAGATTACCTGCCTGAAGATGGGTTCACCTTTATGAACCAGGTTTCGACAGTAGGTGCATTCTTGACTGCCGCTTCAACGCTTCCATTCTTGTGGAACGTCTACATTACCTGGCGTAACGCGCCTAAGGTTGAGGTAGATGACCCATGGGGCTTCGGTGGATCTCTCGAATGGGCTACGTCCTGCCCACCTCCACGCCACAACTTCACATCGCTGCCACGTATTCGCTCTGAGCGTCCAGCATTCGACTTGCACCACCCAGAAGTGGCAGCATTCGATCACGGTGTGTCTGTACCGGTTGGAGCTCTTCAGGAACGGGGAATGAAAAATGAAAATTGAGGCTAACCTCTTCAATCTCCTGACCCCATTCTTCCTTGTGGTCGCTGTCGTTTATGGTCTTGTCACAGACTGGAACGAACCAGTTGGAGTTGTATGTCTGTTGCTTACAGCTGGTCTCGTAGTCATGGTTGGCTGGTACCTGCATGCAACAGCCAAAAAGATTGATGCACGTCCTGAAGACGATCCAGATGGAGAAATCTCTCAAGGTGCGGGCTCTATGGGATTCTTTTCCCCATGGAGCTGGTGGCCTGTCGTGCTTGCTGGCGCGGCAGCGGTTGCCTTCTTAGGGCTAGCACTTGGCTGGTGGATCTTCGGTATTGGTGCAGTGCTTGCAGTTATTGCACTCGTCGGCTGGGTGTTTGAATACTCACGCGGAAACCACGCACACTGACTCTTCAGCATGAAGAAGGCCGGACACTGTAAGTGTCCGGCCTTCTTCTTTTTTTGTGTACACAAAAGGGCTCGCACACATAGTGTGCGAGCCCTTAAAACGCCCTACATTACGCAGGAAGGATAAGACCTGCAGTTTGAGTGCGAGCACGTGCAAAACGCTCGCCTGCGTCCTTCCAGTTCACGATGTTCCACCACGCAGTGACATAGTCTGCACGTACGTTTTGGTAGTCAAGGTAATAGGCGTGTTCCCACACATCAAGAAGAACAATGGGGGTAAGACCCATTGGGATGTTTCCTTGCTGGTCGTACAACTGCACGATGATCAGACGGGAGCCAACAGAATCCCAGGCAAGGATTGCCCAACCGGAACCCTGTACACCAGCTGCAACTGCAGCGAAGTGCTTTTTAAAGGCTTCGAATGAACCGAACTGCTCGTCAATAGCAGCAGCAAGGTCGCCTTCTGGTTCGCCACCTTCAGGTGAAAGGTTTGCCCAGAAAGCAGTGTGGTTCACGTGTCCACCGAGGTTGAACGCAAGGTTCTTTTCGATCTGGTTGATCGCTGAAAAGTTACCTTGTGCGCGAGCCTCTTCAAGCTGCTCCAAAGCGGTGTTAGCACCAGTTACATAAGCTTGGTGGTGCTTAGAGTGGTGGAGTTCCATGATGCGGCCAGAAATGTGTGGCTCGAGTGCACCGTAGTCGTACGTGAGTTCTGGCAGCGTGTAGACGCCCATGCCGAATACCTCCAACTAGTTGTTGTCCTATTCACCTGAATAGGCTTTATATGTAATGCAAACGGCCCGAAATCCATTCCCACGCTTATCGTAAGGAATTGGATCGCGGGCCGTTTGGCAACCAATGATCACTGTGTGAAAACACTGGTCACGTCCAATGTGTGAACTCTAGGTTACCCTTCGAGCTCCTTCTTTGGGGAATCTGAAGCAACCTCAGCATGCCCACCATCATGATGCAACTCAGATGGACGTACAGGCTCTACGCGGTCTTCGTAGAAGAAGCGAGATAGCTTCTGCCAACGGCGATCAGCTTTGTAGCCCTTACGACGAACACCACGTGAGTCTTCGGCAGGTTCGATGTCTAAAGGCGTGTGGGCATCGTAGTTGACGCGTAGCCAACGCTCTTGCTCATCAAGAGGCTTGTGGACCTCAATAGGCTCACCAGTGGCAAAACGCACGATGTTGCCTGTTTCGTGTCCGTGCAGAACAAGTTCACGGTCCTTACGTTGCAAGCTTAAGCACACACGTTTGGTCACCCAGAACGCGAATACCGGCCCAACAAAGAACAAGATACGTAGTACCCATGTGATGCCGTTGATCGACAAGTGGAAATGCGTTGCCAAAAGGTCATTCGATCCAGCGACAGCAAGAATAACGAATGCGGTAATGAACGCTACACCAAGACCCGTACGGGTAGGCACGTTGCGTGGGCGATCCAAAACGTGGTGTTCACGCTTGTCGTTGGTTACCCGAGCTTCAACAAACGGGTAAACAAACAGGAAGGTGAACAACAATCCAGGGATCACGACAGCCGGTATAAGCACGTTCAATGACAACGTGTATCCACCGATGACGTATTCGGTTTGTCCAGGCATCAAACGCAGCGATCCTTCAAGGAACAGCATGTACCAGTCAGGCTGCGCACCAGCAGAAACTGGTGAAGGGTCATACGGGCCATAGTTCCACACGTTGTTGATAGACATCGTGCCACCCATAAGCGCAAGAACACCGAAGACGATGAAGAAGAATCCACCAGCTTTAGCTACGTACACAGGGAAGAGCGGGAAACCAACAACGTTCTTGTCTGTGCGCCCACCACCCGGATATTGGGTGTGCTTGTGCAGCACTACAAAGAGGAGGTGCAAACCGATAAGCGCCAAGATGAGTGCTGGCACAACCATGACGTGCATCGTGAAGAGTCGAGGAATAATCGACTCGCCAGGGAACTCGCCACCAAAGATGAAGTATGAAAGGTATGAACCCAAAATTGGGATTGATTTAACAACACCATCAGTAATGCGAAGACCGTTTCCGGAGAGCACGTCGTCTGGCAGCGAATACCCTGTGAATCCGGCGGCAAGGCCGAGGATCATAAGGACAACACCGATGAGCCAGTTCAGTTCACGTGGCTTGCGGAAAGCACCGGTGAAGAAAACACGCATCATGTGAGTGACGATTGCGGCGAGGAAGAGAAGCGCAGCCCAGTGGTGGATCTGACGCATCAAGAGCCCACCTCGCACCTCAAAAGAAAGGTTAAGGGTGGATGCGAAAAGCTTCAGACATAAGTTGGCCGTCCATGGACGTTACTGGACCGTGGTAGGTCACCAGTCCCATGGAAGGCACAAAGAACATGGTCAAGAAGAATCCGGAGATAAGCAGCACTACAAACGAGTACAGTGCGATTTCTCCGAGTAGGAATGACCAGTGATCAGGGAAAGTCTTACGAGCAAAATTCTTTACAGCGACCGCGATATTGGTGCGCTGATCTAAATAGTCTGCGGCTGCAGCTGCTTTTTTAACAGTTGGTGAGGTCACTTGAGGCGCTCCCAGTAACTTGGGCCGACAGGCTCGTTAAAGTCGTCTTGTGCAACGAGGTAGCCCTCGTCGTCAACAGCGATAGGCAATTGCGGTAGTGCACGCTTTGCTGGCCCAAAGACAACCTTTGCGCCGTCTGCCACGTCAAAAGTGGATTGGTGGCATGGGCATAGAAGATGGTGTGTCTGCTGTTCGTAGAGGGCAACAGGGCAGCCTACGTGGGTGCAGATCTTTGAGTAAGCAACGATACCGTCGTATGACCAGTCCTTGCGCTCTTCTGTCTCTTTGAGATCTTTTGGATCAAGACGAACAAGCAAGACAACTGCTTTTGCTTTTTCTGTAATCCAGTGGTGAGAGCGACGCTCTTCTTCCGAGGCTTCAGGGATGATGTGTACAACGGAACCTAGGGTCACATCGGAAGCTTTAACAGGGCGTCCTGCTGGGTCTGTAGTGAGGCGTACACCCTTTTTCCAGATGGTGTGACGGAACTTAGAGATGTCCCAGTCACCTCCAACTGAACCTACGAGAGGAACCGCTACAGTGAGCGGGAATAGTCCAAGCGCTGTGACAACGGTGCCTTTAAGCACTGTACGTCGCCCAATGTTGGAGTCTTTAACTCCATCTTCAAGCGCTTGAATGGCTGCTTCACGGTCTTCAGTAGTTGATTCTTGGACGTGACGTTCTTCAACACGCTCGTGGTCTGACATGAGTGCTTTTGCCCAGTGGACAGCACCCAAACCAATACCCATGAGAGCGAAGAAGATGGAAACGCCCAAGGCAATGTTTGCGTTTCGTACTGACGCAACCGTGCCTTCAGGACGAATCATGAAGTATGCAACAAGTGCAGAGATCGTGCCGAGGATTGAGATTACAAAAAGGATAGTGACTTGGTGCTCTGCACGCTTTGCAGCGGCAGGGTCCTTGTCGCTCATTCGTTCTTTGTGTTCTGGCAAACCAGGATCAGTAAAACGATCGTGTTCAGGTGCAGTTACATCCGTGGTGGAATGTGTGCCTGGTTGAAGTTCGCTCATGAAGACTTAGCTCCGATCCACACTGCGCAACCGATGAGTGCGCCAATTCCAACTACCCATACCCACAGGCCTTCAGAAACAGGGCCAAGAGAGCCTAGGCTGATTCCTCCAGCAGAGCCTTCACGCTGATCGACGACGAACGCGATGATGTCGCGCTTTTCTTCCGAGGTCAATGTGGCGTCGTTGAAGACTGGCATGGACTGCGGTCCAGTCAGCATTGCTTCATACAGGTGGGTTGGGGTGGTGTCCCATAGTGGGGGAGCGAACTTTCCTTCAGAGAGTGCTCCACCAGCACCAACAGCGTTGTGGCACATCGCGCAGTTTGTGCGGAACAGAGCTGCACCGTTTGCGGCGTCACCTAGTTCAGGATCGACAGCTTCTGCGGATGGGATTGCTGGTCCAGGACCCAAAGAAGCAACGTACGCGGAAAGCTGCTTGGTTTGGGTTTCTGTCATCTGAGGTGGTTTAGCTGGTGCTTGTGCTCCAGTTGCCTGCATGGGCATACGTCCGGTGCCGACTTGGAAGTCAACTGCCGCAGCGCCAACACCAATAAGTGAAGGCACGGTTTCTGAGCCTTCGGCGTTAGTACCATGGCAGGTTGCACAGTTCGCAATGAAGAGCTTTTTACCTTGCTCAATATCTTGATTAGTCGCAGTGTCCGCTTGTGCTGAGCCAGGCGCGAAGGCTGCATAAACGCCTCCGACGACAAGTAGCGCGAACATCACGAGCACCACCGGTGTGAACCGGTGGTGTCGGCGGGCAGCGAGTGCCTTCACGAATCGATCCTCGTCTCGCTTTGGGGGGAATAGTAGGTAATGCGTAAGCACTGGGATGCAACGACGCATCCCAGTGCTCGACCTGAATTACTTCAGGAAGTAGATGACGGCGAAAAGGCCGATCCACACTACATCGACGAAGTGCCAGTAGTAGGACACGACGATGCCGGTGGTTGCTTCATGGTGTCCGAACTTCTTCGCAGAGAACGAACGTCCAAGAAGGAAAAGGAATGCGAACAGTCCGCCAAGGACGTGAAGTCCGTGGAATCCTGTAGCCAAGTAGAACACTGAGCCATACGGGCTGGACGAAATTGTCAGTCCGTGTTGAACGAGCTCTGCGTACTCGAAGACTTGGCCAGCAACGAAGAAAGCGCCCATGAGGAAGGTCAGGGTCATCCACTCGTTCATGCCCCACTTGTTGATCTGGAAGATCGAACCAGTGCGGATTGGCTGGAAGCGTTCTGCAGCTAAGACACCTAATTGGCAGGTGACAGAAGACAGAACAAGAACAGTGGTGTTGATGAGGGCGAAAGTCAGGTTGAGGTGACTTGTGCCTTCGTTCCATTGTTCAGCCGGAATCGTGGCACGAATAGTGAAATACATCGCAAACAATCCAGCAAAGAACATCAGTTCGCTAGAAAGCCAGACGATGGTCCCGACCGAAACAGGGTTCGGACGGTTCACGCTTACGTGGTGTTGTGCTTTTGGAGCAGCCGTTACAGTCGACACCCCTTTATTATTGCTGATGTTTTACATCTCTTGGGCCCAAAGGCCCACATTGTGGCGAGGTTGAATCTCACAATGTTGCAAGAAACCGAAAAATAGTCGCTATCTCGTGACGAAACGTTTTGAACTGTCACTAAACTTGATCAGGTGGCGGGCAAGGTTTCTTGCCCATGAAACGTATTTGAGATAGTGATGTATGTAACGATGCGCAGTGTCGTAAAACATCCAACACATGTAGACATGAGGTTGCAATGACCAGCACTTCTGGGACCAAGAGCCCATACTCAGTTCTCCTATACAGCGACAACAGTGACGTGCGCACACATGTGCGTTCTGCAGTCGGTGATGTCATTGACGAGGCTGAACTTCGATGGCAGGACGTTGCAACGTGGGATGCGTTGGATGAACTTGTGCAGAACAATAGTTTTCACCTACTCATTCTTGATGGCGAAACACATAAAGTAGGTGGTCTCGGTATTGCACGTGAACTTAAGAACTCTGTATATAACTGCCCACCAATTCTTGTTCTCACTGGGCGTGCACAAGACGCGTGGCTCGCTTCGTGGTCTCTTGCCGACGATGCTGTTCCTCGGCCACTGGATGCTTTTGAACTGCAAAAAGCGGTGCATGGCTTATTGACACGCGATGTAGTAGCGGCGGGAAGCGAATGAACGAAACACACACTTTTACGTGGGCTGACCTTACCTCAACCCTGATTTCGGGGGAGGACATCTCGCGGGCAGCCGCCCAGTGGGCAATGAACGCGATGATGTCTGGCCAGTCAACACCAGTGCAACTCGCAGGTTTTTTGGTTGCGCTTAGGGCAAAAGGCGAGACAGTCGAAGAAATGTCTGGCCTCGCTCAAGCAATGCTCGACAATGCTGTGCAATACCCCGACCTTGCATCATCACAGCGAGCCGTCGATATTGTTGGTTCCGGGGGAGACCGACTGCACACCGTAAACATATCGACCATGGCGTCGCTGGTTATTGCAGGTGCAGGCATCCCCGTGGTCAAACACGGCAACAGGGCTTCGTCGTCTTCGAGCGGATCCGCTGATGTGCTGGAAGCCTTAGGGATACCTCTCGATCATGCTCCAGAACGTGTGGCAGACATTGGTAAGAAAGTTGGAATTACTTTCTGTTTCGCTCAAACTTTCCACCCTGCTATGCGATATGCGGGTCCAGTGCGTAAAGAGTTAGGGTTGCCGACGGCTTTTAATTATTTGGGGCCAATCACAAACCCTGGAAAACCTCGAGCAACAGCTGTCGGTGTTGCCGACGCGCGCATGGCACCTCTGATTGCAGGCGTGTTTGCGCAACGCGGAACACGATCTTTGGTTTTTCGCGGAGCATTAGGTCTTGATGAGTTCGCTGCGTTGGGGCCGGTCGATGTGTGGACCGTGCACGATGGAGTTGTTGGATTCCAAACGATAGATCCTGTTCAAGACCTTGGTGTTTCGGCAATAACCGTAGACGACATTCGAGGTGCATCAGCACAATACAATGCGCAAGTTGCGTCCGACTTCCTTGCCGGGAAAATGGGTCCGGTACGTGAAACAGTCTTGTTGAATGCCGCTGCGGGGCTCGTCGCCGATGGAAGCCTGATTACTTCAGAAGGAACTCTTGCTGAACAATTGAAACAAGGGCTGGAAGCTTGCTGCTGACGCAGTCGATTCGGGGCGTGCATTGGCAACGCTGAATGCGTGGCGTGAAGAAACTCAACGATAATCCCCTAACACAGTGTGGGTGGCAGCCTGACTTGGCTGCCACCCACACCTTGTTAACCTTCAAGTCCAATATCGAACGCTTCATCAAGTTCGGTAGGAGAAAACTCGCGGAAAGCAAGATACGTTCGAGTTTTCAGAACTCCGGGGATCTTTGACATGGTGTCTGCAATGACTGAAGCGAAATCTCTGTGATCAGGTACGCGTACGAGGGCTATGAGATCTACTTCGCCGGTCACAGAGTACACCTCCGAAACTCCAGGAACTGCTGCGATCTGTGTAGCCACCTCAGGGATAAGCGCCTGTTCAGTGTCAATCATGACGATGGCTGTGGGCATTGTTTTCCTCCAAGCCTAAAAAAGAAAAGTGTCGTAGTTCAACTGTAGGCCTTAAGCCGATATAGGAGAACTACGACACTTTTTGTACATGATCAGTGTTAGCTGATCCGTTGCACATCCTTATACAAGCCCGCAATCGCATCGCTGTAGTCGGTAAGGACGAGGCTTCGTTTGACCTTCATTGACGGTGTCAGATAGCCGTTTTCGATTGTGAAATCATCGTCCAGTATCGTGAACTCTCTGATCGATTCTGCACGTGACACAGCCTTATTGGCCCTGTTTACAGCTTGTTGCAGGGCGGCAAGTACGTCAGGGTCTGTTTTTGCTTGAGCAACAGTCAACACAGGTTTGCCGCGTGCAGACAACCACGCGGGTAGCGCCTCTGCATCAATGGTCAACAGTGCACCAATGAAAGGTTGTGCATCGCCCACCACGACGACTTGGCTGACAAGCGGGTGCGATCGTACCCGATCTTCTAGCACTGCTGGAGCGACGTTCTTTCCACCAGCAGTCACAATGATTTCTTTTTTACGGCCAGTGATCTTCAAATAGCCTTCATCGTCGAGAGAGCCTAAATCACCAGTTTTGAACCATTCACCATCGAAAGCATCGGCTGTTGCTTGCGGGTTGTTGTGGTAACCCTTGAACACGTGTGGCCCTTTGACGAGGATCTCACCATCGTCAGCAATACGGATACCGCAGCCAGGAAGTGGCGGTCCTACAGTTCCAATTTTGATGTTTTCAGGGGTGTTCACTGATGTCGGCGCAGTAGTTTCAGTTAAGCCGTACCCTTCAAGGACAACAAGGCCAACCCCACGGAAAAAGTGCCCGAGTCGGTCACCTAAAGCTGCACCACCAGAAATAGCGTATTTAGTGTCCCCACCTAAAGCTGCCCGGATCTTCTTAAGAACCAAAGCATCAGCAACTTTGTGTTGGAAAGCGATACTAAACTTTGGCCCCTTAGGATCATCCAAAGCCCGTGAGTACGAGATAGACACGCGCGCAGCCCAATGGAAGATTTTTCCTTTTCCAGCTGCCACGGCTTTTTGCTCAGAAGAGTTGTACACCTTCTCAAACACGCGAGGTACAGAAAGCAAATATGAAGGCTTAAATGTGGCAAGCGACGGAAGGAGGTCAGGCAAATGCGAGACATGCCCAAGTACAGAACCCGCTGGCACAACAAGCACATGAATGAAACGGGCAAACACATGCGCAAGAGGCATAAACATGAGGGTTCTGCGGCTGCCATAGTTGAGAACTTCACGCATACGTTCTGACGCATTCTCAGACAGCACATAGAAATTCTCGTGAGCGAGTTCCGTGCCCTTTGGACGACCCGTGGTTCCCGACGTGTAGATAATTGTTGCGAGAGAATCCAGGGTTGCCGCTTGGCGTCGTGCTGCTAGTTCTTCGTCGGGGACCTCTGTCCCACGTTTTGCAAGCTCAGCAAGGGCACCATTGGCAATAACAAGAACCTCACGCAACGATGGTGCAGATGGTTGAGCTTCGTTTACGACAGCTTCGATGTCTTCGTTCTCAGCAAAGAGAAGCTGAACATGAGAATCGTTGACGATCCACTCAACTTGTTCTGAACTGGATGTCTCATAAAGCGGTACGCTTACAGCTCCCGCAGCCCAGATCGCCCAGTCAAGCAAGGACCATTCATAACTGGTGCGGGACATGATCCCAACTCGGTCACCAACGTTGATGCCACTAGCAATGATTCCCTTTGCAACAGTTTCAACTTCTTTGTTGAAGTCTGCAGCAGAGATCTTTTCCCAGTTCCCTGGGGAAATCTGGCGCTCCATGAGCGTATCTGATGGTGCATCTGTGACTCGTTGAGCGAGTAAGTCATTGAGGTTTTTGGTGCGTTCCACAGTAACAAGTGGAGGCGTAAAGATTTCGTCCATTCTGGCTCCTACGGCAGCGGGCGAGTCGGAAAGTGGTACAACGATAAACGAAGATGTATGTCTAGGTAAAATACTGAAGTCTTGTTTTCTGCACGACGAATAATATCCAACTGTTCACCAGGGGGAAACCGTTATGCATCAAGATTTTGTTTTGGTCACACCTAAGTAAGGGATGGAACATGCACGCCATTGGCGTTGATATCGGTGGGACAAAGATTGCAGCTGGTGTTGTCGACGAACAAGGAAAAATCCTTGCTCAGACACGCATTGCAACCGAAGCCGGAAACCCAGCAAGTATTGACAAGTCAATCGCTCACGTATGCGCAGAACTCGTCGAACAATTTGAGGTTGAGGCAATCGGACTAGCCGCTGCAGGTTTGTGCAGCCCAGATCGTCGCGACGTACTTTTTGCTCCAAACATTGACTGGCGTGACTACCCAATCGCAGACAATGTTCGTCGTCTCATGAACACAGAAATTCCAATCGTGGTTGAGAACGACGCAAACGCTGCAGGATGGGCTGAATTCCAATTTGGTGTAGCTCAAGACACAAGCAACATGCTGATGCTCACCATCGGTACCGGACTCGGCGGAGCGCTCGTCAGCAACGGACAACTCGTACGCGGAAACTATGGCGTTGGTGGCGAAGTAGGCCACATGCGTCTTGTGCCGAACGGGCGCACATGCGGCTGCGGGCACGACGGATGCTGGGAACAGTATGCAGCGGGCAACGCACTAGTCCGCAACGCCAAATCAGCAGCGATCAAAAATCCCGCAGCGGCACGAGGACTACTCGACAGAGTAGAAGGAAACGCGCAGCTCATTAACGGACCACTCGTCACACAAGCAGCTCAAGAAGGCGATGCGCTCGCTATTAGCCTGCTTGCTGAACTTGGTCGCTGGATTGGCGAAGGCGCAGCAACAGCAGCCGGGCTTGTCGACCCAGAGATCATTGTTATCGGTGGTGGAGTAGCGGCCGCAGGAGACCTCCTGCTGGAGCCTACCCGTGAGGCGTACCTCGAAGTTCTTCCAGCACGTGGATACCGCCCAGAAGCCCGGTTTGCCCTCGCAGACATGGGCAACGAAGCTGGTCTCGTCGGCGCTGCAGACCTCGCCCGTCAGTAGTGACCTGTAGAGGTGGGGGAGACCGCAGTACGTTCTCACCCCACCTCACATGTCCGTTTACACCTGTGCACCACCAGAACCATCATCTTCGCGGTGCTTTGGCATGCGCCATATGAGTAATGCGGCACCACCAAGTAACCCTGCGCAAAGAATTAATGCTGAACCGGTGTGAAATGGGCGAATAAAGACGATAGAAAGAATAAGCGACAACGCGCAAAAAGTAACAAGGAACCAGCCAAGGTTCTTTGTGCGATCCGAACTAAGCACGAATTGCGGATTAGGTTCTGTAAAAGCGTCAATTGTTTCTAATTCATCAAGGGAATCGTCCCAGTCGCGAGGCCCACGCTCATTCTGAGGGGCCGGAAACGACGATTCTGGTGCGGTTCTATCCGGTTGTCCCCATGCTGGACCTTGTACCCAAGGGGCCTGCGGGAAACTAAGATGTGATTGATCCGATTCAGGTTCTGATGGCGTTGGAGTTTCATCATTAGGCTGATTCGTGGAAAGATCTAAGAGTTCAGATACTATTTCTTGCCATGCTTGCTCTGTAGCAACAGGGTCATTCAAGTAGTCTGATGAGTGGGGTTCACGCTCCACTGGGTCTTTAGGAGTCGGTTCGTCAGGTGATCCGGGTTCCGAAGGCTTCATATCTATACACTTTAGAGTTGGTTTGGGACGCTGGATACCCCACGCGTCTGAGGAGGCCGTTTGTTTTACTGGTTGATGAAACGAGTGTTCGTAGGCCCGATCCTCAAACTCATGTTCCGCCCGTGGGTCAAAGGGCTTGAGAACATCCCAGAAGACGGACCAGCGATCATTGCAAGTAACCACCTTGCAGTGATTGATTCGTTTGTCTTGCCACTTGTTATTGATCGCGAAATCGTTTTTATTGGTAAATCCGAATACTTCACTGGAAAAGGCTTAAAGGGTCGCATCACTGCAGGCTTTATGCGTGGAGTAGGAACAATTCCGGTAGATCGTTCGGGCGGAAAAGCCAGCGAAGCCGCATTACGAACAGGTTTAAGAAGACTAGAAGAAGGCGGCCTTTTTGGGATATACCCAGAAGGTACCCGCTCACCAGACGGACGACTGTACCGTGGGAAAACTGGTGTTGCACGACTCGCCTTGGAATCTGGAGCACCAGTTATTCCGGTAGCTATGGTCGGAACAGACAAAGCACAACCAATAGGGAAGAAAATTCCGAAAATAATGCGGTTGGGTGTTGTCATTGGTGAACCACTAGATTTTTCTCGGTATCAAGGAATGGAATCCGATCGTTTCATTCTGCGTTCTGTAACCGACGAAATCATGTATTCCCTGATGAGTATTTCTGGTCAAGAATATGTTGACATCTACGCTGCAACAGCAAAGGCGCGTATTGCAGCAGGTGTGCCAAAAGATTCAGAACCCAAGGGAGCCGCTGCTCCTGGTGGTCGTCCGGTGCCGCAAGTTCAAGCCCCGGAACCCCCACAAGAAGAAAGCGAAACCAACGTAAACTAGGTTCTGGATTGCAGTTCATGCCTCATCACATGATGCGGTAGTACACCACACTTCGACGTACTTCACGTAATAGGACGTACGTGCGGCAGAAGGCCGCTGAAGTAAGGCACACAGAAAATGTCGTCGAAACCCGACGACTAGAGGAAGAGGTTGTAAGGATGACGGTCCGTCGCGTCGCACTGCTCACCGCAGGCGGTTTCGCCCCTTGTCTTTCGTCCGCTGTAGGTGGGCTTATCGAGCGCTACACAGAGATTGCGCCTGATGTTGAGATCATCGCCTACCAGTACGGCTACCACGGTCTTCTCACTGGCAACAAGATTGTTGTCACTCCTGAAGCTCGTAAAAAGCTGGTGTCTTGCACCGCTTTGGTGGTTCCCCAATCGGAAACTCCCGTGTCAAACTCACCAACGCTGCTGACTGCGTCAAGCGTGGTCTCGTCAAAGAAGGCGAGAACCCACTTACCGTTGCAGCTGAGCAACTGAAAACAGATGGTGTTGACGTACTGCACACCATTGGTGGAGACGACACCAACACCACTGCTGCTGACCTTGCAGCATACTTGGCCGATAACGACTACGGTTTGACCGTTGTTGGTTTGCCAAAGACCATCGACAACGACGTAGTGCCAATCCGTCAATCATTGGGTGCATGGACCGCTGCAGAAGAAGCAGCGCACTTCGCTTTCAACGTTATTGGTGAACACCGTTCAGGCCCACGCATGCTCATCGTGCATGAAGTTATGGGACGTCACTGCGGATGGCTCACCGCTGCTGCAGCAGCTGAATACCGTAAGCACCTCAGCACACTAGAGTGGGCTCCAGAGCTCGGCTTGACTCGCGAACGCTGGGACGTAGATGCAGTGTTCATCCCAGAACTCAAGATTGACATCGACGCTGAAGCAGCTCGTCTCAAGACGATCATGGACGACAAAGGCAACGTCAACATCTTCTTGTCAGAAGGTGCCGGCATGCACGAAATCGTTGAACAGCTTGAAGCAGCTGGACAAGAAGTGCAACGCGACCCATTTGGGCACGTCAAGCTAGACACCATCAACCCTGGCCAGTGGTTTGCTCAGCAATTCGCTGAAAAGCTTGGTGCTGAAAAGGTTATGGTGCAAAAGTCTGGCTACTACTCACGTGCAGCAGCAGCAAACGCAGAAGACCTCCGTCTCATCAAATCGATGACAGACCTCGCTGTGGAATGCGCACTACGTGGTGAGTCCGGCGTTATCGGACACGACGAAGAACGCAACGATGTTCTTCGCGCCATTGAATTCCCACGCATTGCAGGTGGAAAGCCATTCGACGTAAACCAAGAATGGTTTGACGAACTGCTTGCAGGAATTGGACAGCCTAAGGTCACTGCCTGACATGACATCTGTGAATGACGAGGCCCAACTTGCTGGGCTAGATAACTTTAGAAACCTGCAAGCAGACCAGCAGCCTACGTGGCCTGATGCTAAAAAACTTGCAGATACGGTTGACCTGCTCGGCAAAGTAGCCCCCCTCGTCATTCCGCAGGAAACAGAAACCCTCACCCAGCGTCTGGCAGCAGCCGGACGCGGGGAGGCGTTTTTGTTGCAGGGTGGAGACTGCGCAGAAACATTTGCGGAAGCGCACGCAGATCGCATCCGCAACAAAATGCGCACCATATTGCAGATGGCGGTTGTCCTCACCCACGGCGCTAGCATGCCCATTGTGAAAATGGGCCGTATGGCTGGGCAATATGCAAAACCTCGTTCCTCGGCTGAAGAAACACGTGATGGTGTCACACTGCCCGTGTACCGAGGCGATATGGTCAACGAATTTGCGTTTACTGAACAAGCCCGCACCCCAAACCCAGACCGTTTATTCCAGGGGTACAGCATTGCGGCCGCAACCGCGAACATAGTCCGTGCATTCACCACGGGTGGATATGCAGACTTGAGGCAAGTTCATGAATGGAATAAAGGGTTTATGGAAAACCCTGCCTACAAACGGTATGAATCTACTGCGGTAGAAATTGATCGGGCCATCCGCTTCATGGATGCGTGCGGTGCAGACTTTGATCAATTACGAACAGTAGAGTTTTTTGTTTCGCACGAAGCGTTACTCCTTGACTATGAGCGTGCCATGGTTCGTATGAACCCTATTTCTGGAACGCCATACGATTCTTCAGGCCACTTCTTGTGGATTGGTGAACGAACCAGAAAAATCGATGGAGCTCACGTTGATTTCTTATCGCGAGTTTCAAATCCGATAGGTGTGAAGCTGGGCCCAACGACCTCACCAGATGATGCGTTACGTTTGCAAGAAAAACTGAACCCAGAAGGCGTAGAGGGACGTTTAACGTTTATTACCCGCATGGGAACAGCGAACATTCGCACAGTTTTACCTAACATTGTGGAAAAAATTCACCGAGAAGGAAGCCCCGTCACCTGGGTGACCGACCCGATGCACGGAAACACTATTACCTCAGCGACCGGATATAAAACTCGCCGCTTTGACGATGTGCTTGACGAAGTACGTGGATTCTTCGAAGTCCATTCCGCGGTTGGTTCTGTACCAGGTGGACTGCATGTAGAACTTACCGGTGACGACGTGACCGAAGTCCTCGGCGGTTCAGAAGAGATCTCCGACGAAGGGCTAGCGAAGCGCTACGAAACCCTTGTCGATCCACGCTTGAATCACCAACAATCGTTAGAAATGGCTTTCCAAGTAGCAGAGATGCTGCAAGAATTTCGGTCAAACCGATAAGCCTCAACAATGAAGGGGGGCACGCACATCAACATGTGCGTGCCCCCCTTCATCGTTTAGAAGATCGTTAAGGTGATGGTTGATCCTTTGGGTGCTTTAGTTCCAGCTTTCACGTCTTGGAATCGTACCCTGTCAAAGAAGCCGTCAAGGTACTTGTTGACCTCCACTTTGAAGCCTGAATCTTTTAATGTTTGAGTAGCTTCTTCGGAGGACATTCCTTCAACGGCAGGAACCGTCACCAGCTCTGGGCCAAGCGAAACAGAAACAGACACCTTGTCGCCACGGTATCCGGGTGTCCCTTGCTTAGGATCTTGAGAGATTACTTTTCCTTTTGCAACCGAATTCGAATACTGCTCCGTATATTTCGGCTGCAATTCGTATGTGGCAAGAATTTTTTCTGCCGAGGCTTTTGTTTCACCACTAATTTGTGGCACCGTAATTGGTTCTGGACCGTTCGATACAGTCACCACAATTTCTGTGTTGTGAGGAAGCATAGCGCCCTCTTTCACAGACATTTTCATGACGGTGTTCTTTTTAATTTTTGTATCGAATTTTAAGTCGGGGACAATGTTACTAAAGCCCACACCCTCAAGCGCGGCAGAAACCTCATTAAAAGTTTTTCCGGTCATATCTTTAGGGACAGCATGCTCTTCAATGCCTAGTGACACAACAAGAGATACCGTCGAGTGTTTCTTTATGCGTTCGCCGCTGCTTGGATCCGCTGAGATAATTTCCCCTTCAGGGATGTTGTCGCTGAAGGACTCTGTGACAACAGCGCGTAAAGGAAGAGAGTCAAATTGTTTAAGGGCGTCGGCTTCTGACACTCCCGAAATATCAGCGGGAACAACCATATATGCGCCCGGCCCGATCGCATTCCACCAGTAGTAACCGCCATAACCTGCGCCACCTAACAGCACCACAAGCATGACAAGCCACAAGGCACGGCGACGCTTCTTTGGTTTTTTCGCTACTGAAGCAGAAGGCACAGCGGCTTCATCTTCTTGAGGAGACGTAGGCGTAGGAACAGTAAAAGAAAGTGTTTCGCTTTGAGTTGCAGACAGCGCAACTGTGGGATGCGGCTGTGAAGAAAAATGATGCGACTCAGAATCTGACTCGTGCGGAGAGGTTCCTGCCGCCGCTTCGGTTAAGACCGCATTATTTAGCTCAAAAGGAGAGTCGTGTTCCGACACTCGCACAATAGGATGTTCAGTAGTTGCGTCCTCATCAACAAGCACGCCAGGGCGACCTAACGGGCGAGCAACACGTTGCGCTAATACGTCAGCTGAGAGATCGTCCTGCACCGAACGAAGCAAAGCGAGCGCTGCCGCAGCGTTGACAGGACGTTCATCTGGGATACGCGCAGTAAATTGCTTTACTAGCACGTCAAGAGTGTTTGGCACCCACGGGATACTGTGCGAAAGCGATGGAACGTCGTGGTTGACGTGTTGAAAAGCAACGTTAATGGGTGACTCGCCCACAAACGGCTGACGGCCAGTAAGCATCTCGTACAACATGATTCCTACGGCATACACGTCAGAACGTGTATCACATGCCCCAGTGGAAACAAGTTCAGGAGCCAAATACGCTACCGTCCCTAAAATCGTTCCCGTGGTTGTTGACGTCACTTCAGTGACTGCCCGAGCAAGACCAAAATCAGTGATCTTTACTTCGTTCTCAGTGCTGATCAGAATGTTTTCCGGTTTAATATCCCGGTGCACAAGCTGGTTATTGTGGGCAAGCGCTAAAGCATCGAGAATATCGTCGGCGATAGCCAAAGCTTCACCAACACTAAACGTCCCGTTTTTCTCTAATGCTTTACGCAGATCTGTTCCCTCCACAAATTCCAACGTGAGGTAACTCATCTCTCCGTCGAGGCCCTGATCATATACGGCGACGAGACCTGGATGCGTCAAACGCGCAGCTGAACGTGCTTCACGCTGAAAGCGATCCACAAAGTTTTGTCCACTTGCACCTTCAGCCAAATGCGGGTGCATCACCTTTAACGCCACAGTACGATCAAGCCGCTTATCAAGAGCCTTATAGACAGTGGCCATCCCACCGCGCGCAATACGTTCCTGCACGAGGTATCTGCCGTCAATAAGCTGGCCAACAAGCGCGTCGTTTACTGTTACTCCCACGCGGTCAATTGTAGATGAGCGAACAGAAAATTATTGGAGCTTCATCTATATGTACAAAAACATGTACAGATAGGCACATCTTAGGCTCAAGAAAACGCGCCAACGCACAAGAGCAAGGGCGGTAGAGTTGGAGATGTGAATGTACAACAAGAAAACGTTGCAGAACGTCTCGAAACCCTAGTAGACGAATGGCTGACGCAACCAGAATTCGCTGAACGCCTTGGCACCGAAGTGAAAAGTGTGCGTTCAGCGCTCGCCGACCAGCGCATCCTTGGCGTTAAACGAGGACAGCCGAAAGTGCTGTGCGTTCCAGCTGCCTTTTTGATCCCTGCACACCTTGCAAATCCTGCAGATGCACAAAAAGATGACGGAAGTGGAAAACTCATCATCTTGCCTTCACTGCGAGGCACAATCATTCAACTTAAAGATATGCAGTTGAGTGACGCAGAGGTCTTGCACTGGCTTTTCTCTGTTGAGGAATCGTTGGGGGAGAGACCGTTAGACGCATTGCTTGTAGGAAACAGAAGCGCTGTGCGCCGCGCCGCGCAACACCTGCTATAACACGTGTGTGGCCCGTACAGGAGTCTGTACGGGCCACAGTCGTCTTCTAGTTCTCTCTGTGTAAAGCGTATTCAGCAAGACGTTTCAACATGCTGTAGCCCACAGGGTTGAGTGCAGACTCATCGAGGTGTGAGAGACCTTCAATCGATAAGTGCGCTACGTGAGCGCGCACAGAATCTACAGCCCCACTGTCAGTAATGAGCTGGCGCAGAAGCTGAATGTCAGCATCAGTTAAATCAGATCGTCCAAGAGCAGACTGCAGAGTTTCTCTATCTGCCGGGGACATCCGAGAAAGCGCCTCAATAACCAACACGGTTCGCTTTCCTTCGCGTAAATCGTCACCAGCCGGTTTTCCCGTTGCCTGAGGGTCCCCAAAAACACCAAGGAGATCATCTAAGAGCTGGTAGGCGATACCAATGGGCGTACCGAAATTTTTAATCCGAGTAAGCGCCGCCTCGTCAGCCCCCGCAAGAGCGGCCCCGATCAAAAGCGGATACATGACGGAATAGCTTGAAGTTTTCGTGCGAATAATATTGAATGCGCGTTCCCGTGCAGCCTCAAAATCCATAGTCCACGGCAAAACTTGAGCATGCACATCCAAGAACTGGCCAACAGTAACTGTTGTGCGCATGTCATCGAAAAAGCTTAAAGCGGTGTCGATGCCCGGCCCAGAGAAATGACGTGTTGCGTTCCTGAATTCTGTTTCACTCGCAACAAGACTCAAATCTCCCAGCAAAATGGCGGTAGAAACACCATACTGTGAGCCTTCACCAACATAACCGAGCCGACGATGCTCAGCTTCAAAAGCTATATGGGCTGTTGGCGCTCCACGACGCGTATCGGAGCGATCCATAACATCGTCGTGAAAGAGCGCTGCTGCTTGAAACAGTTCAAGAGCAGAACCAACCTGGTAGAGCGCATCTTGTTGAGCCTGAGTCAGATCTTTTTCATCCGTGCGTTGATGCGCTCGATAACTCCAATACGCAAACGCTGCGCGTAACCGTTTCCCACCAGAAAGCAAGACCCGCCACGCATCAGTAAGGAGTTCAGCATCTGCACCCAACTGAGTAAGTTGCGCTTTTTGTTGTGTCAACAGCGTGTCTAATCGACGAGCGACACCACTGCGCATCCCTTCAACATCGACAAGCAAAGCGGAATCATCTGAAGGGGGAGGAATTGAAGATAACGGAGCAGCAAAGGCAGACATGAATCGAATCCTAGGTTTGTGTTGGTCTGACAATCCTACGCTGAACAGCAGATTATTCTTTGACGCTCTCTCATGGCACCGATCACAGATATCAACAGTGTTTAAGTAGGGAAGTTATCCACCAGATCACGAGCAAAAATTTCTAACTTCACATACGAAAAACGCGGTATTGGTTTCCTCATGTCATGACACCTGTACTCAAAGTAAAACACGCCCGAGAAATCTTGTCGCTCATCCCTTATCAACTTGGCTTTCAACCGTCCAATAGTGTGGTTGTGGTGAGCTTGAGAGGTCAAACCCGCCAGGTCGGAATGATCGCTAGAGTCGACATAGAAGACGCATACTCCCCACACTCTACTGTTTCCGACACGCTCATTGATCGATGCGTAAAAGACGGTGCGACAGCCATTTTTGTGGCCTGCTATCTTGACGAGAGCACACAAAACGAAGCAGTAAAAAAGTTACAGCACACGTTCAACGCAGTGGACAAGGCCGTCCAAGGGAAACTCGACATCATAGAACGCTGGGTAATCTCACCCAACGCATACACGCACTGGCCACACTGCTCAGAACAACATCCCGAGCCTTGCCCACTGCATTGGGAACCGCGCGACTTGCTGCACACAACACATATCAGCGCACACATGGTGTACGACGGACGACAGGTGCTTCCTAGCCGCGAAGCGCTCGCAGTTATTGAAAAATCTGAGGAGCAACGACGCGCTGTACATGCTCAGACCTATCAACGACACGTTCAGGTTCGTGCACGTAGTGCTGTCTCACATCGAATAATGGCGTGGCGTCTAGCGCGAATTGCAGAATGGGATGATTTGCTTGCCGCTTACGGGGAAAAACAGCTACCTGATCGTTGCGAAAGTAAAGCGTCTCGTGCAGTACATGAAGAAGAAAGCTCTAGGTACAGGGCAACTTCGCTTAGTACAGGAAAGCTGGCTGCGGCTTTAGAAGATCATGTTGTGCGCGATGCGATGATCATTAGTGTTACCTCTTTGGGTATGAGTGCAGCGCGGACATTTATTGCGCATTTTTTCATGTTTAAACCATCTGAGTCGTATCAAGAAGTATCAGAGACATCTGCAGATAAACGTTCTGTTTATGACGAAATCGCGGAAGACGCTATTGCAAAAATAATTGATGTGAGGCGTGCAGAAAAGCCTGATGCGGTTGTTCTTAATGCGGCTGTTGAGTTGTTAAAAACAGTTATTTCTGATGCTGAATCACATGGCCAAGTGGCGCCGCATGCCCTTATCGCGTTACTGGAGTGGTGGCGTGGGAACGCAGTAGTGGCTCGTGCATACGCGGATGCCGCATTAACTGTAGATGCCTCGTACGGTTTGGCCGTGAAGGTGGCTGCGGTCATTAATAGTGGGTTGCCGTCGGGGTGGCAGCGCCAACAGTTGCGTGTTGGCTTGCCATAATTTTTGTGACACACGATTGCGCAGACGATTGTCCCAGTAAGTATTTGTTTGTGAAAGGTTAAGGTAGAGGGACGGTGGGTTACGAGAAGGGTTTGCAATGATCGTCGTGGGTTACTTGGCAACACGTGAAGGTCGTCAGGGCGTTACTAGCGCGCTAGAAGAAGCTATTCGTAGAAAAATTGCGGTCACGGTTGTCGTGAGTGAAAAATCTGCAAAGCAGGCCCCTGAAGCCTTAACGCAACGGGACGAAGACTTGGCTCGCATCCAAGCGGAAGCCCAAGACAGTGGTGTCGCCTTAGATGTTCGTATCATGTCTGAACGTCATGACGTTGCAGAAGACCTGATTGCTGTTGCGGAGGAAACCAGCGCCGAACTGATTGTTATTGGGCTGAGGCGTCGTTCACCAGTTGGAAAATTGATTTTGGGCTCAAATGCGCAACGTATTTTGCTTGATAGTCCGTGTCCTGTGCTGGCAGTAAAGACGGAAAGATCTGCAACCCATTAGGGAATAAAACGTGACGAGTAGGGGTTGAAAGCAATGATGATACAGCGTTTGCTGTGGCAGTTAATGTGATCACAAAATACACTCGTGTGACATTACTTCAGACACAAAACACGAATTTAAGGCGAAAAATGCGTCTTGAATTTGCAACACCAAGTACAATATAGGTTTGCGGGCCATGCTTTCCTGTGTGGTCCAGAAATCGCCTGTCCAAAATGCCGAAAGGTCTTTCGTGGCGCTCACCTCGACGAAAAACGCACTACCACGCGAATTTGAACACCCTTCTATGGAAGCTCTCCTGCAAGCTGGCGCTGCCACTGGGAAAGTTGATGCGGAGGTCTTTCGTGTTGCCTGCGAGCAAGCAGAAATTAGCGACCCCAAACGCTTGAAGGCTGTGTTTAAAGCACTGGTCCTTGCTGGCGTAGAGGTGGAAATGTCGCCAAATGCTTCGAAGGTTGCTGCAGCAACTTCGTCGCGTTCGACGAGTGCAACTGCGCGCGCAACTAAAAAGGCTTCTACTAAAGCATCTTCGAAAAAAGCAGCCGACTCTGATGCAGAGGACGACGGTACTGCTACAAAGCCTGCTAAACGAGCAGCAAAGAAAGATGCAACTCCTGCCGCTAAACCAGCAAAACGTGGTCGTAAAAAGAAAGACGACGATTTTGATGACGAGGCTGTCGAAGATATTGCCGTAGACGACGATATCGAGGATGACGCTGAATCAGGTGAAGGCGCTGCAACTGACGCTAAAAAGAAGCCTGAAGCAGAAGAACCAGAAGAATCTGCTGGATTCGTTTACTCTGACGCTGATGACGACGACGCTCCTGCACAGCAAGTTGTTACTGCTGGTGCTACCGCAGACCCAGTTAAGGACTACCTCAAGCAAATTGGTAAAGTTGCGCTGCTGAACGCGGAGCAAGAAGTCGAATTAGCTAAGCGTATTGAAGCTGGTTTGTTTGCAGAAGAACAGTTGAACTCTGGTCAAGAGTTTGAACGCAAATACGAGCGTGAATTGAAGTGGATCGCACACGACGGACGTCGTGCAAAGAATCACTTGCTTGAAGCTAACCTGCGTTTGGTGGTGTCGCTGGCAAAGCGTTACACGGGACGTGGAATGCTGTTCTTGGACCTCATCCAAGAGGGAAACCTTGGTCTTATCCGTGCGGTAGAGAAGTTCGACTACACCAAGGGATACAAGTTCTCAACCTACGCTACTTGGTGGATTCGTCAGGCAATCACCCGTGCGATGGCTGACCAGGCACGTACTATCCGTATTCCTGTGCACATGGTTGAAGTTATCAACAAGTTGGCACGTGTACAGCGTCAAATGTTGCAGGACTTGGGTCGTGAACCTACCCCTGAAGAGCTTGCTAAAGAACTCGACATGACACCTGAGAAGGTTGTTGAAGTTCAAAAGTATGGACGTGAGCCAATTTCGTTGCACACCCCACTGGGTGAAGACGGAGACTCGGAGTTTGGTGACCTGATCGAGGACTCTGAAGCTGTTGTTCCAGCCGATGCTGTTTCGTTCACGCTTTTGCAAGAACAACTACATCAAGTACTGGACACTTTGTCAGAGCGCGAAGCAGGCGTTGTCTCTATGCGCTTTGGTTTGACCGATGGACAGCCAAAGACACTCGACGAGATCGGAAAAGTTTACGGCGTTACTCGTGAACGTATCCGTCAAATTGAGTCGAAGACGATGTCCAAGCTTCGTCACCCGAGTCGTTCACAGGTTTTGCGTGACTACTTAGACTAAACATAACTGTGGGGTGGTGCAGAATTTTTTCTGCACCACCCCACTTTTTTGTGCAGTGATTGGTTGCCTGCACCTGCTTGTAACGCAGGAGAGGGGCGCCCGCATGTGCGGGCGCCCCTCTCCTGTAGGTTTGTGTGCGAGTTAGACGGCGGCCTTTGCTCCTGAGCCGTGCTCGGCAAAAAGGCGGTCAGTTTCGTCGTGTACTTCTGCGGCAACTTGGTTGAATTTATCTGCGTGTGCGCGTGCGTGGTGTGCGCAGAAAAGTAATTCACCTTGTGCAAGAACTACACGTACATAGGCTTGAGCTCCGCAACGGTCACAACGGTCCGCTGTAGTCAACGTTGCGTTCGTGGCTGCGTGTGAAGTTTCGGTCATGTAAATATCAAACCATTGAATGCGCAAAAAATGTTCCGCTAACCCCTCTGGTTCGCCACTGGCGTAGAGAGATGCATGAGATCACATTACGTAATCTTTCATGCAAATTGGCATCAGATCCACGAATCTGTCAGTCGCTGTAGATAAGATATCTGACTGTGACCACTAGTACCAGCGAATCCAATTACTCTGCACGCCATCTTTCTGTCCTTGAAGGTTTGGAAGCTGTTCGTAAACGTCCCGGCATGTATATCGGTTCTACAGACTCTCGCGGTCTTATGCACTGTCTGTGGGAAATTATTGATAACTCAGTAGATGAAGCCTTAGCAGGTTTTTGTACCCGCATAGCGGTCACTTTGTATGCTGATTCTTCTGTTGCTGTTGAAGATAACGGGCGTGGTATCCCCGTCGATATCGAACCCAAAACAGGTCTTACGGGTGTTGAAGTTGTGTACACAAAATTACACGCTGGTGGAAAGTTTGGCGGGGGTTCGTATACCGCATCTGGAGGTCTGCACGGTGTAGGTGCTTCTGTGGTGAACGCGCTTTCTTCACGTCTTGATGTGGCGGTAACACGCGCTTCAAAGGTTCATGCCATGTCATTTAGGCGAGGCGAACCGGGCGTGTTTAAAGACAAAAACGATCGTCCGACACCCGAGTCTGCTTTTGAGCCGTTTATTGATCAGTCGGTACTCGCTGTTGTTGGTAAAGCAAAGCGCGGAGTTACTGGCACGCGTGTACGTTATTGGGCTGATAAGCAAGTTTTCCCTGCTTCTGCGGTGTTCTCTTATGAGGAGCTTGTCACCCGTGTGCGACAAACCACCTTCTTAGTTCCCGGCTTAGAAATAACGGTTCGTGACGAACGCGGCTTAGCTGGAACTCCAGGTGAAGATGGGCCACATGAAGAAACTTTTGTACACACGGGTGGTTCCGTTGACTTCGTTGAGTTCCTTGCCCCAGATGTTCCTCTAACATCAACGTGGCATCTAGAAGGATCAGGCACATTTAAAGAAACTGTTCCGGTGTTGGACGGTAAAGGACACCTTGTCAGTCAAGAAGTTGAACGCAACTGTGAAGTCGATATCGCCTTGCGATGGGGTAACGGGTATGACACGACGGTTCGTAGCTTCGTCAATATTATTTCTACGCCTAAGGGCGGAAGCCACTTAAGCGGGTTCGAAACTGGTCTTCTGAAGTTTTTACGAAAGGCCATCGAGCAGAATGCACGTAAATTAAAAATTACGGCAAAAGATGGTGCAGAACGCATCGAAAAAGATGACGTACTTGCTGGATTGACTGCTGTGCTGACTGTTCGGTTAGCCGAACCGCAATTTGAGGGCCAAACGAAAGAGGTGCTAGGAACAGCACCGGTACGCGCCATCGTTGCAAAAGTTCTTGAACAGCAGCTTAAAGAACTGTTCGCGTCACCAAAGCGAGATGACAAAACCCAAACGGCGCTTCTTTTAGAGAAGATCGTTGCGGAAATGCGGGCACGTGTTTCTGCGCGTAAGCAAAAAGAAATTTCACGACGTAAAAACGCATTAGAAACGTCGTCGTTGCCTGCAAAACTGGCTGATTGTCGAACGAACGATGTAGAAAAGTCGGAGCTCTTTATCGTTGAGGGAGACTCCGCGTTAGGTACAGCCAAATTAGCGCGGAGCTCTGACTTCCAAGCGTTGCTACCTATCCGAGGAAAAATCCTAAACGTTCAAAAAGCTTCAGTTTCTGACATGCTGCGAAACGCAGAATGTGCGGCAATTATTCAAGTGTTAGGTGCAGGATCAGGACGTTCCTTTGACGTGAACGCTGCACGTTACGGAAAAATCGTGCTCATGACTGACGCTGACGTTGACGGCGCACACATTCGAACATTGTTGCTCACCTTGTTCTTCAGGTACATGCGACCAATGATTGACGAAGGACGCGTATATGCGGCTGTTCCACCGCTGCATCGTCTTGAAGTAATTGGTACACGGTCGCGTAAAAACCAATATATTTACACGTATTCTGAGGCTGAACTCAACAAAACTATTGCGCAACTAAAACGTTCAGGGAAACGCTACAAAGAAGATATTCAGCGTTATAAAGGCCTTGGAGAGATGGACGCTGATCAGCTTGCGGAAACCACCATGGACCCGCGGCATCGAACTCTACGTCGTGTAACAGCACAGCATGCTGAAGAAGCCGAACGCGTATTTGAACTTCTCATGGGATCAAATGTTGCACCACGTAAAGAATTTATTGTTGCGGGTGCAGCCGACCTAGATAGGTCGCGTATCGACGCGTAAATCGCATATCTTGTGAGCGATTTTTTAAGTGTGCGGCAAGGTATCCACTCTGAACACGATTTTCGTGTTTAGAGTGGAATTATGGAGCCTCCAGATACTTTAAAGCCCCTCTCGCAACGTATAGATGAACAAGAGCTGCCGCAACTACCCACAGATTTGGGTTTAGTGTGGCGACCTTTACGACCCTCTGACGCTGCACAATTGTTTGAACTTATTGTCACAATTGAAGAAGCCGACGATAAGCCTTATCGCACTTCGCTTGAAGAGACACAAGAATTGTTCGACGGGGAGTGGAAGCACTTCGACACGGATTCACTTGTTGCCATTGACGCGCATGGCAAATTTCTTGCTTTTGGCGTTTTGCAGATTCTGCCTGGCGACGAAACTTTAACAAGGGTTTTCCTTGATGGCGGAGTGCATCCTGAGGCTCGTGAAGTTGGCATAGGACATGCGTTAGTGACATGGTTGACTGCTCGAGGCAAGAACATGCTTCGTGAGTCTGGTTCATCGTTGCCAGGTCGTATCGCAACTTATCTAGAAGATAACGCTCGGCAACACTGGCACTTGTTTGAAGAAGCAGGCTATAAAGCGCGCCGGTTTTATAAGTCTTTAAAGCGAGACCTGTCCCATGACGTGCACAACGTGACTCTAGCCGAACATTTGACGCTTATTCCGTTTAATTTTGCGTTAGATAACGCTGTACGGCTCGCTCACAACGATGCTTTCCGCGACCATTGGGGATCTCAACCTCAAACGATGGAATCGTGGGTGCAAGGCCGATCAATGCTTATGCCTGAGTGGAGCTTCGTTGTGCTTGACCATGTGGTCTCGTTGAATGCTGAGGAGCCGGTCGTTGCAGGTTATGTACTGACGAGTAAATATGAGCAAGACTGGGAAAACTCGGGTCATACAAGCGGCTATATAGAAACGCTTGGAGTGCGACGCGACTATCGTGGCCAAAAAATCGCGTTAGCGCTTATTACCGCTGTCATGCGTAAGCTGCAGGAAGACAACATCGAATATGCTGAATTGGATGTGGACTCTGAGAATCCTTCAGGTGCTTTTGGCATGTACACGAATCTAGGATTTGAAGAATCGACAAGTTCACGCATGTTTAGTCTTGAGTTTTAAACTTTGTAATTGACCAAGGCAAGAACCTGCGAGGGCCACCACGATCATATTCGTGGTGGCCCTCGCTGCCGTGTGAGGTTATCCGATCCAGCCGATCGGCGTAGTTAACGCGGATCCTGATCCATCACGACGAACATCGAGTTCTGGCAGCGGTACAGGCTGTCCTGCTAGAGAACACGCATGAGCAGGCCCCACACCAACCCATCCGTGGGTCAACAGGTCTTCGCCCTTCAAGAACCGTTGGGCTCGTACACCACCTGTTGCACGCCCCTTTGATGGGAAGACATCCAAAGGCGATACCTTTGCTGAGCCTGAATCTGTTCCACTCAACGTGGATGCGTTACCTGCCACAGATACGACGACGGCATCTGCATCAGAGCGGACCACGTTAAAGAAAATGACGTGGCTGCCGGCGCTCAATTTAATTCCAGCCATACCGCCAGCTGCGCGTCCTTGTGGGCGCACACTTTGTGCGGCAAAACGAAGCAGTGATGCATCTGAAGTAAGGAAGATGAGGTCGTCGCCGTCTTGTGATGACGACACACCAACAACTTCGTCGCCGTCTTTGAGGTTAATGACTTCCCACTCGTCAGATTTGGCAAAGTCTCCTTGCATGACACGTTTTACAACACCAAGGCGTGTTCCGAGAGTGAGCGGTGCTGCGTCTGCCGTTAAGGAAGCTAACCCGACAACAGTTTCATCCTTTTCGAGTGTTACCAGTTCAGTAACAGGCACTCCACCTGACAGTGAGGGGGTGCCTTGAGTTGGGGGAATGGAAGGAAGCTCAAGGACTGAAACTTTGATGAGGCGGCCCCTATTGGTGATAACTCCAATGTCGGCCCGAGCAGAACTAGGCAGGATGGAACGCAGCACATCGTGCGCATGACGAGACTCGTCTTTAACCGGCTGTGTTTCGTCGTCGCTGCGGGCAATTAAACCTGTTGTGGTGAGCATGACCCAGCAAGGCGTATCTTGGATTTCAAGTGGGGTAGCGGCACTAGTCGATTGAGCGCTTGTAGGTGTAGAAGCGCTCAGAGCAGAAGAAGTGGCATGACTACCCGCAGAATCAAGCAAAACGGTGCGTCGTGGGGTGCCATATGTTTTGGCAACGCGGGCCATTTCCGTGCCAACTAGTTTTTTCAAGATTGACTCGTTCGCCAAGATTTCTTGAAGTTCGGCGATCTCTAATGCGAGTTGTTCGTTTTCTTTTTCTAGTTCTAGTCGTGAGAATTTAGTAAGACGACGAAGGCGAAGTTCAAGTATGTATTCGGCTTGTACTTGAGTCAGGTCAAAGACCTGCATGAGTCGAGCACGTGCTGTTTCTGAGTCTTCAGACGAGCGTATAACTTGAATGACTTCGTCTATGTCGACAATGGCCAGCAATAGGCCTTCTACGAGGTGCTTGCGCTCTTCGCGTTTACGTAGCCGGAAGGCACTGCGTCGTCTCACTACAGTGATGCGGTGGTCAACCCACACGCTGAGCATCTCTTTTAAGCCCAACGTTTTAGGTTGCCCGTTCACCAGCGCAACGTTGTTTATGCCGAAAGAGTCTTCGAGTGGGGTGTGCTTGTAGAGGGTCTCTAAAACGGCTTCAGGGTTGAAACCTGTTTTCACTTCTATAACAAGTTTGAGGCCGTTTGCGCGGTCAGTGAGATCCGTGACGGCAGTGATTCCTGAAAGTTTTTTGTTTTGTACACCGTCTTTGATTTTTTCGATGATTTTTTCTGGCCCAACAAGGTAAGGCAATTCGGTAATGACGATGCCTTTTCGTCGAGGAGTGATGTTTTCAATACGTGCGGTTGCACGTGTTTTGAAAGAGCCACGTCCTGTCTTGTAGGCGTCTCTAATGCCTTCTAAACCAACAATTTTTCCGCCCGTGGGCAGGTCAGGGCCTGGCACAAAGCGAATAAGTTCGTCGAGTGATGCGTTGGGGTGTTTAAGTAAATGCCGTGCTGCGGCAATGACTTCAACAAGGTTGTGCGGTGCTAAGTTTGTTGCCATGCCGACGGCGATACCTGAAGCGCCGTTCACCAAAAGGTTGGGTATCGCTGCAGGAAGCACTTCTGGCTGGTTGAGTTTGTTGTCGTAGTTGGGGACGAAGTCGACAACATCCTCATCTAGATCTGCGGTCATAGCTATTGCGGAGGTAGCGAGACGCGCTTCGGTGTATCGCGGAGCTGCTGGACCATCATCTAGGGAACCAAAGTTTCCATGCCCATCGACAAGAGGTAAGCGCAGACTAAAAGGTTGGGCCATACGCACGAGTGCGTCGTAGATGGCGCCATCACCGTGCGGGTGCAGTTTTCCCATAACCTCACCAACAACACGAGAACATTTGACGTGTCCTCGATCGGGACGCAAACCCATATCTGCCATCATGTAGAGGATGCGGCGTTGAACAGGTTTTAGACCGTCACGTGCGTCGGGGAGGGCACGGGCATAAATAACCGAGTAGGCATATTCTAGGAACGATGATTCCATCTCGGCAGTAACGTCAATGTCGACGATATTTTCAGTGAAATCCTCAGCATCAACGGTGGGTTGAGAAGGCTTACGTGCCATGAACGAAGTAGCTCCTATCGGAATACCGGATATGCATTTAGTGTAATGGTCGCGTAGTACTCAGGGGGTGAACCGTGGTCATCTTACTTGGATCGGCTGACAGACGCAGGCATGGCACATAAAAGTGTGCCAATAACCGGCGGAACCTGAAGACATGTTGCGTGTTTAAGCGGAAATCTATTCGTGGGAACTTTATCCAATTAACCTTGAGTTATGCAGCCTACAGAGCAGTCATCAGATGATATTGCATATTCTGCGCCGTACCCAGAACATTGGGAAGCGGATGTGGTGTTGCGTGATGGGACTCCAGTTCATGTGCGTCCCATACGACCCAGCGACAAAGACGCGTTACAAGCTTTTCATGTAGCGCAGTCAGAGCGGTCTATTTATTTTCGGTTTTTCTCTGCGATGGAACGCTTATCTGAAAAAGACCTGTCACGTTTCACCGAAACAGATAACACCGACCGCGTCGCTCTTATCGCTACGCTTACACGGCATCATGCTGCAGAAGCGATTGTTGGTGTGGCGCGTTTTGATCGCATTGCTCCTGACGAAGCCGAAGTTGCATTCAATATTTCCGACACCTTGCAAGGGCGAGGCTTAGGTTCCGTGCTGTTAGAGCACGTTGCAGCTGCTGCGCGTGAAGTAGGAGTCAGAAAGTTTTATGCAGAAGTTTTACCGCAAAACGGGAAAATGCTGTCTGTTTTTAAAGAGGCGGGATATCAGCAAGCCCAAACCGTTGATGACGGCATCGTTACAGTCACCGTTGATTTAGACCCGACTGAACAATCAGTGCATGTTATGGCGCAACGCGAATATCGTGCAGAAGCCCGCTCTATGCAGCGCTTGTATGCGCCTAACAAAATATTGTTGATTGGCTCGCTTACCGACGAACCCACCCCTGAAGAAATAAGGCTCGCCACAGGCGCACTCGCATCAGGGATCGGGGTGAAAGGCGATGAAAAACTGCATGTTGTTGGATTACCGCCAGGGTTTATTCGTGAAGCCCAAGACCGCGGAGAGCAAGCAGACAACTTTGTCCACTACCCATCGTTAGAAGACTTAATAGCGACAGGGCAATCATTTGACCTTGCCGTTTTAACGATCCCCGACAGTGCAGTCGCACAGGTGTTAATGGAACTTGCCCCGCTAGGTGTTCACGCAGCGGTGCTACTTACCGGAGGTTTCGCAGAGAACGGCACATTAGGTTTAGCGTTACAACGCGAAGTTATCCGCGTGGCTCACTCCGCTGGCATCAGAATTATTGGTCCAGCAAGCTTACGGGCTATTTTCAAACACAGCACAGCACCCCTTTAATGCGTCACTCGTGCCACAACGGCCCCCACACGGCGGAATCGGACTGTTCTGCCAGTCGTCTGCAATCGCCGTAACACTCTTGTCAACAGTCACACGGCGACAACTTGGAGTGTCTAACTTCCTTGCCTCTGGCAATCGAGCCGATATCTCTGGCAACGACCTCATGCAATTTTGGCAAGAAGACACAAGCTCAACATCTGTTGGCATGTACCTCGAGTCGATTGGAAACCCGAGAAAATTTTCGCGTATCGCCCGAAGACTCTCACGTATTAAACCAATAGTGGCCGTCAGCGCAGGTCAAACAGGATATGTTGTGCCACGTGGGCACGCCGTTTCGCCAACCCACGCACCACGCAAAACCCTCGACCAAATGTTGAAGCAGTCTGGAGTTATCCGCGCCCAAAACACCCACGAACTCGTCGACACACTTCAATTCTTTGAAACGCAGCCACTACCTCAAGGCAAACGTGTCGGCATCATCGCTAACTCTGAAGCATTAGCAGCTATCGCTGCAGAAGCAGCCCACTCGGCACTCCTCGAAGTCACAGAACACATCCACGTTTTACGGTCATTAGACAACCCGAACGACACCCAACAAGTCCTAGACGCCGTATACGGTCCGCACGCCTGCGACATCGTAATCCTCGCTTATGTGCCCACCATCGGAGAGTTCCCCAAAGAACTAGCGCACACGATAGCTACCATGGCCGCCAACACCCAACGACCAACCATCGCCAGCGTATATGGCCTCCACGGCGTAACCGAACCCTTCACCGTACAAGGCCCACACGGCCCACTCTCCGTGCCAGCATATTCCACCCCAGAAGACGCAATACGAGCATTAAAAAATGTGGTCGGCTATGCACAATGGTTAGCCGAAGACCACGGACAACGCGTCCACTTCGACGACATCGACCGGCACAAAGCAGCCGCACTCATCGCAACAGTCGGCGCAGGACTCACCCCACAAGAAGAAACCGCACACATACTCAAGGCCTACGGCATTGACCTGTGGCCCTCATACAGAGTCCACACCGTCGAACAAGCACAAAACATGGCAGCAGAACTCGGATACCCGGTCGTGTTAAAAGCTCTGCCGAATCCCTACGCCACCGAGCAGACTTGGGGGGAGTGCGCCTCAACATCGCAAACAGTACGGAACTCGTCGAAGACTTCTCCGACATGGTTACCGAACTATCGCGGCACCTCGGAACCGATCAAGACGTACTCACCATAGGATTTGACATCCAAGCCATGGCCGCCACAGGAGTCGCCTGCGTCATCCGATCCCAAGAAGACCCACTCTACGGTCCAGTCGTCTCCTTTGGACTGTCAGGAGACGCCGTAGACCTACTCGACGACGTAAGCTACGCCATCCCACCACTCACTCAAGGCGACATCCACACAATGGTGCGCAGCGTAGGAGCCGCCCCAAAACTCTTCGGCTATAAAGGTCTACCAGCAGCAGACGTAGAAAAGCTTGAAGAACTCATCGCCCGAATCTCACTACTCTCAGACAACCACCCAGAAATCAAAGCACTCGAACTCTATCCAGTGATCGTCGCCGACGACACAGTCGCAGTCATCAGCGCCAGCCTCGAAATATCACCAGCACGCCGAAAAGACGGACTACGCAGAACCCTGCCGCAATAAACCAGCCACTCAGAAACAGAACAACACAGGATCACACACACGCGAATGTGTCCACTACGAACACATCCACGTAGACTAGAACCGTGCAACTTTCCGATCAAACAGTCGCCCTTGCCTCATCCCTTGAACGATCGGGCTACTATCCACAGTTTGTTTCAAGTGTTCTTGATATCGCGCTCGCAGACGAACCCGTTATCGGCCATTTGGTGCATGTTGAAACAACCTTTGCAACCGCTGAAGTGCGCCGACATGTCACAGTGCTTGCGTTGACTTCTACACGTCTCGTCGTGGCTCACGTTGATGACCACGCAGGAGAGTCACATACGGGGCAGGCAGAATCTCGAGCAGCAGCAACAACGGAATCTGTTGCATTGAGCGCAATTAAATCAGTGGTTTTGACACACGCTGTTGCTTCGCCAGAACAATTTGTGCCAGGTCAACTCCCCGTGGAACTTACGTTAGCGATCGGTTGGGGAGCCGTCTCCCGAATGGATCTTGAACCGGCTGTATGCCCAGATCCTAATTGCGAAGCAGACCACGGTTATTCGGGTGCTTTAACAAGTGATGACGTGATGATTCGAATCAGTGCAGAAGCAGAAGGAAATAGCGCAGTTAAAGATGCTCTTGTTTTTGCTCGTACGCTTTCAGCCCATACCGGAAATAAGACACGGTGAACCGTAGCGTCATGCCTAATTTTCCTGCCGCTGTTGCCACACAGTATGCGTCGTTTGGTTTTGTTACTCCAACGTATGACACCAAAAGTTTGGCAACGTTAACCCCCGCGATATGCGATGCGTTGGGTGGCTATGGTGGCCCCCGCGATCACACCGGTCACGCCGAGGGGAAAAACCTTCACTTTAAGCAGGAGTGGGGTTTAACTGAAACCACTAATGTGTGTCTGCTTTTAGTTGATGGTTTAGGTGTACATAACCTCAACGAATTTGCTAAAGATGCGCCGTTTTTAACGGAACTAAATGAGGCGCACACAATGGCTATGTCTGGTTTTCCGTCCACAACGGCTACCTCTATGGGGTTAGTTGGTACTGGGCAAGGTGGTGGGGTCACTGGACTTATCGGTTATAGCGCTCTCAGCCCTCACACTGGTGTCGTAGGTAACTTTGTTTCGTGGAAAGATATCGGGCCACCAGACAAAGTCCAAAAGCACCCGGTGCTTTTTGAAGAACTCGCTCATGCAGGACAACGCGTAACATCTGTTGGTCTGTCTCGTTTTGATGGCTCGGGGCTCACCCAGGCAGCTTTGCGTGGCACACACTATGTTGCTGCAGAAACGAGCGCAGAGACAGTTAGAGCAACTCTGAAAGCGGCACAACAGCCAGGGTTCACATATGCGTACTGGAGTGAATTAGATAAAGCGGGACACATTTTTGGTGTCGGATCTGCCCAGTGGCGAAATGAACTGCGAGTTGTGGACCGGATCGCTAGAGAACTAGCAGCACAATTAAAACCGGGCGTTACCCTGATTATTACTGCTGATCATGGCATGGTGAACGTTGATTTTAAGCAACGTATCGATATCGCAGATGACTATCAGATGGCACGAGGAACCCGAGCCTTGGCCGGTGAGCCACGGTGTGTGCAGGTGTATTTTAATTCACCGCAAGCAGCTCGAACTGCCTATCCCATATGGCGTGAAAAACTTGATACGTGTGCAGTGCTGCTGACTAAAGACGAGCTCATAGAATCACAGCTGTATGGCGACATGCAGCCACACGTGCATCAGTGGCTAGGAGATTTTGTCGCTATAATGGCTGACCGTGCGACACTGGTGGACAGCACTCAGATGTCGCGCATGGCCTTAAATCTAAAGGGTGTTCATGGATCGTTGACCCGAGAAGAAGTAGAAATTCCGGGTATTGTTCACGTGATCTAGCGGAGCCTAATCAAACTTTGCACCAAATAAAATCTCGTCCCATGTGGGCATGGGGCTGCGTCCTCGAGCACGAGGCTTCTTAGGCGCTTGATTTTCGGGCGTAGGCGCCCCAAAAAGATCTTTAGCTGGTTCTTCACGTGGAGCCCATTGTGAAGGCTCCTCGGGCTGAATAGGGGAGCGGACTGTGCGGTGAGTGCCTGTATGTGGGCGGCGCTGCACAGTTTGCTCGTCAGACGTGTCCGCATGGCTTGCAGACTTAACAGGGGAAGTCGCAGAAACCGCACTATGAGGCGACGGCGATGAAGCAACTGTGCGTGTGGAAGACTCCGCTGGAGTTGCAGGTACATCGTAGATCACATCACTATGATGAGATGACGGTGAGTCACCGGATCGTGCAGTAAAAGGATAAATGTTGTCTGAAACTGGTGGCACAGAAACATTCGAAACTTGATTTAATTCTTGGGTGTGCGACACCGGCTTGCGTGTACCGCGAGCTTTATTGAGGCGCTCTATAAGTGCTTCGGTTTCGCTTTGGTCTGAATCGACCACAGGAATTGACGAGGACTGTGGCATAGCTTCAAAATCGAACACTGCGTTGCGTACAGCAGATAAGTGACGGCGCGGAATGGAGTCTTCCATGATGCGGGTTTCAGATAACCACCGTGCGTCTTCGTCTAAAGCATGAACGGCACGTTCAGATTGCCGGTATGACCATCGTGCAACGCGTTCGTCGCCTTCAAGGTTGAATGAAACGGTGACTATCCACCCGTGTCCATCGCTTTTAAAAGCATCCCACTGTAATTCAAGAACGTTGACGTCACGTGCGCTTAGACGGTCTGTCACGATGTTGCCGAGAGTCGGTGAATCTGGTTCGGAAGTTAACGTGACTTTTTGTGCTGTTGTTGCAATAAAAGACCGTTCGGCGAGGACAGGGCGTTCATAGCGTTGAATATGTTCAAGTGGCATGCCGGACTTGTCGGCGAGTTCTTCTGCCGTCATTCCTGAACGTATGCGTGCTTGAATTTCACGAGGAGCCATGGCGTTGTCGTGTTCGTTTTTATGATGTTCCATAGCGGAGCGGTCTAGGCGTACTGCCGCACGCAGCATAGGTGAAATGCGTAAGCGGTACTGAGTGCCTTCAGGGGTCGCGACGATGAGGTGCTCGCCGTCTTCACTGAGTCCGACGAACTTTGCGTCGGCAGCGAATCGATTAGACATGTGCGCCTCCATTTACGATCAACACCCTCATTTTCCCCTCAAAATCGCCTATCGTGTGGAAATCCGCTCGGTGTGCCGCGTGCCCGCATGAGGGTAGGTGGGGATTAGGGCACACTTGAGGGATGCGACCATACAATCCCCAGCCAGGTACAAGGGCACCACTTGAACTAGTATCAGAACTCGCGAAGATATGTGAGTTGCTGGCCGAAGAAGCCCGAGATTTCATCCTCTCGCATAAGCCGGTTAAGGCCGCAGTGTTGGAAACTAAATCGACTCCTACCGATGTGGTGACACAGATGGACAAGGACGTTGAGTCTCTTTTGCGTGCGCGTCTTGCTGATGTACGCCCAGATGACGGATTTTTGGGTGAAGAAAGCGAAGCCGTTACGTCACGGTCAGGTTTGACCTGGGTGATTGATCCTATCGACGGAACTGTGAACTATCTTTACGGGCTTCCCGCATATTCCGTGTCTATAGCGGTAGTGCAGGGGGAGCCGAACCCTACGCAGTGGACTCAACTGGCAGGCTGTGTGATTCGTGTACCAGACGGCACACGGTGGGTCGCTGGGAAGGGGCTTGGCGCGTTAAAGAATGGTGAACCTATTCGTGTTAATCGACCACACAGTTTAGGTGCGTGTTTAGCTGGCACTGGGTTCGGGTATGACGAACGGGTTCGGGCAATGCAGGCGGATGTGTTGTGTGCAGTGTTGCCGCAGGTTCGTGACATTCGTCGTATGGGTTCTGCTGCTATTGATTTATGTAGTGTTGCTGACGGCACGTTAGATGTGTATTTTGAGCGTGGGTTAAGTCCTTGGGATATGGCTGCAGGATCGCTTATTGCTGGTGAAGCTGGGGCGCTTGTGTGTGGTCTTGACGAGGGGCGTCCAACTAAGACAATGACTCTTGCAGGGTCTGCTGACCGGGTCGGTGAGCTCGCCGCGATTTTGCGTTCTGCTCATGCTGATCGAGAACTCGACTAGATTCGCTTACAGCAGAATTGGCGTATTTTCAGGCGTGCGCAACCAAAGTGCGGTAAATCACCTCGCGTTGCTAGTGCGCTCGGCGAAAATATGATGCAGAATCCCATCGCTACTATTTGAATTTTGGTTGGACTAAAACCTTCCATAAAGAATGTAGTTCCCGACATATTGCCCTAAAAAATGGGCACAAAACGATCGCAACGGAGTGTGATTCCGCAAAATGGCAACTGACTACGATGCCCCTCGTAAAAATGAAGAAGACATCAGCGAGGACTCCCTTGAGGAGCTGAAGGCTCGTCGTTCAGACAAGAGCTCTGGCGTTGTCGACGAAGACGAGACTGAGGCAGCAGAGGGGTATGAACTGCCTGGCGCAGACTTGTCTGGTGAAGAACTCGCCGTTCGAGTAATTCCACGTCAGGCAGATGAGTTTACGTGTGGTGTGTGCTTCTTAGTACACCACCGCTCACAGCTTGCTTACGAAAAGAACGGCCAGCAGGTGTGCACTGAATGTGCGTAATGTCGTTTACACAATAACGACGACGTCGGGCGGTGGGGCTTAGTGCGCGCTGAGCCCCCACACACGTTAGACGCGCCCTAAGGTGCTTGCTGAGCTGCTCTACAGCTACAGTTGTTCCTTGTGAACATCGACGAACCCGAAATCCTCATAACGCTCCTCGACGAAGCAGCAATAGTGCCAACGTACGCTCATTCAGGAGACGCAGGCGCTGATTTGTCGACAATTGAAGACATCGAGTTAGCGCCCTTTGAACGCAAACTTGTACGAACTGGAATCTCCATCGCGTTACCAAACGGCTACGCTGCATTCGTGCATCCTCGCTCTGGTCTAGCTGCAAAACATGGCGTGACAATCGTCAACGCGCCAGGAACAGTAGACGCTGGATACCGCGGAGAAATAAAAGTCACGCTGTACAACAGCGACCCAAAAACCCCCGTGACGCTGCATAAAGGCGACAGAATCGCTCAACTTGTTATTCAACGAGTAGCTCGGGCACAATTCTTCGAAGCCGAAAAGTTACCAGGCTCAGATCGTGGCGAAGGCGGCTTTGGATCTTCTGGCGGTTGGGGCAAGCAATAAATCGCGTAACTACGCTTTGAGTGATCGCGCCACAACAACTATTACAGTTTGGTTACGACACCGGCTAGTCTTATGTGTAAGGCGGCGCCAACGAGCGCCCGAAACTTCTAAAGGAGTACCACGTGGCGTTCTTCAGGCGCGAGCAAAAAACCGAGAATGTGTCAGAAACTCGCGAACACGATCTGGGAAACGTGTCTCTAGACAACGAACAAACTCCTCCAGCCTATGGGCCGTTTGACGTTTCTGACGTATCCGATCGTGGCGACCGACTTGACCTAGGCGCACTCTGGCTGCCTGGAAAAGAAGGCGCAGAACTCCGCATGGAAGTCGATAACCAAACACAACGTGTCACAGGCGTAGCCCTAGCACTAAACGGCTCCATACTGCAGTTGCAAGCCTTTGCCGCACCTAAAACCCTAGGCATCTGGGACGAAATACGCGACGAAATTGCACAATCCATCCAATCCCAAGGCGGCGAAGCAGACACCATCCCCGGCCGATACGGACGCGAACTACTCGCAAAACTACCGGTAAAACTCAAAGACGGATCCCCAGCAATACAACCAGCTAGATTCGTCGGAGTGGACGGCCCACGCTGGTTCCTACGAGGAGTGTTCTCAGGACGCGCAGCATTCGAACAAGCCGCTGCACAAGACTTAGAAGAAATTTTCGCAAACGTTGTTGTTGTGCGAGGCGACGAGCCACGCCCACCACGCGACTTGCTCACCTTGACACTGCCAGGACAACTCATGCCACAACAGCCGGCACGTCCAAACACTCCAGATCTCAACCCGCTGCAACGCGGCCCTGAAATCACAGAGATCGGATAATCTCAGTTGTGAACAGCAACGTAGGGCAACTTTTTAAACGACTCATCGCATCAGCCGAACAGGTAGCAGCAGAAGAAGAACGTATCGTTGCTCGACAACAAAAAGCTGCCACACTCATCGAAGACGCTCACGACCGTACGCGCGGAACCTTTACCGGAATCGTGCGGTCAGTAGTATTCAACCCAGAACACGACAAAAAAGTTCTTGAAGTCGAACTATATGACGGTAGTGGTGCCCTAGCCCTCGTCTGGCTGGGGAGGAGAAGCATTTCAGGAATAATTCCCGGTTCCAGAATGACTGTCAACGGACTTGTCACCATTGTTGACGGCCGACCAGTCATGTACAACCCAAGGTACGAATTAAAGGCAAAGACCGGAGAACTATAAAGTGCCCCACACACCTGACGAGAACCTTGTACAACCAGCAGAAGCTACCGAAGAAGCCCCCAAACGCGGCGTGAACTCACTCACCGCTCAAGAATTTGATGCGCTTGCTTCAGTAGGTGGCATCCGAGGACTCATCGAAGCCGTCGCGCCAGGGCTCATCTACCTCATCGTTTATCTCACCACTAAAGACTTAGCGCCTGCGCTGGTCTTATCGTTAGGGGTAGCGCTCACGCTCGTCGTGATCCGTCTTGTGCAACGTACACAAGTAACCATGGCGTTCTCAGGCATCTTTGGTGTGCTCGTCGGTCTGTTCATTGCCTGGAAATCAGGAGAAGCATCAGACTTTTACGCACCAGGCTTGCTCATCAACATCGCCTACCTACTTGCGCTCGTCGTATCAGTGATCGTTCGGTGGCCAGGTGTGGGTGTCCTTGTTGAACTCCTCAAATCTGGTTTCGGGGTGTCCAACACCGCACCGAAAACAACAGAAGAAGAAACCCCCGCGTTAAAATTTCCCACACAATGGCGCAAAAACCCTAGCCTGCTAAAACGCTACACCCTAGTGACATGGCTGTGGATAGGGCTCTTTGCTGCGCGACTCGCCGTACAAGGGCCACTGTACCTCGCCGGCGACTCGGCAATAGGGATGCTTGGAACCGCACGAATCGTGATGGGACTACCCTTGTTCGCGCTGGTGCTGTGGCTATCTTGGCGAATTATCCGCCAACCAGAATCCGTTGAAGATCCTCAAGAGTAACCGCAGAACCAGAAACAAAAAGTAACTCGTCGCCGGCCTCAAGAGTGTCATCATTTTGTGGTGACAGAGGCCGGTCACCGCGAACAATCGCAGCCAAAACAGTATCCCGAGGCCACGTCACTTGCCCAACAGTCTGCCCGACCAAATGCGAGTCACTAGGCAACGTGAACTCCAAAATATCTGCGCCAGACTGGTGAAAAGTAAAAATCTTTACCAAGTCACCCACCGCCACAGCTTCTTCAACCATCGCAGTCATGATGCGTGGGGTAGACACCGCAACGTCAACGCCCCACGCCTCATCAAACATCCACTCGTTTTTCGGGTTATTGACACGCGCAACTACACGCGGAACCCCATACTCAGTTTTTGCTAGCAAAGAAATAACTAAATTCGCTTTGTCATCCCCAGTAGCAGCGACAATGACATCGCACTTCCCAGCCTCAGCCTCGTCAAGAGTCGCCAACTCACACGCATCAGCCAACAACCACTCAGCTTCAGGAACTTGCGCGACACGCATAGCACTAGGCTGACGATCAATGATCGTCACATCGTGCTCGTTTACAAGCAATTCACGCGCAATCGAACGGCCAACAGAACCCGCCCCAGCAATAACAACTTTCACTTTTCTTGCTCCACATCAGGCTCATGAGTCAGGATCCGCTCAACCGCAGAAACATCCGCAGCATGAATGAGCATATGCAGCACATCACCCTCTTGCAGTACCGTTGTGGAATCAACAAGTTGCCCCGTGCCATACCGCGCAACAAAAGCTGTACGTGCACCAGTAGCTGCATCAATAGCGGCAATCGACACCCCAAACCACTTCGGGTGAACATCAATCTGGCATAACCGCACATTCCCTGACGGGTCCCGATACTCGTCGGTAGCACCCAAGGGCAGCATACGCCGCAACACCTGATCAGAAGTCCAACGCACAGTGGCGACAGTGGAAATACCTAACCGCTGATAAATCTCTGCGCGTTGCGTGTCATAAATTCGGGCAACAACATGATCGACCCCAAACTTTTCACGCGCGACACGCGCCGCCAAAATATTTGAATTATCACCATCAGAAACCGCAGCAAACGCATAGCATTCGTCGATCCCCGCTTGAATGAGAGTGTCACGGTCAAACCCGATCCCAGTAACCTTTTTCCCACTAAATTCGGGGTTAAGTCGCCTAAAAGACTCAGGATTTTGATCCACGACAGCAACAGAGTGGCCGTAGTTTTCTAAAGACTGTGCGAGTGTTGCGCCTACACGCCCGCATCCCATAATGATGAAGTGCACAGCCGAAACGCTACACCTTTCTTCGCGTTTGGGGTAACGCAACGCGCAAAATAGGCATAGCATTGCTAGACGTGTCAGACATTATGGATGCTGCCAAGCGGCTGGTGCTAGGCCGACCAATGAGCAGCGAACGACTTGGGCATACACTTCTACCCAAGCGGCTAGCACTCCCAGTATTCGCATCAGACGCGCTGTCATCCGTGGCATACGCGCCGGATGAAATTTTGTTGACGCTAGCGTTGGCAGGAGCCGCCGCCACTATCTGGTCACCATGGGTTGGCCTCGTCGTCGTTATCGTCCTACTCACCGTAGTCACCTCATACCGCCAAAACGTGCGAGCATACCCATCAGGTGGTGGAGACTACGAAGTCGTCACCAAAAACCTCGGCAAAAAAGCCGGATTAGGTGTCGCAAGTGCGCTCCTCGTCGACTACGTACTGACTGTTGCAGTATCCATATCCTCTGCATCGCAATATGCGGCATCAGCCGTTCCCGCACTCCGCGGACACGAAACAAGTCTGGCAATCGTAGTAGTAATTTTCTTGACGATTATGAACCTACGCGGCGTAAAAGAATCCGGAAAAGCATTCGCCATCCCGGTCTACCTATTCATGCTCGCAATCGGGTTACTCGCAGTTCTTGGTTTCATCCAATACGCGGCCGGAACACTTGGCCAAGCCGAAAGCGCACACTTCGAACTCAGCGCTTCAGAAGCCTACAGTCAAGGACTAACAGGACTAGGCGGAGCCCTACTCCTAGCAAGAGCATTCGCGTCCGGCTGTGCAGCCCTCACCGGTGTAGAAGCAATCTCAAACGGAGTGCCCTCATTTAAAAAACCCAAATCGCGAAACGCAGCACTCACCTTGCTGATGCTCGGAACGATTTCAGCGACAATGCTGACCTCCATCTTGATCCTTGCACAAGCAACCGGCGTCAAATATGCAGAAAACCCTGCAGAACAACTCACCCTAAACGGCGCTGCAATCCCCGAAGACTACATACAGCACCCCGTCATCTCACAACTCGCAGAAGTCGTATTCGCAGGGGCACCATGGCTGTTTTACTTCATCTCAGCCGTTACCGGTTTGATCCTCATGTTCGCCGCAAACACAGCCTTCAACGGATTCCCCATACTTGGCTCCATCCTTGCCCGCGACGGATACCTACCACGACAAATGCACACCCGAGGAGACCGCCTAGCATTCTCCAACGGAATCATGACACTAGCTGCCGGAGCCATCGTTCTGATCTGGCTGTTCGACGCCCAAGTCACCAGGCTCATCCAGCTATACATCGTCGGGGTATTCATATCCTTCACGCTCTCACAGCTAGGCATGATCAAACACTGGGCGAGGGAACTCCGCAAAGCAACAGGGCCACAAGAACGCCGCCGCATGAAACGATCACGTGCAGTCAACATTATGGGATTCGCGATGACAGGAACCGTCCTGATCGTCGTCCTCATCACGAAATTCACGCACGGCGCATGGCTTACCCTCCTCATCATGGCAGTCCTATTTCTTGTTATGGGCGCAGTACATAAGCACTATCAATCGGTACACGAAGAACTCACCCTCGGACCAGACAAAACCAACGCCAGTGCACTACCAAGCCGCGTACACGCCATCGTTCTCATTTCCCGCCTACACAAGCCAACAATGCGTGCCCTCGCATACGCTCGCGCCACACGACCAAACACCATCGAAGGTGTCACTGTTGCAGTGGATGCCGAAGACGTTGTTGGATTACGCAAAGAATGGGAAGAGCTCAACATTCCCGTACCGCTGCGAGTATTGAACTCACCATTCCGCGAAATAACGCGACCGATCCTCAGCTATGTGCGTTCAATCCGCAGGCAAAGCCCACGCGACCTCGTCGTCGTCTACATACCCGAATACGTTGTAGGGCACTGGTGGGAGCAAATCTTGCACAACCAGAGCGCCATACGCCTCAAATCGCGCCTACTCTTTACCCCAGGCGTCGTTGTGTCATCGGTGCCATGGCAGCTCGTCTCATCGCAAAACAAGGGCGTAGAGACGACACACTTCCCGCAAACAAGCCAACCTGTGTCCATGGAAGAGCACAACACACCGACAACGCAGACTGCTGTGCCCAATAGCACCCGCAGTGAGTCCACTTCACAAAGTGAACACTGAGATAATAGGCCAGTGAACACTTCAGCATCTCAACCGTCCCACACTGCCGCTGCCCAACCCGAATTGATTGAACTCGAAATCGGGAAGGTTGCACATGGTGGTCACTGTGTAGCTCGACATGAGGGACGAGTCGTGTTCGTGCGCCACACACTACCCGGCGAAAAAGTACGTGCCGTTCTAACCGACCACGAAGAAAACGCCAAATTTTGGCGTGCAGATGCCGTGCACATCCTTGAACCAAGCGCAGACCGTGTACCAACTGCATGGCCTGCCGCAGGAGCACACGGCGTAGGTGGGGGAGAGCTCTCACATGTGTCATTGGAAGGCCAGCGACGATGGAAAGCAGCCGTCATTGCTGAACAACTTCAACACCTGGCACGTCTCGACTGGGATGTCACCGTTGAAGCAGCACCCGGTGATGAAGAACGCGGCGGACTCAACTATCGCACCCGATTCGACGTTATCGCCGACGAAGCCGGCAGAATCGGTATGCGCGGACACCGTTCACACACCATCACCCCACTAAAAACAATGCCGCTCGCAACACAAGAAGCGCTTGACCTCGCTGCAGAGCATCGTGTTTTCGATAAACAGTGGGCTCCTGAAAGCCGACTTGAAGTTGTTGCTCCAGCCAACGGAGCCCAAGGCGTTGTCTTACTTAACGGGGAACCTGAACGAAAAGGCTTCCAAGATCCTCGCCCGAACGCAAAACGCAACGTGACTGAAACCGTCACCGTAGATGGGTTCACCCACACATATCAGGTTGCTGCAGCAGGTTTTTGGCAAGTCCACCGTGAAGCACCCGCACTTCTTGCGCAAACAGTACTCGATATGGCGCGTTTTAACGGGCTGGAACTAGAAGACGCGACAGTAGTTGACTTGTATTCCGGTGCAGGATTGTTCTCGGTGCCACTATCCGCAGCTGTTGGTCCAGTCGGTCGTGTCGTTGCGATTGAAGGCGACGAAAAAGCCTGCCGCGACGCACGACGAAACCTCCACTCATACGAACAAGCAGAAGTGCATAATGGAGACGTCGCCAAAACTCTTCGCAGCCGTGACCACGGCGCAATGGGTGGTGCAGACATCGTCGTTATGGACCCGCCACGTGCAGGCGCTGGACGCGAAGTTGTCAAGGAAACAGCCAAACTTCAACCACAACACGTTGTGTATGTTGCGTGCGACCCTGCAGCTATGGCCCGTGACATCAACTACTTTGCAGCGCACGGTTACACACTTACAGCTCTACGCGCTTTCGATCTATTCCCCATGACGCACCATGTAGAGTGTGTCGCCCTGTTGACTCGGTAGGTTTCACCGTGTCGCTGTAGCGCTCTGATCTGCGGTTACATTTTCACGTCGCACAAAAACACTCCCGCTTTGATTGCGAAAAGCGGGATTGTTTTGTCTTGGTATGTTGGCTTCATATCTGATTTAAAAAGCATGTGGAACCTTTCGAAATCAGTAATGGGTATGCCGTGCAGCAGTTAAAGTTGAACGCTAGCGCGGTTATGGATTTAAAGACTTCTCGTCCATATGAGTGGATCGCTGTGCGTATTGGTGAGCCTTGAAATAGTAGGTCGTGAGGAGACGCTAGCCGAGGAGTTTGTCGTCGCAGTATCGAGAAAGATTTACTGCGCAGTCGTCTGCTGCTCTAAGTCTTGAGCGGTTGCAGCGTTGCCCAGAAATGTTGCTAACTCGCGTCCTGCTTTGTCCCCGTCAATGCCAGCCATGTAATAGCAGTCGATTGCAATGTCATAGCCATCGTAGATATCTGGGGCTTCTTCGGCATCGATGATGAAGAAATAATGACGAGGTTCGTTCCATGCTCGTGCACGGGATTCTGCTTCTTCAGCGGAGATGCCCGCGGTGTACACGGAAGAAACATTACTCATTGGGCTTACCTTACCTTAGTGCAGTGCAGTGCAGTGCAGTGCAGTGGTTGAGGAGTGGCCTGTACGTAGCAGGTAAAGGGTGGGGCGTGCGACTAATCTCCAAAATAACATTCACCGGCGTGCCGCATTCAAGCATCCTTTATTTATGTGAGAGTTAGAAAAAGGCGGGCTGCCACCTATTCCTTTGAAACGAGTGTGATGATGAAAAAATCTTTGGCGCTAGGAAGCCTTGTTGCGTTGCTTATGACGGGGTGTTCTGCTGAAAGCACTCCGGCGCCGACTGTGACCGTCACAGAAACGGTCACAGCTGAACCTTCGATAGAAGCGAGTTCAACTCCCGCGCCAAGCGAATCAACTGGAAAGGCAAGCGAACGATATGCCTCTCATGGCATAAGCCCTCGGGGGAATCTTCTTAAGGAAGTCGGGGACTGGGCTGGAGTTTCTTCAAGTACTGATGAAAATGTTATGGCTGTAGATTTTCGTATCACAAAAATTGATACGCAGGTGAAGTGCACAGGAGCATTCCCAGAAAAGCCTAAGAATGATCGTTACGTCAGGGTTTATTTTGAGGTTGAGTCATATCCGGAACTTAAAGAGAATGAGGACTTTTCTATATCAGAGCACGATTTTGTTGCTTTTGATAAAGAGGGCGTGCGCATAAATAACCCACAAGGTAATGGGTATACCTGTCTTTCGGAATCTGACATGCTTCCGATCTCAATTGGTCCGGCAGAGAAGGTTATAGGGAGTATTGTCCTAGACTTGCCCAAAGGTGCTGCTGTTATTGTCCTTACGAACTTGTTGACGTCTAACGGCTGGGAATGGTCGCTCACTAGCAGCGATGAGGTTTAGTTTCATCGTGTGGTGTGTGAGTAGTAAAGGAGAGAATCGTGGCTGAAGCATCTGTGTCGACGGTGCGAAAGTACGGGATTGACCCAGAAATCAACATGCCTACCTTTTTTGAAGGTGATTTGCCTGAGGGTATGCAGATCCAAATGTTTAAGGTTCTTCGTCCACATAACGTGATCGAGTTGTTTTTCGAACCGTACGACCCTGATATTGCGGTGAATGGATCGCGGTGGGGGTATGACGTGAATGGTGGTGTGTTGAGTGTGCATCTCACGACGAACGGGCGCGTAACAGTGTTTAAATCGTATGCGTCACATGCTTGGGACACGGTTCAGGCTTTCACCAATTATCGACCAGCGTGACGTGTGGAGCTTCCGTAAAGTGACGCTTGCTGAGAAGAGCAAATAGGTAAAACAATACACGATTTATCTTGACGTCAAGATAAATCGTGTATGATTGTTGTGAACGAGAACGACACGAGGTATCACACGACGCCCAACCGCTTTTTTCATAGCGGCTGTGGTCAAAAGTTGTCCTGATAATCGTGAAAACCCGTACGGGTATGCCCCCCTTTGGCAGTCCAGCACGCATCAGCGCAGGGGCTGTCAGGAACTCGCCAATCATGAAGGAGTGTCCGTGAGTAACGTCGACACGTTTGGTTCGAAGGGATCGCTTGAGGTCAACGGCACCTCATACGAAATCTTCCGCCTTTCGGCCGTGCCAGGTTTGGAAAAGCTTCCATACAGCCTCAAGGTTCTTGCAGAGAACCTACTGCGCACCGAAGATGGTGCAAACATCACCGCAGAGCACATCCAAGCTCTAGCGAACTGGGACCCATCATCCCAGCCAAACACCGAAATCCAGTTCACCCCTGCCCGCGTTATCATGCAGGACTTCACTGGTGTTCCATGCGTCGTTGACCTCGCAACCATGCGTGAAGCAGTCGCAGAACTCGGCGGAGACCCATCACGGATCAACCCACTCGCACCAGCCGAACTCGTTATCGACCACTCCGTCCAAATTGACGTAGCAGGCCGGGCAGACGCATTCCAACGCAACGTTGAACTCGAATACGAACGTAACCGCGAGCGCTACCAGTTCCTTCGCTGGGGCCAAACAGCTTTCGACGACTTCAAAGTAGTCCCACCGGGCACGGGTATCGTCCACCAAGTCAACATTGAGTTCTTGGCGCGTACCATCATGACCCGTGAAGTTGGCGGCGTTGTCCGGGCCTACCCTGACACCTGTGTTGGAACAGACTCGCACACCACCATGGTGAACGGGCTCGGCGTACTCGGTTGGGGCGTCGGTGGTATTGAAGCAGAAGCGGCGATGCTTGGGCAGCCAGTTTCCATGCTGATCCCACGTGTTGTTGGTTTCAAACTAACCGGTCAGATCCCATCTGGAGTTACTGCAACTGACGTGGTGCTCACTATCACCCAAATGCTCCGCCAGCACGGGGTAGTTGGAAAGTTCGTTGAATTCTATGGTGAGGGTGTGGCTTCGGTGCCACTGGCTAACCGTGCAACGATCGGTAACATGAGCCCAGAGTTCGGTTCGACCGCGGCGATCTTCCCAATTGACGGTGTCACCGTTGACTACCTGCGTCTCACTGGCCGTTCCGAGGACTCTCTCGCACTTGTTGAAGCTTACGCGAAAGAACAAGGGTTGTGGTTAGATCCAACAGCAGACACTTACATTGAGCCGCAGTTCTCCGAATATCTTGAACTTGATCTCGCAACTGTAGTCCCATCGATTGCTGGACCAAAGCGACCACAAGACCGCATCCAGTTGGACCACGCTAAGGAACAGTTCCTGCGCGATCTGCCAAACTATGCGCCAGAAGTTGCAGCTCTCGAAGACGAAACCGTCGAAGAGTCCTTCCCCGCCTCGGACGCTCCAGCAGAAGCAGTAAATACACGCAAGGTCGTAGACGTTACTGACTCAAACGGAAAATCCTTCGGGTTGTTCCATGGTGCAGTTGCTATCGCCTCGATCACCTCGTGCACAAACACTTCGAACCCTTCGGTTATGCTCGCTGCTGCGCTCGTAGCAAAGAAAGCCGTAGAAAAAGGCCTCGAAGCGAAACCATGGGTTAAGACCTCTATGGCACCAGGTTCACAAGTAGTCACCAACTACTACAACAAGGCTGGCATGTGGCCATACCTTGAAAAGCTTGGCTTCCACCTTGTCGGATACGGGTGCACAACCTGTATCGGTAACTCTGGTCCGCTCGACGAAAAAGTGTCCGAAGCCGTCAACGAACACGACCTATCCGTCGTTTCAGTACTTTCAGGTAACCGAAACTTCGAAGGCCGTATCAACCCAGACGTCAAAATGAACTACTTGGCTTCCCCTCCACTTGTGATCGCGTATGCGCTCGCTGGAACCATGGAGTTCGACTTTGATCACGAGCCACTTGGTTTCGATCAGGCTGGTGCGCCAGTGTTCCTGAAGGACATTTGGCCAACACCTGAAGAAGTTCAGGCAACAATTGACGCGTCGATCGACCGCGAAATGTTTGAAAGCGACTATGCCGACGTTTTCGCAGGCGACGAGCACTGGCGTGCGCTTCCAACCCCAGTGGGAAACACGTTCGAGTGGGACAACGAATCCACTTACGTACGTAAACCTCCTTACTTTGAGGGCATGGGCAAAACTCCAGCTCCAGTAACGGACATCACGGGTGCGCGCGTTCTCGCTAAACTTGGCGACTCTGTGACAACCGACCACATCAGCCCAGCTGGTGCGATCAAACCTGGCACGCCAGCCGCCGAATACTTGACGAGCAATGGTGTCGCTCGTCGTGACTTCAACTCGTACGGTTCTCGTCGTGGAAACCACGAAGTCATGATCCGCGGTACTTTCGCAAACATTCGTTTGCGTAACCAGCTGTTGAATGATGTTGAAGGTGGTTACACGTTCAACTTCCTCACCGGTGAACAGTCATTCATTTATGACGCATCACAGGACTACCAGCGTGCAGGCATTCCATTGGTTGTGCTGGGTGGCAAGGAGTACGGTTCAGGGTCGTCACGTGACTGGGCTGCTAAGGGAACTGCTCTTCTTGGTGTGAAGGCTGTTATCACTGAGTCGTTTGAGCGTATCCACCGTTCTAACCTCATCGGTATGGGTGTGCTTCCGCTGCAATTCCCTGCAGGAGAATCAGCTGATTCGCTTGGTTTAGATGGAACGGAAGCGTTCGACATCGCTGGAGTGACAGAACTCAACAACGGTGTTACACCTGCGACCGTGCAGGTTACTGCAACAAAGCCAGACGGAACTTCGGTTGTGTTTGACGCTGTTGTCCGTATCGACACACCAGGTGAAGCTGACTACTACCGTAACGGCGGTATCTTGCAATACGTACTGCGGTCACTTGTTGACTAAACCGTGTAGCTTGAAAGCTTCATGACGCGTGGCCTCCTCAATTTTGGGGGAGGCCACACGCGTTATAAATCGCAGGTGGGCTTTGAATAGTTTTCCTTTACTTAAGGTAGAGCGGTATTTAGGGTTACGTCATGAAGGAAAAGCATTAGGTAAGAGTCGTATCTTATTGGTTGTGTGTGCCTGCGTTTTTCTTATTATTGCGGCAGTGTGGTTTGGAAGAAGTCTTGTTCCTGTTTCGATGACGCTCCATGACGTGATGGATCACGAAGTAAAAAGCGTCGAATTGTTTGAGTACACGTATGCACAGAATCCTGATGAAGCAACCCATACGGTGATCACTTCAGCTGAAATAATTCCTGACCTGACACGTGCTTTTGAAAAGATGCCAGCGAAACCGTTCCGCGGCGAACAGCAAGAACTGTATGGTAATCCAGCAACAGGGTATCGCTTCAATATGGTTGATGGGCGAGCAATTGAAGTGACACAAGTGTTCCTTGGCGAACAGAACGTTGTTGTTTTTTGGCCTGATGGAAAAGCCTATACGTCGTCGTGGGGTAGACCATTTGATGGGTTTTATAGTGATCTTGGAGTAACAAATATCGTTCTAAACGAACAGATACCCGTGCCAAATATTTCAGTGGACTAGCACATCTGGGAGCGCGTTACACCGGTTGTTTAATAAGGTGTTCGCAGATAGGCCCAGGGAACAATAGTTTTTGCGTCGTGGATAAGTGTTTTTCGCAGGAACTGAGTACATGTATGCTTTAGCGTGAGGTATGAGCGAAAACAAAACGCGGCCTACTCGGCAATCTTCGCATGAGTTTATAGCCGCCATTGATCACCCGACGCGGCACAATGATGCGTTGACGTTGCTCCGCATGCATCAAGACATTACCGGGTATGAGCCAGTTATGTGGGGGCCAAGCATTATTGGTTTTGACTCTTACCACTATGTGTATGCATCTGGTCGTGAGGGTGATATGTGTGCGGCGGGGTTTTCTCCACGGCGTAGTTCTCTTGTACTTTATGTTTCTTTCGAGTTTGCAGGATGCGCGGAACTACTTGCGCAGTTAGGGAAACATAAGGCCTCAAAATCTTGCTTGTACATTAATACGTTGGCGGACGTGCACGACGAAGTGTTACGAGAAATAATTCAACGCTCATACGAGTACGTGAAGAGTCACTACCACCACACGGTGTGAACCTGTGCGGTGGCTGTGATTTATTGTTCGTGTAGGAGTTGGTTAAGTGTCCACTGCGCCATGTCAACAAAATCTGGTGTCGATAGTGGTGATGTTAAAACTCCGCTAACCATCGAAAGTGCGGCCCAGCCTCGTGCCCGGTCAATAATCCCTGAGTCTTCTCGGATGCGTTTATCACACGCTGCAAAATATGAATCAAAAAATTGTGAGCGTCCTGTTTCGGTGAAAGAAGTCCACGCGGTCATGAGGTCAAGAGCAGGATCTCCCGCACACAGGTCACCAAAGTCAATAATTCCAGCCAGTTTGTGGTCCTCGTGTAGAACATAGTTGCCTGGGTGGAGATCTCCGTGGCACCACCAACCGTCATGCTTCCATTCGGGTGCAGAGAGAGCGGCCTCCCACACTGTGTTGAGTGCGTTAAGCTCCGGCAGCGATCGTGTACGTTCACGCATGACAGTGTTTCGTTCAGTTAGTGGACCACCACGGTAAGGGTTGCGTGGTGCGTTTTGTGGTGCGGGACGATGCAGCGCCGCTAACTGTTGGCCTAGCTCGCGAACTATCACATCTCGCGATTGTGGAGACTGCGCTAAGCCTCGTGAGCCGTCAATCCAGGTCACGACTGTCCACGGGTGTGGAAACAGTGAACTTGGTGCCACAACATGCGAGATGGTTGGTACAGAAACTGTTAGGGGAGCAGCAGCTGTTGCAAGCCACTTGATTTCGTTGTGTAACAGCGGCAGGGCTTCCATGCGTTGCGGAAAACGCGCCGCATGATGAGCCCCAACACGAAACATGATGTTGTCCCACCCTTGGGCGGCTAAAGAAACAGGAAATCCGGCGAAAGCTGGAAGATGCTCCCGCACAAGTTGGTGCACAAGGTTTGCGCTAGTTTCAGAAACAGAAAAAGAATCAGGTGAAGACACCTCACCATGGTTGCATGTGTTTTCCGAGTCGGTGGAAAGTGTGCCCTTTTCACACAGATTACGGGGATGAACCTGTGACATACAGTTCTCAGTTAGTGTCCTAGCCCGTTCAGTTACTACAGTGGAGTGTTAAGAGTTTTTCCGTGAGCTTCGCGATGACGTATTTGCGCGACATCATGCGGTGAGCGGCGCACAAAGAGAGGGGAAAACGTTGGGCTTCCTAGAGAAGGTGAACTCCCCAGCAGACGTGAAAGCGCTGAACCTTGAGCAAGCAGAGACGCTTGCCCAAGAAATCCGCGACTATCTTGTCCAATCAGTATCAAAAACGGGCGGACACCTTGGGCCAAACTTAGGTGTTGTCGAAATGACAATCGCCATGCACAGGATTTTTGATTCTCCTAAAGACACGTTTGTGTTTGATACCGGACACCAGTCGTACGTGCACAAACTCTTAACGGGGCGACGTGACTTCACTGACCTGCGTAAGCAAGGCGGGCTTTCCGGGTACCCGTGCCGCGCCGAGTCAGAACATGATGTTGTAGAAAACTCTCACGCATCAACCGCTGTTTCGTGGGCTGACGGCATAGCAAAAGCCAACCTTGTGAAGGGCGTACATGACAGGCATGTCGTAGCAGTCATTGGTGATGGCGCACTTACCGGCGGTATGGCATGGGAATCATTGAATAACATTGCCGAAAGTGACGACCGCAAGGTCGTTGTTATCGTCAATGACAACGGCCGCTCATATTCACCAACCATTGGTGGGCTTGCGAAACACCTCGACGGGTTGCGCACCACACGCCAATACGAAGGCATGCTCACGTGGGGTAAAAAGAACCTGCCGCGCTTTGGTGTGCCTGGGCAGATGATGTACGACGCGCTACACGGACTCAAAAAGGGCGTCAAAAACGTTATTCGACCACAAGGCTGGTTTGAAGACCTCGGCATCAAATATGTGGGTCCAGTTAACGGCCACGACCTCGCTGAACTTCACTTTGCGTTACAACGCGCCAAGCAATTCGACGCCCCAGTGCTCGTACACGTCATCACTGAAAAAGGCCGCGGATACAAGCCAGCAGAAGAAGACATTGCGGATCGTTTCCACGCCGTTGGTCAAATACACCCAGAAACGGGTTTACCAATCGCGCCTTCACGGTTCGGATGGACATCAGTGTTCGCCGACGAAATCGTCAAGATCGGGCGAGAACGAGAAGACATCGTCACGATCACTGCGGCAATGCTGGAACCCGTCGGTTTGGCACCATTCCAAAAAGAATTCCCCAAACGCACGTTTGATGTTGGTATTGCAGAACAACACGCAGCAACCTCAGCGGCAGGCATGGCTTACGCTGGCCTGCACCCAGTCGTAGCGTTGTATGCAACCTTTTTGAACCGCGCATTCGACCAAGTGCTCATGGACGTTGCATTGCACAAAGCGGGAGTGACCTTCACCCTTGACCGTGCAGGCATCACTGGAGACGACGGCGCAAGCCACAACGGCATGTGGGACATGGCGCTCATGCGAATAGTGCCAGGCCTACACTTAGCAGCTCCACGCGACGAAGAAACATTGCGTGCTGCACTGAACGAGGCCGTAAACATATCTGACGCACCCAGCGTTGTCCGATACCCGAAAGGCGCGATGGGGGAGCCGATCCCCGCACTTGAACAGCGCGCCGGCTACGACATCATTGGGCATTACGGCGAACACAACGAGCACGCCAAAAAAATCTTGCTCGTCGGCATCGGCTCCATGGCAGTTACCTCGCTCGCAGCGGGGGAGAAGATCGCCAGCCAAGGCTATGCCGTCACAGTTGTTTCGCCTTTGTGGGTTATCCCAACACCACAAGCACTTATCGACGAGGCACGCAACTATGATCTTGTCGTCACTGTCGAAGATGGTTTAGCAAAAGGTGGCGTTGGTGCGCTGCTCGCCGAAAATGTTGCGGACACAGGATCACTTGTTCCAGTGCGTACTATTGGGCTCCCTGTTGTCTTCCTTGATCATGCTTCTCGGGCACAAGTTGTCGAGCAGTTTGGGCTGAGTGCTGAGCAAGTAGCAGAAACTGTGACTGGTTTCGTTTCACATCTTTAAGTCGTTGCTCCGCAGGCGGTAGGTACAGTTCTTTGCTGTCTGCGGAGCGTATGTTCTGACCTGCACGATCACCGGTGAGTATAGTGTGATGGAAGAGACAGGCAAAAGCGCCTCTGTGGGGCCCTTGGTCCCAACTCATCCCATCAATTTTTTATAGGCTGGAATCAAGATCGAACCGGATCAGAAAATGAGGAAACGGCGATGACAACCACAGAGCACGACGCCACCACAACTCAGTCCAGTGCATGGCGCGGTTTCGCAGAGGGGCCTTGGACAAGCCTCATTGACGTGCGTGACTTTATCCAGCGCAACTACACCCCATACGAAGGCGACGCCAGCTTCCTCGCCGGCCCAACCGAGAAGACACTTCGTGTATGGGAAACACTGGAACAGAAGTACCTCTCTGTTGAACGTAAACAGCGCGTCTACGACGTAGATGTCCACACACCAGCAGACATTGATGCTTTCCCCGCAGGCTACATCAGCGAAGACGACGACGTATGTGTAGGTCTTCAAACTGACGTTCCACTCAAGCGCGCAATGATGCCAAACGGTGGATGGCGCATGGTAGAAACCGCAATCAAAGAAGCGGGCAAAGAACCAGACGCTGACGTGAAGAAAATCTTCACCCAATACCGTAAAACACACAACGATGCCGTGTTCGACATCTACACACCACGCATCCGTGCTGCTCGATCAAGCCACATCATCACTGGTCTTCCAGACGCTTACGGACGTGGCCGCATCATCGGTGACTACCGTCGCGTTGCACTCTACGGTCTAGACTTCCTGATCGCAGAAAAACTCAAAGACAAAGACTCAGTGACCGACCAACCATTCACTGAACACTGGGCACGTTTCCGCGAAGAGCACTCAGAGCAAATCAAATCGCTCAAGAAGCTCAAGCGCCTCGGCGAATTCTACGGATTCGACCTGTCACGTCCAGCAGCAAACTTCAAAGAAGCCGTGCAGTGGACATACTTTGGTTACTTAGCTTCAGTTAAGTCGCAAGACGGTGCAGCAATGTCCATCGGACGTCTGTCATCCTTCTTCGACATCTACTCAGAGCGTGACTTCCAAGAAGGCACCCTCACCGAAACCGAAGCACAAGAAATCATTGACGCTCTCGTCATTAAGCTTCGTATCGTCCGCTTCCTGCGCACCATCGACTACGACCAGATCTTCTCAGGCGACCCATACTGGGCAACCTGGTCAGACGCTGGAATCGGTGAAGACGGCCGTACCCTTGTCACCAAGACCTCGCACCGTCTCCTACAGACACTGCGTAACCTCGGTCCAGCTCCAGAACCAAACATCACCATCTTCTGGGACGAAAACCTCCCACAAGGCTACAAAGACTTGTGTGCTGCAGTTTCAATTGAGACCTCATCTATCCAATACGAATCTGACGAACAAATTCGTGACCACTGGGGCGACGACGCTGCAATCGCATGCTGCGTTTCTCCAATGCGTGTTGGAAAGCAAATGCAGTTCTTCGGTGCTCGCGTTAACTCAGCTAAGGCTCTGTTGTACGCACTTAACGGTGGCCGCGACGAAATGTCAGGCAAGCAAATTGTTTCTGGTCACGAACCAGTTCAAGGCGATGGCCCACTCGACTTTGATGACGTATGGAACAAGTATGAAGAGATGCTTGACTGGGTTGTTGGAACCTACGTTGAAGCTCTCAACATCATTCACTACGCTCACGACAAGTACGCATACGAGTCCGTCGAGATGGCGTTGCACGATGCAGAAATCGTACGCACCATGGGTTGCGGTATCGCAGGTTTGTCGATTGTTGCAGACTCGCTGTCAGCAATTAAATACGCGAAGGTCACTCCAATCCGTGATGAGACCGGTTTGATCGTTGACTACAAGACGGAAGGCGACTTCCCACTGTACGGAAACGACGACGACCGTGCCGACGAGATTGCTGCAACCGTTGTGCATACGGTGATGGAAAAGATTAAGGCCATCCCTATGTACCGCGACGCTGTACCAACTCAGTCCGTACTGACAATCACATCGAACGTGGTTTACGGTAAAGCAACAGGTTCCTTCCCATGTGGACACGAAGCTGGAACTCCTTTTGCTCCTGGTGCAAACCCAGAGAACGGCCGTGACACACACGGAATGGTCGCTTCGATGCTTTCGGTAGCGAAACTTCCATACGACTCCGCGTTGGATGGTATTTCGTTGACGAACACAATCACCCCATCTGGTATGGGACGTACGAAGGACGAACAGGTCGCTAACCTCGTTGGCGTTCTGGACTCCGGTTTCGGCTTCCGCGGCTGATCCTCGGCACACGTTTCAACTAGCTTGTACACACTCAAGAATCGAAGGAATGACAATGAGCGCAAAAACCTTTGAAGAACGCCGTGAGGCAATGTTGGCTTCTAAGGAAGCACAGGGTGGAGAGAAGGGCCTCTTCCACGCAAACGTCAACGTTTTGAACAAGGACACTCTTGTTGACGCGATGGAAAACCCAGACAACTACCCAAACCTGACAGTTCGTGTTTCTGGATACGCAGTGAACTTCGTTCGCCTCACACGTGAGCAGCAAATGGACGTTCTTTCGCGTACATTCCACGAATCAGCGTGATTCGGTTGTAGGTCTCGGGGCCGGATGCCATCCGGCATCCGGCCCCGAGCCTTTACGCACTGCCAGCGTTATGGCAGCACATGCGGTGTAGTGAACACCAAGAGGGGAAAAACGATGACGGAGACAATCTCGCTGGGGATGCCCACAGTCGTCGACAATTGCGCGTCGAATGGCGTAGTTGGTGACACAGGTTTTGAGGCTCCAGAGAACCGCACTAAAGGTGCAGGACTTTCTGGTGTTACAGAGGCTGAAGTAACGCGTGCTGAACGTATTGAACAAATGCGCACTGGCGAACTTGGTTCCGTGCACTCGTGGGAACTTGTTACGTCTGTTGACGGTCCTGGAACACGCATGACGGTGTTCATGGCGGGTTGTCCTCTTCGGTGTCTGTACTGCCACAACCCGGACACCATGAAGATGAAGGACGGCGAGCCGGTTACTGCAGACGAACTGTTAAAAAAGATTAAACGGTATCGTTCTGTTTTTAAATCTACGCATGGCGGCATCACATTGTCCGGTGGTGAAGTGCTTATGCAGCCGAAATTTGCGGCACGATTGTTGCGCGGCGCAAAAGCGATGGACATTCACACCTGTATTGATACGTCAGGTTTCTTGGGTGCTTCGTGCACGGACGAAATGCTTGAAAATATTGACCTTGTACTTTTGGACGTAAAGTCTGGGGACGAGGAAACATATAAGAAAGTCACTGGACGTTCGCTGCAACCTACACTCGAATTTGGTAAGCGTTTAGCTGATGCGGGCAAAGAAATTTGGATCCGGTTTGTTGTGGTTCCAGGTTTGACGGATTCTGTTGAAAATGTTGAAAACATTGTGAATTATGTTTCGCAGTGGCCAACCGTTTCTCGTGTTGAGGTGTTGCCTTTTCACCAGATGGGTCGCGATAAGTGGGCGAACCTTGGCATGAAATACGAATTGGATGACGTTGAACCGCCTTCGAAGGAAGTTGTGGAACGTGTTCGTGACCAGTTCCGCGCTAAAGGTTTAGACGTGTACTAAGCCGCACATGTTTATGCATAAAGAACTCGCTTGTACATAGGTTGCTTAACTGTGTACAAGCGAGTTCTTGCGTATTCAGGATTTATTGAGTTGTGGAAGCAACGGGAACGGAAGCGACACCAGCTGGGTGGAATCTTTTCCCTAATATGCGTTCGCTATATCCGGTTCGGTCAAGGTATGGGGTGATACCTCCTGCCGCAAATGACCATCCTGCCCCAAGGATCATACTGACATCGATGTCCGTGGGGTCTGCGACTGCTCCTTCGTCGAGCATGAGCCCAATCTCGGTTGTTAGGGCGCTCAAAACATGATCGAGTACCTCTGCTGCTGAGCGTTCTTTTCGCTGATCTGGGGGAGTGTCTGTACCAAAATACTGTGCAATGCTCGGGTCCACTACTGCCGGTAGATGGGTGCCATGAGGCTTGTGCGATACGGCTTTTTGGTCGGCAACTATGCGTTCTAGGCCTGGTGAATGTGGGAAACGAGTTCCTAGCTCGTCTCGCAGTGTTGTTAATACGTGTAGTCCTACGGCAGGCCCCACGAGATCGAATAATGCGAATGGCCCCATAGGTAATCCCAGCGGACGTAAAGCTTGATCTGCAACAGTTACCGATGTGCCTTGTTCAATTGTTTCGACGACTTTGCCCATCAGCAGGATCAGAAGTCTGTTGACAATAAATCCTGGCCTGTCAGCCGCTATGACAGCGGTTTTTTTGAGGGTTTGAGTGAGCGCGAATGCGGTAGCGAGTGTTTCTTCACTGGTGTGTGATGTGCGTATGACTTCGACGAGTGGCATTCGTGCTACTGGGTTAAAGAAGTGGATTCCTACAACACGTTCGGGGTGTTTGAGGTCAGCCGACATGGCCGTAATGGAAAGCGCTGATGTGTTTGTGGCGAGGATAGTTTCAGCGGATACGATTCCTTCCAGTTCCGCAAAAACAGCCTTTTTTAGGGGAAGGTTCTCCGTGACGGCTTCGATAATAAAGTCGCATTGCGAAAAGTCTTCAATGTGAGTGGTGCCATGTATTCCAGCGCGAATCTTTGCGGCTTCCGGCTCGGTTAGGCGACCTTCTTGAGTGAGTTTTTCAAGTGTGGAGGCAACATGTGCGAGGCCTTTATCAACACGATGCTGATCTATGTCCCGCATGATGACGGGGATATCAAGACGTTGGGAGAACAGCAACGCTAATTGTGCTGCCATAAGTCCAGCCCCGACGATACCTACGCGTTGTATTGTGCGCTGTACATGTGAACTGGGCACATTTTTGGGGTGTTTAGCTGCGTTGATTGCGTTAAAAGCGTAGATGGAGGCACGGAACTCGTCGGACATGATGAGGTGTTCGAGTGCGTCGTCTTCTGCTGCAAATCCTTCATCACGTGTTGCATGTGGTCCGAGTGCTAGAAGGTTCAGAAGTGTGTGTGGGGCAGGCAGCGTGTCATGTGTGGTCATGGAGAGCTGCTGGCGTGCTGCCGACAGCACGGCATCCCAGCGTTCAGGTGCTGTAGGGGACGGACGAGAGACAACTACCTCTCCAGAAATGACGTGAGCGGCCCATTGGATTGATTCCTTTAAGAAGTCAGCTGAGTCAAAAAGAACGTCTGCAAGACCAATAGCGACTGCTTCAGGGGCTTTATAGGGTTTATTGCGCGCAGGGCGAGTCAGCATGACATCGAGGGCTGTTTCAAGGCCAACAAGTCGAGGTAATAAGTAAGTTCCACCCCAGCCTGGGACAAGACCTAAAGACGTTTCCGGCAACGCTAAAAGCTTGAACATCAGAACTGACTGTTCTGTATGTACAGTTCAACGCGATTTCTAATCCTCCGCCCAAGGCCACACCGTTGATGAAGCAGAACGTGGGGATTGGTAGTTCTCCGAGTATCCGAAAAGTATCGTGGCCAATTTTTCCAAGATCGTGTGCGTCTTGCCGCGTAGCAATTGTGGTTGCTGCTTTGAGGTCTGCTCCGGCTGCGAGGACATGCGCTTTTCCAGTTATCCCTATGGCTGCGATTTCTCCGGCGAAAGCGCGTTTTCGGAGGTTGTGTAAAGCGTGCTGAATGTTATGCAGGGATTGAGGACCAAGTGTCGTCGGCTTTTTGTGGTCATCGCCGTTATCTAGTGTGATGAGAGCGAGGACACCTAAGTCGTGTGGTAGTTCAATGTCGCGGGTATAAGTGTGGGTGACTGTTTCGGTGAAGATGCGTTCCATAGTGAAAGCTCCTGACATGAGGACGTCGTTGTCCAATGTTGGCTGCGGGTGACCAACGTCATACAAACTATACGATACTCTCAGTATCAGTAAACAGCATGAGCGTAAGAACGAACTATGAAAGCTGTGATTCTGCGACGAATAGAACGCTTACTACGACGATTCGTTGAAAATGCGGGCAAGCTGAGTGGCCGCCAATTCAACTTGCCATGGACGAGCGCCTAACGACACAAGATGATCGCCAATGTGTGAGGCTGTGACGATGCGAGGAGGCTGCCAGCACACTTTCCGCAGGGTGTCAGGAGTGAGTAAGTTTTCAATAGGAATAGATAACTCACTACTTAACTGTTCGTAATAGAGTTTTGCTTTTTCTAAGCGTCGTGCCGCTTGAGGGTCACGTTCAGCCCATACTTTGGGAGCAGGCGGAGCATCTTTTTTCGGCAAACGCAGTTCAGGTAATTCATCTGCGGGTAACGAAAGCGCATTATCAATAGCTTTTTGCCATTGCGCTGCACGACGGCGATTACTTGGCCCCCCAAAAGCGTGTAAATGGGAAAGCTCTCCGATTGTTTTCGGTTTAGCTTTTGCCGCGGCAATGATTGCCCGGTCGGGCAGTACCCTACTAGGAGACACATCACGATGCCTAGCTAATCGGTCTCGTGCCACCCATAATTCACGTGCGATCGCTAACTCACGCTTGTTCTTGAGCATATGCAAGCCAGAAACTCGACGCCACGGATCTTTATATTTTGGCGAGAAATCTTTAGTGCGGACGGCTTCAAACTCTTGTAAAGCCCACTGAAGCTTTCCAGCGTCCTCAAGTTTCTCTGCCAAAGTGTGACGTAACGGAATTAATAGTTCAACATCGAGAGCCGCATATTTGAGCCACTCTGTAGGCAGCGGACGAGTGGACCAGTCCTGCGCGGAATGTTCTTTTGCGAGACGATACCCGAGCAGTTCAGCAACCACGAATCCTAACCCGACGCGTTCTAAACCTAGGATCCGAGACCCTAACTCTGTGTCGAAGATACGGCTCGGAAAAATGTTTTGCTCATGCAAACTCGGTAAATCTTGAACGGCTGCATGAAAAACCCATTCGTCATGCTCTCCAAGAGCAGAGATCTCGCTCAAATCAGGTAAAGCGACAGGGTCGATCAAAAAAGTGCCAGCACCTTCGCGACGCACTTGAACAAGATAATTGCGTTGCCCGTAGCGGAAACCTGAAGCACGTTCAGCATCTATCGCAAGAGGTCCTGAACCAGCCTGTAACAAACGCACAGTATGAGTTAGTTCGGCATGCGTGGTAAAGACTTTCGGGGTGCCCTCAGCCGGCTCATCAAGCGGAATTAAATGATCTTCAGGTGTAGAAGTGGGAGCAGCAGCGGAATCAGAAGTCATATTAGTGAGATGTAGTGCCTTGTACTATGCGTCGAGGGCCACGCTCACCTTGTAACGTTGGGAATCCTTGTGCAACCACAGGTAACCCGATAGAAGCACACAACAGATTTGACCACGTTGACAGATGCGGACCGAGGTCTAAGTCTATACCCTCAGCAGTTTTGCTAAATGTAGGGGACCACGATGCACGAATTTCCAGCTGCGCTCGATGCTGAGCAGGAGAGATATCACCAAGAGTCTCAGAAACAGTTCTTGTCACTGTGCCCGCTAAATTATGGTATTCGGCACCACAGTATTGAAATGCTTCATTCAGCCACGACCACGCCACTTGGGTGAGTAATGGGTCGGAACCAATTTCTTGATCGATCTGTGCCCGCACCAAAACCACCACACGAAAATCGCTTTGCCACGATGCGGGGCGGTGAGGATCATGCAAAACAATGAACTTCCCCGTTACAGGTAACTCATCACTTTCAGAAAAATCTTCATCGGGCGCAACATTACTTGCCACAGAAAGTAGAGAAAGATCACTAAGCTCGCCTTCAAGGGCAACACTGAACGGCGCGATTCCACGCGGTGCGGGTATTTCCTCTACCGAAATTTCAGGACGCACCACGGAACCACGCAGCGACATAAGTGCTGCCATAAACTCCGCCGGAGCGGAAACCGAGTGCGGATCCATGAAACCAGATTAAGTCCGTCTATCACACGAATCGTGTTTGGCGCGCTGGGGAGATCAAATCAATATCGACAGACCCTGAAAGAAGCACGAAGCGATACCATGTGAACGCTTATATTTTTTGAGAGTTTGCGGAGTTACAGACCTTGCCAGGACCACAAAACGTGTCATTGCCTGCCATCCGTCCAGTCATCCTCGGTGCCGACATCGGGATTTACGCATTGGCGCGGGCCTTCCACGAAGAATACTCAGTCACCTCAACAGTTGTTGCGTCAGCTGCTCTCGGGCCAATCGCGCACTCAGCAATCTGTGACGTGCACCTAGTAGCGCACAATTACAACCCAGACGTTATCGTTGCAGAACTCATCAAAATAGGGCAACGCAAAAAACCAAACGAAGTACTTATCCTGCTTGCCAACTCAGACTGGTTCGTTCGAGTCATCGTACAAAACAGGGCAGCACTGGAGCCTTACTACGTTGTGCCTTTCCTCGGCGAACAAATCCTTGATGACATCAGCGACAAAGCAACGTTCGCCTTGATCTGCAACGAACTTGGAATCTCAGTACCCACAACGTACGTCCAAGACTTCTCGAACGCACACACCAACCAATGGCAGCCTGTGCAAGTAGACCTCGAGTATCCAGTCATCGCTAAAGCAGCGAGCAGCGCCGACTATCAAGACATTGAATTCGAAGGCAAAATGAAAGTCTTCGAAATCGCGACACCACAAGAACTCGACAACCTGTGGGCTTCTCTGCGCAACGCCGGATTTACTGGACGATTTGTCGTCCAAGAACTCATCCCTGGCGACGACACACAAATGCGATCCATCACTGCTTACGTGGACCGTAGCGGAGCAATCACACTGCTAGGTGGCGCGCACGTTCTCCTCGAAGAACACACACCAAACGGGTTAGGTAACCCAGCCGCAATGATCACCATGCGTGACGACGACATGTTTGCTCAAGCTGCAGCCTTCTTGCAACACACCGGCTATCACGGCTTCGCGAACTTCGACGTCAAAATAGATCCACGCGACGGACACTTCAAATTCTTCGAAGTAAACCCGCGTATCGGACGCAACAACTACTACATGACCGCAGCAGGTGGAAACCCAGCACGTGCCCTCGTCGAAGATTACGTATACGGGCGTTCAACTGGTCAGCGCCTCGTCGACCAAACAATCTTGTACTCAGTCGTACCCGTAAGCATGCTTGACCACTATGTGCGCGAACCAAACCTCAACGCACAACTATCACACCTGATCCAAGCACAACGGTATGTAAACCCACTCGATAACCCCATCGAGACATCACTGAAACGACGCATGTACGTCAAACTTGCTTTGGTCAATCAGCGTCGCAAATTTAAAGAACACTACCCGCACCCAACCGGAACAGGTTTCTAAGGCGCTAAAACCCAGCGGGCAAGCAATGTGTCATCACCAAACAAAAGATGCGCTAAGCGAGCCCGCTGGGGCACACCACCTGACATGTGTGCGCTTGACGACATACGTCCCGCAGGACCAGGAAAAACCGCGCCAGCAGTCGTCACACATACCTCATCAACGACACCAGCATCAAGCAAAGAAGCCAACAGTTGAGGGCCTCCCTCGCACAAAATCCTGCGAAAATTTAAACCCTCAACAGCGCCCATAACGTCTGTAGCCGATAAAGCCCCATCATGGTCCGGCACAACAATAACGCGATCCGTATCCACGGTTGCTGCCGCCGCCCCGCGCGCAGAAGTAATCAAAAAAGGCGCAGGAACACCCTCACGCGGTGCAATAACCTCATCAAGTCCTGTGCCAGAACCGCTCACAACAACCAACGTAGGATGTTCGGTGAGCCCAAGCGAAGCCCGCAAACCGTGAAGCCGTGAAGGTGCACGAAGAGCCCTATACCCCTCCGCACGAGCAGTGCCCCCAGCAACAACCACCACATCGCATAACGCACGAAGAACCTCAAAAACGCGAAAATCAGCAGGCCCATTAATAGAACCAGACTTGCCATCATCGCCAGCCACAGCACCATCAATAGTCGAAATCATGTTCGCACGAACCCACCGGCCTGCACCTGGATAGGCATACAAACCTGCAAGAACAGATTCATTCTCAGACTGCCCAATCACCTCACCACCAACAGGAAACAACCGCACAAAACTAGGCTGAGCATTCATGCCCGACTCCCAACAAAACCAAAAACCACTGTGTGATACCTCATAACGCTACCAACTGTCAGCAACGTAATATGTAGGTTTGTGAGTCTAAAGTCCCAAACGGCAACCACCACAGTCGCATCATCACAGCAGCTGAGCGCAATCACCCCACACGTTTCCTCAGACCGCCTGCTCAACGACTTCATCCCACCGCGCCACTTCGACGACGCTCGATTCTCGACCTACCGCGCAAACCCCACCTACCCAAGCCAACAAACAACACTGGACAGGCTCACCGCAGTCGCAAAAACCCTCAACACCTCCAACACCGGGTGGAAAACCCGATTCCGGATGACCACCAAAAAAGCCCCAGCCATCTACATGGACGGCGGATTCGGCGTAGGAAAAACCCACCTACTCGCATCACTCGCTCACGAAGTAGGCCTCGAACGAACCGCATACGGAACCTTCGTCGAATACACAAACCTCGTCGGAGCATTAGGATTTGCCACAACAGTCGACGCACTCTCACAAAAAACACTCGTCTGCATAGACGAATTTGAACTCGATGACCCCGGCGATACCGTCCTCATGTCACGACTCCTACGAGAACTCGCAGACCGTGGAATAGCGCTCGCAGCAACCTCTAATACGTTGCCCGACTCCCTTGGCGAAGGACGATTCGCCGCCGAAGATTTCTTGCGAGAAATCCAGGCAATGGCACAACGCTTTGAAGTATTGCGCGTAGACGGCGAAGATTACCGCCGCCGCTCCGTCCCCAAAACAATGCCTGGCCTAGACGACGAAACACTCGCAGAGAAAACCCGCAACCTCGATATCTCAGGTACGCGCACACTCGATACTTTTGACGAAGTGCTGGAACACTTAAAGCACGTGCACCCAAGCCGTTACGGAGCGATGCTGGACGGGATCGGTTTGGTTGCGTTTACGCACGTGCACCCACTAAACGATCAATCCACGGGATTGCGTTTCGTTGTACTAGTCGACAGGCTGTACGACCGAGACGTGCCCGTACTCCTTGGCGGAAGCGGCCTAGACGGATTGTTCTCTGACGACATGCTTAAGGGCGGATACCGTAAAAAGTATTATCGTGCTCTATCTCGTCTTGGTTCACTGGCGCAAACAGGAAGAACACTTGTAAACGAGCCTGTGCAGTAAACCAAGACGTGCAGTAGAGAGAACTTACGAGTTTGCTAGTCGTGCACGCTCTAAATTGATGTCGAAGGTAGCTTCAGGCCACTGCAAATTAAACGAAACAAGAGCGTTAAGCAAAAGCTCTGAAACAGCTAGGCGCGCATACCTTTTGCTGTTGGCTGGAACAATGTGCCAAGGCGCAGCCTCCGTGTGGGTGCGGTCAAGCATGACTTGGAAAAGCTTCCTCATAGGCGGGCCATTTAAGTCGTTCGTCGACATCACTGGGATGATATTTCCAGTATTTGTCAGGACGATTTAACCGATCTTCAAGACGCGCGCGCTGTTCGTCACGGGAAATGTGCAGCAGGACTTTGATAACTGTGACACCTGACGTGGTCAGTTCATGTTCAAAGTTGTTGATCGCATTGTATCTGCGTTCGATTTCTGCATCTGGTGCTAAATCGTTGACGCGGGCGACAAGTACATCTTCGTAATGCGACCGGTCGAAAACTCCAATGAAGCCAGGGTGAGGGAGCGCTTTAGTTATTCGCCACAAGAAGTCATGCTGTAATTCTTCGGGCGTGGGCTTACCGAAAGACTGGTGTGCCACACCTTGCGGATCCACGGCTCCGATGACATGCCGTACGATCCCGCCTTTCCCAGAAGAGTCCATTCCCTGCAATATAAGAAGAATTGATCGTGGGTCGCCGTGCCTTCCACGCGCAAACAGGCGTTCTTGCAGGTTGGACAGTTCTTTCCCAATGGCTGAGAGTTCTTTATCGGCTTTCTTTCGGGTACCACTCCACCCAGGGGTGAGGCTGGGGTCAATATCTTTTAACGTAGTCGAAGGGGCATAGAGCGTATGATGCGCAATAGATCGGGCAATTTCGTGCGACAAAGGTGGACTCCCTCAGGACAGATGTACATATGCAGAACACCATAAATGACATGAACTGGTTCGACTGCCCATAAGCGAGTCTGTGGCGCGTCTAAAAATATTCTGCTCTTATGGGAGAGTGTAGTGCGCGATACCTCGTCATAATGGCGAGCGTCTGCGCCCACACGAGTTCGTGCGCACAGTCGAGTGCGCGATCGACAGTGAATGCCGAACACAGAAGGTGGCTGTTTTTTAGCAGCCACCTTCCGGTATGTTTCGTGAAGTCTTAACCTTTGACACACAAAATTGTTTGCAATCGCACAACAACCTCAATGAGATCTGTTTGCGCGGCAATGACGTCGTCTAGGTTTTTGTATGCGCTTGGAATCTCGTCTAGAACGCCTTCATCTTTCCTGCACTCAACCCCAGAGGTTTGCGCAGCTAAATCCTCTAACGTGAAGGTTTTCTTTGCCTTGGTTCGAGACATCCGACGCCCAGCTCCGTGTGAAGCAGAAAAATATGATGCAGGGTTTCCCAAGCCTTTGACAATGTATGACCCCGTTCCCATTGACCCTGGTATGAGACCGTATTCACCTTGCGTAGCACGTATCGCTCCCTTACGAGTAACGATCAGATCCTCGCCATCAATGTGCTCGCGCTGAACGTAGTTGTGGTGAACATTAGCAACTTGTTCAAAGGTCACGTCTTTGTTTGGGAAATGATGCGTTATGACCCGTTGCAGGATCTGCATCATTTGCGCTCGAGACTCTGAAGCGTACTGCTGCGCCCACGACAAGTCATGAATGTAGTTATCCATCATGGTCGTCCCAGACAAGAACACAGCGAGATCGCGATCTGGTAAACCTAAATTGTGTTCGAGGTCTTTTGCCTTGGAAAAGTGCCATTCGGCGATCATTTTGCCAACAGCACGAGAGCCAGAGTGCAATTGCAGCCAGACGGTGTCTTTGTCGTCAAGGCATATCTCAATGAAGTGGTTTCCTCCACCGAGTGACCCTAATTGTCGTTTGATCCGCGTCTCTGTGCTGTGCACGTGAGCATGTAAAGAATTGAAGGTTCTCCACAGCGCATCTCCTGCGGGGAGGGCTTCTTTGTGCCCGTGCCACCCTACAGGGATGCTGCGTTCAATATCGTGCCGAAGCGCGCTGAGATCATCTGGCAAGTCTGATGCGGTCAAAGAAGTTCGTACGCCGATCATGCCACAGCCAATGTCTACGCCAACAGCATTGGGGGAGACCGCGTCTTTCATCGCAATGACAGACCCGACAGTTGCACCTTTTCCTAGGTGAATGTCAGGCATTACTCGAACACCGTGTACCCATGGCAGCGCAGAAATATTTTTTAGCTGTGTCAGTGCCTCAGGCTCAATGTCGCTCTCTTGAGCCCACATAAGAGTGCTGGTGCCCGAGAGAGTAACTGGAAAACTCATGTTCCTTCCTTTCTGTGTGTGGCAACTATATGTGCCACACACGAAAGAAATCACCTGAATTTTTAAAGCGACGTTAACGAAAGAGTTATGACGGCGCCGTCTTTGCGTAGAGTCGTATGCTCATACGAGGTGATGCGACCAAGGTGTGCAGTGCTGTGGCTTTCGTGGCTGCCAACGATGATGGTTGCTGCTCCAGAAGCAATAGCTGACGCTAAACCGGCTTCAGCATCTTCAAAAGCGATACATGTCGATGCCTCAACGCTTAACTGCCGTGCAGCTTCAAGGTAGGGAGCTGGGTGAGGTTTACCTAGGTCGGTTGTTTCTGAGGTGACAAGTACCGGAGGTAAGGGAAGGCCAGCGATACTCATGCGAGCGATAGCAAGATCTCTGCTGGCGCTTGTGACAAGTGCGTGAGGAATGTTGTGCTCATTAACTGCAGTAAGAAAATCGTAAGCTCCGTCGACTGCGACGATGCCGTCGCTGCGTACTTGTTCTTGAGCTTCTAGGTTTTGAGCTAATTCGACGAGGGTTGCGTGGGGGCTGTGCGGCATGAATCGATGCAATGTATCAAGAGTTTGACGTCCATGCGCATAGTCGATGAGCTCAACGAAATCTAAATTGTGCTGTTGTGAAAAATCGCGCCACAAACTTTCGACCACTGCGGTGGAGTCGACTAGTGTGCCATCCATGTCGAAGAGAAAAGCTGTTCCGGTGTGCGATAAGGGCATGGTGTTCTCCGTTTGTTGTCAGGGTGTACTGTCTCCTTTGTATCTCGTTTTGTGTCGATAGCGAAGATGATTGTATGAAATTGATGCTAGTTGCTGTTCGTTCGCCGTAATCTTTGTGTATGACTGCTTCAGATAAAGATGATGAAACTCCTACGCCTGGCCCTGTTGCATCACGTATCGGCTTAATTTTTCTTGCTGTGATGATGGTCTTGGCCGTTTGGGTGTTGTGGGGAGACCAGACGATTATGTGCGTGTCTGAAGCTGATCCATCTGTAAGTGATGGCGAATGTGTTCCACGCTTTAGTTCATTTGAGAAGACGGCGTTAACTATTGCAGCCTCTGCGCTCTTTATGTGGCTTTTGAGGCGTATTTTCTCTCGAAAATCGAACTAATTTTAATTTTTTATGGGTACTTCTTACTTTCAACTGGAAAAAATTACCTAGCCTGGCTAGCATTATTTTTACGTAGCCACACGAAAGGGAAAGTACTATGCGTGGATTAATTGGTATCGCGACTGCTCTCACCATCATCGGCGGACTCAACTGGGGCCTCGTCGGAGCGTTTGACTACAACCTCGTAGACGCAATCTTTGGAGAAGGGTCAACTCTGTCAAAGATCGTCTACATTGCAGTCGGCGTATCGGCAGTGATCGCACTAGCGAACTTCGCAAACCTGAAGAAGCAAAACTAGTAATAAGCGCAAAATCCGGTGGTTTGAGCAAAGGTTCAGGTACTCAAACCACCGGATTTTTGTATGTGCAGGCCCGCAGCCATCATGAGTAAAGCATGGGATAGAGCACGGGACCATGTTTCTCTATGATGATGGGATTGCCATGGTTACGAAACCCGTAACGCTGGTAGAAACTTCTGTTTTCATGTGACGACGCTTCAAGATATACAGGCTTTTTCTGTACGTCAGAGACAGCAAGAATCGCGGAAATTAGAGTGCCGCCTATACCTTGGCGATGATGCTCCCTATGCACTGCAACCACTGGGACATAAAGGTGGTTAAACATAGGGTGTCGTGCGTTAGTGGCTTCTTCGACTGCCTGCAGTCTTTGCGTAAACGGAGAATCTGGAATCACTTTTTTATCTACATGTGTATGTTCATGCCATAGCGCTGCGCCAACAACTGTGTCGTCAATAAATGCAGCTAGTGCTGTGTCGTTGCTGATGCCTTCCATGAATGCAAACTGAAAGCCTTGCGCCAATAATTGTGTTCTATCGCTTAATGACTCATAAATCCATGAGGTGATTGGGTCGTCTGCGAATGCGTGTGCGCTTAACTGTGCTAGAGCTTGCTGATGTTCTTCCAGTGGCTTTGACACTTGCACTTTTTTCGAGATCATTTTTCTTCTCGCATGGTCGAGTCCTGCTCGTACGCTAAAGCGCTTTCGCTGAGGCAACCAACGATGGCAGGACTTTTTCTCATGAACTGATCTTGCGTGAGAGTGCTAAGCATGAACTTGGCGTAATCGATGCGACGTGTTCTGTCGCTCCTGAGTTTGGGATGCCCTACATTTTCTGCCCATACAGGCATGCCTTGCGAAGGTCCTTCTTCGAGCGTGCTTGCGCGCACAAGGGTCCACATAGATTTGCTCTTTTGTATTAGACGGGCGGCATGAATCTGATCGTCAATATCCATAATGCGTAATGTGCGCATGGTTTTAGTTATTGTTTTGTGCAGCAGCAACTGTGTGTGCGAGTAGTGGTCCTCAGGGTGACCAGGAACGTGCCATCCGCACGAGAAAATTAAACGAGCGTTGGGTTGTGAATGTTCTAGAACTGCGCGTGCGGTTCCTGATGAATAGTGCTTTAGACCCCAAGGAACGAGCACTGTGAGTACTCCGTCACTGGACTGCACTGCTTTGCGTACGACATCGGGGTTATTTGTATCACCGGGAAAAATCGTGACTTTGTCGACGAGGTTGCCAAGTTTGTGAACGCTTTGTTCGCGGCATACACCGGTGACCTCGTATCCCATTTTTAAAGCTTCACGGGCAAGATGTTGCCCCAGCTTTCCCGAGATTCCAATGATGCTGATTTTCTTCATGGGTCCTCCTCTGTTTATAAAACTTACAATGTAAGTACCGTATGCTTACGGTGTAAGTATGTCAATTGGTGTGAGAGAAGAACATGACAGACAGCAAACCCAAAGCTTTGCAGAAACTAAAAAAGGGCACCTTAAATAGAGCACTTATAGTGGCAGCAGCCATACACATAGCAGATGACCTCGGCGTCGAACGTGTGACTATGCGCGCTGTTGCAACCTCCGTAGGAGTAGAAGCAATGTCGCTCTACAACCACGTATCAAACCGCGCCGATTTGCTGGATGCGATGATCGATACAGTCATCGCAGAGATTAAACTGCCACCCGAAAACGAAGAATGGACTCAAGGCCTGCGCAACATAGCCCAATCAACGCGAACCGTACTTCGTCAACATTCCTGGGCTACCGGGATGATCGACTCTCGAAGCAAACCAGGTTTTGCCACTTTGCGGCACCATAACCAAATCCTCGGGATGTTGCGCAGGTCAGGCTTCTCAACAACCATGGCAATCCACGCCTTAGCCGTTCTAGACAGCTATGTTTACGGCAGCGTTCTGCAAGAAAACGCACTTCAACTTGATCATCTAGGAGACCAAAAAACCGCCGCTATCGAACTCCTAAAACAACTACCCGTCGACGAATACCCATATCTCGCAGAAGTAGCCCAAGAACGCGCAACTCTGGGCGATAGCGCCCCCAACACTGATGATGAATTTAATTTTGGATTGGAACTCATTGTGCAGGGTCTTAAACCTGATGAAAAATGAGAAACACTGCAACTTTAGAGGATGAATAATGAGGCTTAGTCCAAAAACTTGTGCTGATGCGTGGCAAAAACATCCATCAAAGCTGTAATCAAGCGCCCCTCAGTCATAGGCCGCCCATCCCACTGCGAAACCTGCTGGACATTGCGGAACGTTCCCAACAATGCAGCGCTCGCGGCTTGCGTTGATGCGATGGTTAATTCATCGCCGTGAGCTTCCCGCATAGGGATATTGTTTTCTTGGGCAAGCGCCAATGAAATATGTCGGGTGACACCGGGTAGGCAGCCTGATGATAGGGGAGGCGTAATGAGTTCGCCTCCGATTTCAAAGAGAATATTTGAGGTAGAACCTTCGGACACCTCGCCGCGGGTGTTCAGCAACAGTGCTTCAGTTCCTCCTTGCGATAGCGCAGAGCGCAAGGCAAGCGTGTTTTCAAAATACGCGGTTGATTTATGGCCAGTAAGAGCAGAGCGCTCATTGCGCACATACTGTGAAGTGACAAGACGAGCAGGCGTGTCGTTGACAGTGCCAAGGTGTGGGGCAACGAACGGCTCGGCAAGCACTGAGCAAGCCACCTGTGTAGAAGAAGTCTGAAGAGTGCTGCTGAGGGCGCTACGCCATACTGTTACCCGTATCCGAGCAACAGGAGACCCGCTTAAGCGTTCAGCACCCTGTTGGACTGCAAGATGAATGGCAGAGAAGTCCAACGATTCAAGGCCTAAAGCCTCACTAGAGGACTCTAAGCGCGATAGATGCTCCCTTAACGCAAAAACACGGCCGTTATAAGCTGCGAGAGTTTCAAACAACCCTTCACCAATAAGTAGCCCGGGGTCATAGGCGGATGCGTTAACGGCAGCTGTATCGACAAAATCCCCATTGATCCACGCAACACTCATGATTCCTCCTGACGAGAAGCAAGAGACACAAGACGTTCAGCCTTTAATTCTGTTTCTAGCCATTCCTTGTCCGGGTCAGACCCCCACGTTATACCCGCACCTGTTCCAAAGTGCAGCGAGGGAGTCAAGCAATGTTCGCAGTCTTCATCCCACCAAAAGGTTCGAATGCCGACGGCAAGCGTTGCAGTGTTATCGTCTGCGTCAACCCAACCAAAAGCACCGCAATATGGTCCTCGTTTGTGGGTTTCAAGTTCTTTAATTAACGACAATGCGCTTGATTTTGGTGCACCAGATACAGAACCTGGCGGGAACGTCGAGGAAAAAACGTGCTTCCAGAAGTTAGTGCCAAGGATGTCTTCTCGAATGTGGCCTTCGACCGTTGAAACAAGGTGCACGAGCCCTGGATGTGACTCGACGTGTAAAAAGTCCCGCACAGCGACAGTCCCTGGCGTGCATAAAGGAGAGATATCATTACGGACAAGGTCAGTAATCATGACATTCTCTGCTTCGTCTTTCGCAGTCAAGCCAGAGGTGTCCTTCGCTGTTCCTTTAATCGGGCTGGATTCGATGACATGCCCGTGGTCCGACTGTGTGATGCGAATAAATAGTTCAGGTGACGCGGAAGCCAGCCAAAGGCGCTCTTCAGGGTTATCGCTTTCAACGTGCGCATACCCTTGATAGGGTGCAGGATTCCCTGAAGCAAGACGACGCGATAAAAGGCGAGGGCTTTGCGGGGACGATAAATCCGTGCTCAACACCCGACAAATGTTGGCTTGATACACAGTGCCCTCAGCAACAGCCTCTCGTGTTGCGCGAACAGCGGCTTTATAGCCATTTTCATCAAGTGATGTGCGCCACGTTGAACTTTTTGGTCCACTCCAGATTTCATCAAATTGTTTAGAAGAAGCCTCGTGGGGTGAAGGAACGCTCTCTTTGAAGAGGGCGTCAAATTTCCATCCGCGAATCATTTCGTCAAAATCGGCAACAATAAGCCATTTTCCGCCCTGTGAAAGGGCGGTAAAAAGTGACTCACCGTGCGCATAGTCAAGTACGGTTGTGCCACGTTGTCCAGCAAAATATGCGTCTGCAATCACTATCTCACGCTATCTCGAGTCATAAACTGACTATTGAATCGTCAAAACTCTAGTGCCTGTGGAGGTGAAAACCCAAGGAAACCTTAGAGATTCTCTCCAATAGGTGAATACCAGTTTGTAATGACCCCCATCAACGTATTATGGTTTTACATGTCGCCGCGACCAGCGTGAAAAAATACGTTGTGTGGTGAACATGCGGATGTGGCTCAGGGGTAGAGCATCACCTTGCCAAGGTGAGGGTCGCGGGTTCGAATCCCGTCATCCGCTCGGAGACAGGTACTGTGTCTGTGTACCTTATATCTCAGTGGTGGAGTGGCCGAGAGGCGAGGCAGCGGCCTGCAAAGCCGTCCACACGGGTTCGAATCCCGTCTCCACCTCCAAGACTCAGATTGTTTGAGTTCTTGCGCGATTGGCGCAGCGGTAGCGCGCTTCCCTGACACGGAAGAGGTCACTGGTTCGATCCCAGTATCGCGCACTACTACACTCAGTAGTACAGGCACTCCATAGTAGGGGTGCTTTATTTATGGCTGAATAGTTTTCAGTCGGTTTTGCGGATGTGGCTCAGGGGTAGAGCATCACCTTGCCAAGGTGAGGGTCGCGGGTTCGAATCCCGTCATCCGCTCGGAGACAGGTACTGTGTCTGTGTACCTTATATCTCAGTGGTGGAGTGGCCGAGAGGCGAGGCAGCGGCCTGCAAAGCCGTCCACACGGGTTCGAATCCCGTCTCCACCTCCAAGACTCAGATTGTTTGAGTTCTTGCGCGATTGGCGCAGCGGTAGCGCGCTTCCCTGACACGGAAGAGGTCACTGGTTCGATCCCAGTATCGCGCACAAAAAGAAACCCTTGAGAAATCAAGGGTTTTTTATTTTGGAAAAGTATCTTTGTGTTGCGGATAAGGTGGGTCTCCGTAGGATCGTTTACATGTCGCCTGCTCGCGTTTGTTCAAGCTCAGACACCATCAACTCTGCCCACAGAACATGAACATGGATGGTTTCATCACGTTATGCGACTTAAAGAAGTGTGTGAAGCGTCTTTTTAAGGGTTGAGAACTAAAAAGACAAAAGGGAAGACAACCGAATGGTTGCCTTCCCTCTTGTCTGCTAGAAATTACTCTGAGACTCCGTTGAGTTCATTAGGAACGACATCAAGTTGCGTTTCTTTCCAAATTTTCTTTGTTGGAATATCAACGGCAACAAGACGGTTCTTTGCTGGCTCTGTTACATAAATTGAACCGTTGAGCGACAAAACAGTCGGGCGTGGTTTTTGCCATTCAGCTGGCTCTTTCCATGCATCAACTACAGGAATGGAATAAGAAATTTGCGCTTTCTTCGGATCAATGACATGAAGCTTGCCATCGGTTCCTAATACGATTGCGTTGCCTTCAGCGTCACGAGTAAGTGACCTAAATGAGTAAGCTTGCTGGGAGGTCTACAAGCGTGAGTGTCTCTTTTTCAACATCTGTGAGTGAAACTTGAGTTGGCTGTTCTGTTTTTGAGTCTTTATCTGACTTGTAATCGCCAAGCACGACAGGGGAGTCCTTTACACCTGCCTGGTTCCCGATGCGCCCATAGTCTGTTGGTGAGTCGACTTTTGTAATCGTTTTATCTTTGACGATTAAAATGCCGTCTTGGCAGCCCACAGTGATTGTTTCAGCAGCGGCCACGGCTTCTCCGTGTACTCCAGGGCATTTGCTGTTCGATGTAAGAACTTTTCCGTCTGCTGCTGCAACATTGACTGTATTGCGTTCGTCGTGTGTGCCCTCAGTGACAACGTAGCTGCCATCTGCACGTTGGATGGCAAAACCGTGGTGCGGTGATTGCGCTGTGTAGGTTGCTACTGGGTCGTGGCTGCTTCCTAAATCGGAGATCGTGTATGTCCAGGCTTTTCCTGTTGCGTCGTCAAAGAAAGTAACGTTCTCTGCTTTAGGTATGACGTGACCTGGTTCTTCAGCTGGAACTAACAGATCTAGCAATTGTGGCTGGGCGGTGTAGTAGTGATCATGGTCGCAGTGCTTGTGTGTCCACGTGCCCATGTCTAAAAGACGAAAGCCGCCAGAGGCTGCAACGGCGAGATAGCGGGGGTTTCCGGTTGCGGAAATTCGGTTGAAGCCGTCAAGTGGGATGTCAGCGACTTCTTCGAGCGTGGATGCATCAAGAATGTGGATGCCGCCGTCGTAGGTTACCGCGATTCGTGGTTTGTACGTGTCTGTTTCTTCTTTGCCTTGTGGTTCTGCGTGGTTGTCTGCACCGTGATCATGATCCGAATGATCTGCGTGTTCGGTGTCCTGAGGGTTTGAAGTGTCTGCTTCTTCTGCTGATTGTGCTGTTGTGCACGCTGTGAGGGCGGTTGTTGCCGCGATGGCTCCAGTAACTAGTGCCACAAGTGCCGTTGTTGGGTGTTTGCGCGATGAAGACATGAATTTCTTTCTAAAGATAACTAGACTCATTCTCATTAACAATGCAGCCTAGGCCTTGGTTAAGTTCCACGAAGACCCTATATGAGAACCGTTATCATTAGCAAGTGTGGGTGCGTGAACGATCAAAAAAGCGGCTGCTCACACGTGTGTGCAAGCAGCCGCCGAGGTGTGGGGGACACACCCTATTTATGGTTAGAAATTACTTCAAACCAGTTTTCATGGCAGAGATAAGTTCACCGTTTGTGGTGTCACCTGAGAGCTCCCAGAAGAATGCTCCACCAAGTTTCTCGCTTTGTGCGTAGTTCATCTTGTTGATGATGTCGCTTGGGGTGTCGTAGCTCCACCAGTTGTTACCGCAGTGAGCATACGACGAGCCGCCAACCTTTCCAGTAGCTGGGCAGGTGTTCTTCAAAACCTTGTAGTCCTGAATTCCTGCTTCATAAGCTCCAGCAGCTGGACCTGTAGCAGTTCCACCTGGTGCAGCTTGGGAAACGCCAGTCCAACCGCGTCCGTAGAAGCCAACACCGAGAAGGATCTTCTTAGAAGGGATTCCAAGAGCCTTCAACTTGTTAATTGTGGTTGTGCTGTCAAATCCCTTGATTGGAATTCCGTTGTACGTGTTGAGCGGTGAGTGAGGGGCTGTTGGCCCATCTTTGTCCCATGCACCGAAGTAGTCGTACGTCATAGGCATGATCCAGTCGAGGTACTGCGCGCCGCCCGCGTAGTCAGCTTTGTCGATCTTTCCACCGGCAGTAGCGTCTGCGGCGATTGCTGAAGTTACGAGGTCGTTTCCAAACTCAGTACGGAGTGCCTGGAGTAGTTTGCGGTATGAGTCAAAGCCAGAGTTGTCACAGCTCAAACCACAAGCATTTGGGTATTCCCAGTCGATGTCGATGCCATCAAAGACATCTGCCCAACGAGGATCTTCGACAAGATCACGGCATGACTTTGCGAAAGCTTGTGGATCAGCTGCAGCCTGACCGAATCCGCCGGACCATGTCCAGCCACCAAATGACCACAGCACCTTGATGTTTGGGTATTCAGCCTTGAGCTTACGTAGCTGGTTGAAGTTACCGCGTAATGGCTGGTCCCATGTGTCAGCTTTACCATCAACGCTTTGAGCTGCAGTGTACGACTTCTCGTAGTCTGCATAAGCGTCACCAATGGTGCACTTACCGTTCTTAACGTTTCCGAAAGCGTAAAGAATGTGAGTGAGTTTATCTGCGGATCCAGAAGTCTTGATGTTCTTTACGTGATAGTTGCGCTGGTAAACACCCCAGTTGGTGAAGTATCCAACAACACGTTCGGTTCCGTCACCAGGGATTTCGGGAATGGTGCCGCCGGTTGAGCCACCGTCAGTTGTTCCACCATCTGTGGTTCCGCCGTCGGTTGTGCCGCCGGTTGTTCCACCATCGGTTGTTCCACCATCTGTGGTTCCGCCGTCGGTTGTGCCGCCGGTTGTTCCACCATCTGTGGTTCCGCCGTCGGTTGTGCCGCCGGTTGTTCCACCATCTGTAGTTCCGCCGGTTGAGCCACCGTCACACGGGCCGAGGTTTTCCCACTGTCCCCATGGGCCAGTTGTGCCAGGCTCTGCACCTTGGGTCCACCATTTAGCTTTCCAAATGCTGCCCTTGTGAGAAACCTTGTCCCCAGCTACATACACCTTGGAGGCAACATAAGCAGCAGGGCAATTTGGGTTCGACCCATCGGTTGAACCTCCGGTTGTTCCACCGTCAGTTGTACCGCCAGTCGTGCCACCATCTGTGGTTCCGCCAGTCGTGCCACCATCTGTGCTGCCACCGGTGGTTCCGCCGTCAGTAGTTCCTCCACCTGAGGTGACGTTTACGTCAATGCAGTTGTAGAAAGCGTTGACGGTGTTGGAAACATTCCAACGAGCCAAAATCTTGTGCTTTCCAGGAGGCAGATTAGTGAGCGTGTGTGAAATGTTGGCTGGTGGTTGTGCGCCGCCTTGGTCAAACTTTTGGTGCAGCTTTCCATCAACGAAGTACTCCCACAGCGAGGTGTTGTGTGCTGCGGTGAGTTTCCACTGGATAGTTACTGACGAGCCAATGTTCTTCACTGGCCAGGGCTTCGACTCATCATCAAGGATTGCAAAGGCTTCATTTCCACCTGAGCATTGCATCGAGCCTTTAGGAGCTTCAACGCTTTGTGGTTCGTATTTAACTTCGCCACAGTCAAAGGATGTGGCTCCAGTTGCGCAGTTTGCTTGGCGGCTTGGTGGGTCTGTGACCCAGCCATGCGCGGACGCGGGAAGTGCTGTGAGCGCGGGGAACACAGCAACAAAGCCCATCGCCGCAACAACCGCTGCTGCTCTGAGTCTCTTGTTCAAGATTCTCCTGCTTTCTGCCTTGGGTGGCACATGCGTGCCACGAATTTGAGAGAGCAATGAACGAAGATTTTTCGTTCGCGTTTATTTTCCGTCCAGGATGAATAAACCAATATGTGTTTATTTGCGTGCTTTATTTACAAATTGTGGACACAATTTGCCCCTTGAACGCAGTGGGGGATGTGCTCGAGTTATGGGGCAAATCGTCTTTGATTTGTCCGGCTCCGACGAGTGTTAAGAGCAAGTGCTTGGTGTCGGAGTAGTGCTCAGGGTGAGGGATGTAACACCGTGTTCGTAATCTTTGCTAACAAAATGTCTTGATGCAAGGGTCTGCGATGGGGACTTCGTGTCGTCTGGTGTAAGTGCGAAGAAAATTTACTTGTGGTAGAAAGATCAACCACATTGATGTCTGCGGTAGCGTCTTGGGCGATTTTCAACACAGGCGCAAGCGTGAAAAAGTGGCGAAAAGCATGTGCGATCAGCAGATTTCAGTTCCTCGGAAAAACCCTGTATGGTTATCAAGTCGATCGCACAGATCAACAAGCGGATGTGGCTCAGGGGTAGAGCATCACCTTGCCAAGGTGAGGGTCGCGGGTTCGAATCCCGTCATCCGCTCAACGAAGGAATCTTGCACACGTAAGATTCCTTTTTTGTTTGCTAAGACAAACTGTCCTGCATAGCAGGACTTGTCTATGAATGCTTACCGCATCACACTTAACTAGAAATACTGTGAGGCGGAAAAGCACACCCCCGCACACCAAAGATAGGAAAAGAAATGGGATTCGATAACCTCGTCAACAAGGCGAAAGAAGCTCTCTCTGGAACTAACAAAGATGAACTCATCGCGCAAGCAAAAGAAGCTGCAACAGATGAGCGCATCGATCAAGTAGCAGACGCCATCAAGCAGGTTGCGCCTGACTCGGTTGACTCTAAAATCGACGGACTAGCTGAAAAAGCAAAAGACCTCAACAACTAAACAATGCTTTCCCGACAGCAGATGAATAAGAATCAACTAACTGTCGATAAGATGAGGGAGTCTCGCAAATAGTCGAGGCTCCCTTTTCTTTATCTAGGAGGACACAATCGTGTCAGACGTCTCTGCACCGCCGCCACAAGTTACATTCACCTTGAATGGACAACACACCACGGTGACTCAGGGGACTACTGGCACCGAACTCTTCGCAAATAATCGCGAAATTGTGGTCCTTCGTGTAGATGGCGAATTGAAAGACCTCTACTACCAGCCACAAAACGGTGAAACTGTTGAAGGCGTGCTCATTTCCGAGCCCGACGGCCTTAATGTACTCAGACACTCTGCTGCGCACGTTCTAGCGCAGGCAGTGCAAAACATTAACCCAGAAGCCAAACTAGGCATCGGTCCACCAATCGCTGACGGCTTCTACTACGACTTTGATGTCGAAACCCCGTTTGCTCCAGAAGACATAAAAGCTCTCGAAAAGCAGATGATGCGCATCATCAAAGAAGGCCAAACTTTCCAGCGCAGAGTAATTACTGAAGAAGAAGGCCAGGCAGAACTTAGCAATGAGCCATACAAGTTAGAACTCATCGGCTTAAAAGGAAATTCTGACGAAGCCGGCGAAGGTGCAAACGTCGAGGTGGGTTCTGGAGAACTCACCATCTACCAAAACGTACGACGAAACGGCGACGTAGCATGGCAAGACCTATGCCGAGGGCCACACCTACCCAACACCAAACTCATCGGTAATGGGTTTAAACTCATGCGTTCCGCCGCAGCATACTGGCGGGGTAGCGAAAAGAACCCCATGCTGCAACGCGTATATGGAACAGCATGGCCAACAAAAGCTGAACTTACCGCGCACTTAGACCGCATCGCTGAGGCAGAACGTCGCGATCACCGACGTCTCGGCACACAAATGGATTTGTTCTCCTTCCCCGACACAATCGGATCGGGTCTTCCAGTGTTCCACCCCAAAGGTGGAACCATTCGCAACGAAATGGAAGACTACTCACGCAAGCGCCACATCGAAGCGGGATACTCGTTTGTAAACACCCCGCACATCACCAAGGGCCATCTGTATGAGGTCTCAGGTCACCTTGACTGGTACCGCGATGGTATGTTCCCGGCAATGCATATCGACGAGGAACTCGACGATGCTGGACAGGTAGTAAAACCGGGACAGGACTACTACTTAAAGCCAATGAACTGCCCAATGCACAACCTCATATTTGATGCACGAGGGCGGTCATATCGGGAACTACCACTACGGCTTTTCGAATTCGGAACCGTCTACCGCTACGAAAAGTCTGGTGTAATACACGGACTCACTCGTGTACGTGGGTTAACCCAAGACGACGCACACATTTACTGCACTAAAGAGCAGATGAAAGACGAACTCACAAGCACCCTGCAGTTCGTACTTGATCTATTAGCCGACTATGGTCTTGATGACTTCTACCTCGAACTATCAACAAAGAACCCAGAAAAATTTGTTGGTGACGACGAAACCTGGGATGAAGCAACCCGCACACTTCAAGAAGTAGCGACAGCATCTGGTCTTGAACTAGTGCCAGACCCAGGTGGAGCAGCCTTCTACGGACCAAAAATCTCCGTACAGGCAAGGGACGCAATCGGCCGCACATGGCAGATGTCGACTATCCAACTTGACTTCAACCTACCTGAGCGGTTCGACCTTGAATATGCTGCCGCCGATGGTACTCGTCAACGCCCAGTTATGATTCACCGTGCGCTATTCGGCTCAATTGAACGGTTCTTCGGTGTTCTCCTCGAACACTATGCAGGTAACTTCCCAGTATGGTTGGCTCCTGTACAAGTAACAGCCATCCCTGTCGCTGAACCCTTTAATGAATACCTTGGCGCAATCGTCACCCGCTTGCGTGATGCAGGGGTACGCGCCGAACTTGACGATTCGTCCGAACGGTTCCCTAAGAAGATCCGAAACGCATCACAATCTAAAGTGCCATTCACCATCATCGCAGGTGGTGAGGACGCAGAAGCCAACGCTGTATCGTTCAGGTTCCGTGACGGAAGCCAAGAGAACGGTATTCCGGTAGAAGACGCAATTCAGCGGATCTTGGATGCTATCGCGACTAAGGCGCAGGTATAAGAGTTTCTACAGGTGGGCTGGAATAACTCCAGCCCACCTGTTACTTTTGGCACACCGATTACAGTGTGGAAAGCCAGGGCCAGGAAGTACGCGATGACAATAGAAGACAAAAACAACTTTGCAGGATCGCAAGATGGTTTTGAACGACTGTGGACTCCACACCGAATGGTTTATATCGGCGGAGAATCTAAGCCCAAAGACGATTCCATAGAACAATGCCCTTTCTGTGTCATCCCACAGGGAGCAGACGAACCAGGGCTTGTCGTCGCCCGCGGAAAACACGCCTACGTGGTATTAAATCTTTACCCATACAATTCAGGCCACCTTATGGTTGTGCCATACGAGCATGTGTCTTTGTACTCCGATATTGATGAGTCCACTCTCACCGAAATCGGTACGCTCACGCAGCATGCTATGAAAGCCCTGACTCATGCTTTTAACCCGAATGGGTTCAACATTGGTATGAATCAAGGTGAAGCGGGTGGTGCAGGAATTGCAGCGCATCTGCATCAACATGTGGTCCCGCGATGGGTGGGAGACGCAAACTTCTTTCCAATTATCGGGCAAGTAAAAGCAATACCAGCGCTCCTTACAGACACACGCAAAAAACTTGCAGAAGCATGGCAGCACGTGTCCTCAACAGAGCACTAGAAGGTCCGAGGTTTCTGTGCATGAAACAAAAACGTGCGTGACAACGTCAAAAATTGTCCAACCAAAGTCTGAAATTCAGCAGGAAACTCATGCGTACGTAGTAAAAAACCTTCAAAATATCCTAAAACCGAGTCGTATGCGGCAAGATAGTGTGGTGCCTAAAACCGGCACCCACATACGTTTAAGGAGAACTCACAGTGCTTGATGGTCTACGCGGCCTTATGGGAAAGTTCTTCCACCCAATCGCACAATTTCTTCTCAAAATTGGGGTAACCCCTGATGCAGTGACAATCGCTGGAACAATAGCAGTGGTAACAACCGCATTATGGGCGTTCCCGACAGGACACCTCGCTGTTGGATCCCTAGTCATTGGTCTTTTCGTTTTCACAGATTCACTAGATGGAACAATGGCACGGCTCTCTGGAAAAGCCGGCCCATGGGGTGCCTTCCTCGACTCCACACTAGACCGACTTGCAGACGCAGCAATCTTTGTTGGACTAGCAGCATATTTCCTCAACGCTTCTAATGCCTCACTGCACACAGCCGGCGCGATCGCCGCAATTTTGTGCCTCGTCTTGGGACTACTTGTGTCCTACGCTCGTGCACGAGCCGAAGGACTAGGCCTTGACGGAAACGTTGGCATAGCAGAACGTCCAGAGCGACTCCTCATATCTTTACTTGCCGCATGTATCGCTGGATTCAGTTCAATCGATGGCATTTTGGTAGGTGCACTGTACTTCTTAGCTGCAGTAAGCCTCATCACCTTAGTGCAACGCATCATGCACGTTCGTCGTCAAGTGCTACACAACACGACTGAGCAGGACTGATCCGTGAGTAAGCACCCATTCTCACTCGCATGGCAGCACGCATATAAAATCCCAGCTCCTATCTACAGAACGTTATTTTCTTGTGCCGCTGACCTCACCTGGCTCCTGCGTAAGGGAGGAGTCACCCAACTCGAGAAAAACCTGCAACGAGTAGCCCCACAACTCACTGCCAAGCAGGTACGTAAACTTGCTCGGCAAGGTATGCGCTCATACATGCGCTACTTTTCGGAAGTGTTCGTCCTCACCCACCTCACTCCTGAACAAGTCCGGCACCGTGTGCGCTTAGAAGGCGAAGTACCAGTCTTAGCCGCGATCAACGAGGGAAAAAGCCCAATCCTAGCGTTAACGCACCAAGGAAACTGGGACCTTGCAGGCGTCTTTGCCAGCGCTCATATTGCCCCCGTGCTAACAGTCGCAGAACGCTTGAAACCAGACGAGGTCTACCAAGAATTCTTGAAATTTAGAGCAGAACTCGGCATGACAATTTTGACTGCGGGAGACTCTGGGGTTTTCCGGCAACTATTGCGAGCCGCAAAAGGCCCGAGCCACCTCATATGTTTACTTGCAGATCGTGACCTATCGGCATCAGGTATTGAAGTGAACTTTTTTGGACACACCGCACGAGTTGCTGCCGGTCCAGCCGCACTAGCAGTAGCAAGTGACGCACCACTTTTTCCTGTGGGCGTGACATACGAAAAAATCACTGGAAAAAGACGTAAGCAAGCAGGGGCATCGTGGGGAATAGTTTTAAAGTTCTACCCGCCCGTCGACATTGATCGAACACAAACCAAAGAAGAACAAATCAATGCGACAACCCAAAAATGGGTGACTGCATTAGAAGAATCCATCGCACAACACCCCGAAGACTGGCACATGCTGCAAAAAGTGTTCATCGAAGATTTAGACCCAGAACGCTACGCACGCATAACAAAGGAGGCTCATGATGGAGCAGCGTAGGTTACGCGTAGGTATCGTTTGCCCATATTCTTTCGACGCACCTGGCGGCGTGCAGTTTCATATTCGCGACTTGGCCGAGGCACTCATCGCCCAGGGACACTCAGTTTCTGTACTGGCACCAGCAGACGAGGACACACCAATCCCGTCTTACATGACCTCTGGCGGTAAAGCTTCTCCCGATCAAATACAACGGGTCAGTCGCGCGACTAACTTTTGGGCCGCGAGCTGCAAACAAAGTACGGCGATGGCTGCGAGAAGGCCAATTCGATATTTTGCACTTGCACGAACCCATGACCCCGTCGTTAAGTATGCTGTCTTTGTGGGCTGCTCGTGGACCGATCGTTGGAACTTTCCACACTGCACTCATCAGATCGCGCGCGCTACAACTGGTCTATCCGATGGTTCGTCCTTCATTAGAAAAGTTCTCGGCGCGTATCGCAGTGTCCGAAGATGCCCGACGAACACTGATTGATCACCTCGGTGGAGACGCAGTAGTCATCCCTAATGGTGTTTATGTTGATACGTTCTCTGCTGCACAATCAGATACGCGGTGGGTGGGAACCCAAGAAGCACCGACAATCGCTTTCCTTGGACGGTTAGATGAGCCACGCAAAGGATTGCACGTACTTTCCGGGGCAATACCAGAAGTCTTAAAAAAATATCCGAAAGCTAGATTCCTCGTCGCAGGTAAAGGCGACGAAGGTAAACAACTTGCGATAGACACACTCGGTGAACACGCTGCCGCAGTTGAATTCCTTGGTGGAATAACTGACGAAGAAAAAGCATCACTGCTGTCTTCAGTGGACTTATACATTGCCCCACAAACCGGGGGAGAAAGCTTCGGCATCGTTCTCGTGGAAGCTATGAGCGCTGGCGCTTCAGTTGTCGCTAGCAACCTTGGAGCTTTTGAACGAGTTCTTGATTATGGACGCGCCGGATTCATGTTTGAAAACGGTGACTCACACGACTTAGCGCGGGCAATCCTCGAAGCATTAGAAAACCCCGTAGAGCGAGCACAGCGAGCCGAGCACGCATCAGTGTTTGTGCGACAGTTTGACTGGTCCGAGGTCACCTCCAAAGTCCTTACAGTGTATGAAATGGTACTTTCTGCTTCTGCTGCTTTAGGACAAGTTGAAGAAGACCCAAACACTCGGCCGATAACCGTTCAACGCTAGGAACACACATGCATTGGTCAGAAACAGCGATCATCATTATCGCCGTTGTTGCGGTGAGTTTATGGATCGCAATCTCAAGCGCCCAACGACTGGACCGATTACATCGTAAAGTCGTCTCTTCTCGGTTAGCGTTGGATGCCCAACTCCTTCGTCGTGCACATGCGGCAGAAGAACTCGCTTCATCTGGTGTTTTAGATCCTGCAAGCAGTGTTGTTTTAGCAGATGCTGCCAAAGCCGTAAACGCCTCTAACGACGATGGCGATACGGAACTAGTGGTCGCCATGCCTGATTTATCAGAGTTAGTGATAGCGCATCGCTTAAATTCAGGCAATAACACTGTTTCTAAGATCGCTGTTATGCAAGCGCTCGATGGCACACTCGGAGGCGATCGCGAAGTGAGCGAAAGTGCCCTCACAGCAGTCGTGGAGAGCATATTAGACGACGCAGATTTCACTCAAGAACTCTATTCTTGCCCAGAAACAGAAGCGTACTTAAACGCGTTGTCACATGCGTGGTATCGAGTGCAGTTAGCCCGACGATTCCACAACGAGTCGGTACTGCAAGCCCAACGCGTGCGCTCTCATCCACTCGTGCGTTTCTTCCGGATAGCAGGACGGGCACCTATGCCACAAACCGTTGAGTTCGACGATGCGTGGCCTACAGGTTTAAGGTTGGTTACTGTTCGTTCGCACTAGGCAATATATTTCCGTGGAAAGAGGCGCACTGTGAACATACGGTATGCGGCACGAGTGATCGTCTTAGACCATGCAGGAAGAGTTTTGCTGGTGAAAGGGCATGATGCTGACCAGCCGGAACGCAGCTGGTGGTTTACTATCGGTGGTGGGTTGGAAAATAATGAAACCTTTCCTCAAGCAGCTGTACGCGAACTTTTTGAAGAAGCGGGCATAGTCCTCACTGAACAAGATTTACAAGGACCTGTGTGTCGACGCAGTGAAGTCTTCGATTTTGTTGCTCAACCTGTTACACAGCATGAAGAATTCTTTGTTGTTCGAGTCGATTCTCACGTTGAGCTTACTCACGTGGGATGGACCGAGCTGGAACAGCGAGTTTTAGATGAAATGTCGTGGCTTACCGTGCAGCAGATCAGAGAAAGCCCAATCGAAGTATTTCCACGTCAACTTGCTGACCTCGTAGAGCACGTGCATAACGGCTGGGACGGCATTACCCGAAATTTTGGTGCCACAGAATCAGGAATCCATATTAGGTAGCTGCCACACGTCATAGTGCATTGTTGGTGTGCTGTTGCGGCATTTTGTTTTCGCGCATGCGACGAGTTTTACAAACAACAGGTAAAATCTAAGGCGATCACGTCGAAAAGACCATTACTGCCGTTCATGTGTGTTGTTATGTGGGCGATGTCGATGGTTGGAGTCGTCAAGTAATTTCAACGAACAAGGAGTCCACTCTCATGGCAGGTCACTCCAAATGGGCCACCACCAAACACAAAAAGGCCGCAATTGATGCGAAGCGAGGCAAACTTTTTGCCAAACTCATCAAGAACATTGAAGTTGCGGCACGTACAGGTGGGGGAGATCCATCGGGTAACCCAACTCTTTTCGACGCTATTCAAAAAGCCAAAAAAACTTCGGTACCTAACGACAACATTGAGCGCGCAGTAAAGCGTGGTGCAGGCCTTATTGATGGTGGTGCTGACTACCAAACAATCATGTACGAAGGCTACGCACCAGGCGGCGTGGCCGTTCTCGTTGAGTGCCTCACCGACAATAAAAACCGTTCCGCAGCGGATGTTCGCGTTGCTTTCAGCCGTTCTGGCGGACAAATGGCTGATCCTGGATCAGTTGCGTATATGTTTTCTCGTAAAGGTCAGATTATCGTTCCTAAAGGCGATCTGACAGAAGACGATTTGATGCTTGTTGTTCTTGATGCTGGTGCAGAAGAAATCAGCGACCAAGGAGATGTTTTTGAAATCTTGTGCGATGCAACCGATTTCATTGCGGTGCGTGATGCGTTAAAAGAAGCAGAGATCGAATACGATTCCGCCGAATCAATTTGGTATCCAGCAACAGAGATTGAAGTTGATGCTGATGGCGCCCGTAAAGTATTTAAGCTCATCGATGCGCTTGAAGATTCGGATGACGTACAAAACGTATACGCAAACTTTGACGCATCTGATGAGGTCATGGCAGAACTCGACGCAGACGCGTAAACATTTTTCGAAAGTGAGCACGTGCGCGTTTTAGGAGTTGACCCCGGCTTAACCCGCTGCGGAATCGGTGTTGTGGATTCTGTAGCGGGGAGACGGGCGCGTCTTGTATCTGTGGGTGTTGCACGTTCGTCGCCTGACTTGACCGTGGATGTTCGACTGTTGCGTATTTCTAAGGAACTTGATCTGTGGTTAGACCGCTACGTTCCTGATGTGGTTGCCATCGAGCGTGTTTTTGCGCAAAACAATGTTTCAACTGTTATGGGAACTGCGCAAGTCGCTGGGTTAGCGATGGTTGCCGCAGCCAAAAGATCAGTGCCGGTGGCTATGCACACTCCTTCTGAAGTGAAAGCAGCCGTCACGGGGAATGGTAAAGCTGAAAAACTTCAAGTGCAAAAAATGGTTGCACAGATTTTGAGTTTGGATGAAATACCAAAGCCTGCCGATGCGGCGGATGCACTCGCCTTAGCTATATGCCATCTGTGGCGTCCAGCTGGTGTATTAGATCGCGCAGAACGTTTTGAGATGACTCCCGCCCAACGACAATGGGCCGCTGCAGAACAAGCGGCGCGCCGAGCACGCGGCGTACGTTGAAATTGTTAGGCTTTTCGTACATGTGTTCTATACAGATTGGTGCGTTCTAACGCGATGATAGCTTCACTCTCTGGCGTTGTATCGGTTGTGCGACTTAATAGTGTTGTACTGGATGTGCAAGGCGTCGGCTACCTCATTTTTGCGACGCCAAACACGCTAGCTGGTTTGCGTACAGGGGAGAGCGTAACGCTTTCTACATATCTTGTTGTACGTGAAGACGCCATGACACTTTATGGTTTTACCGACGTAGATGATCGTGAAGTCTTCGAGATCGTCCAAACAGTCTCTGGTGTCGGTCCGCGCCTTGCGTTAGCGATGTTGGCGGTTCATTCGTCAGACGTTATTCGCGCTGCTGTAGTAAACCAAGACGTGAAAGCTCTTACAAGAGTGCCTGGTATCGGCCCTAAAGTTGCCCAGCGTATTTTGCTGGAGTTATCTGGAAAAATGACTGCTCCATCTGTCATACAGGGGGCTGGGACTTCAGTTGTCTCCACTCCGAGCGATGAACGTAACCAAGTAATTGAAGCGTTGGTCTCTTTGGGCTGGAATACTAAGGCGGCAGAAGACGCAGTGGAACACGTGCTACGGGAACAAGAGCAGTCTTTTGTTGCAAGCGCAGCGGTGCCAAGTACCTTGCGTGCAGCATTAAAAGTTTTAGGTGGTCAACGTGGCTGACGACGATTCGCTGGAATTTGATGGGGATGTTTATCCTCACGACCAAGCAGAACTCCCGCGTAATGATTTTGAACGGGTTACGTCATCGTCAGCAGATGATATTGAGCGCGCTGCAGAAGCAGCCCTTCGACCAAAATCGTTGCACGACTTTGTTGGTCAAAGAGTAGTCCGTGACCAGTTGTCGCTAGTGTTAGATGCAGCCAAGGGCCGGGGAAGTTCACCGGACCACGTGTTGCTCTCTGGCCCACCAGGTTTGGGTAAAACAACGCTTGCAATGATTATCGCCGCAGAATTAGGTGTTTCATTGCGGGTCACTTCTGGTCCAGCGATTCAACATGCAGGCGATTTAGCTGCTGTGTTGTCATCTCTCGATGAAGGTGAAGTCCTGTTTATTGATGAGATTCACCGTCTCGCGCGCCCTGCAGAAGAACTGTTGTATGTGGCGATGGAAGATTTCCGTGTCGATGTCGTCGTTGGAAAAGGCGCAGGTGCTAGTGCTATTCCGTTAAGCCTGCCGCGCTTCACTGCTGTCGGTGCGACCACCAGAGCTGGACTTCTGCCAGCGCCGTTACGTGACAGATTTGGTTTTACTGGTCACCTTGACTTTTATGACACGTCAGATTTAGAGCGAGTTGTAACGCGATCTGCAGGATTGCTTGGTGTGGAATTAGACGCTGCTGCAGCTGCAGAAATCGCGTCGAGGTCACGCGGTACCCCACGAATCGCCAACAGGCTATTGCGTCGGGTGCGTGACTGGGCGCAAGTACGAGGGACAGGAATCCTCGATTTAGCTGCCGCCCGTTCCGCGCTTGAAGTCTACGAAGTCGATGAGCGAGGTTTAGACCGTTTAGACCGTGCAGTGTTAACGGCGCTATGTAAAAGGTTTGGTGGAGGGCCGGTCGGCCTGTCAACGTTAGCCGTTACTGTGGGAGAAGAGCCAGAAACAGTTGAGACTGTTGCAGAACCTTTTCTCGTACGTGAAGGATTAATGGGACGTACGCCGAGGGGCCGCGTTGCAACGTTGGAAACGTGGCAGCATTTGGGTCTTGTGCCACCTTCAGAATCGAATACGCTGTTTAGTTAGTGATCGTCTGGCACTTTTATGCCAGTGTGCTCGTTAGAATCACAGATGCCCAGACAATACGTGTTGGGTGCGTGACGGAAAGTTAGGTGAAGGCAATGGAATTCCTCATTATGATCGCACTTGTTTTTGGTGCGATGTTCTTGATGACTCGTAGTACACGTAAACGCCAAAAACAAGCAATGGAGTTTCGCGATGCACTCCAGCCTGGTGTGCAAGTCATGACTGCATCAGGTTATGTAGGTGCCGTTGTAGAAATTGATGGGGACCTCGTCACACTCGAATCTGAGGAAGGTAGCCGCACTAAGTGGGTTCGTGCCGCTATCGCTAAAGAATACGAAGTTGTCGCACCTGTCGTCGAAGCAGAAGAGCCTCAAACCGCTGAGGAGTCTTCTGGGTTCGCGATTCCAGATGACGTAAGTTCCTTGATCGAAAAGCCTGACACTCAGGACGAAACTTCACGGGCAATTGACGAAAAACTTCGCGACGACAGCTCAAAAGACGATAAGTAGTACCCAGACCGGCGAATAGGAAAGCGAGCGTAACAGCGGTAACCTGCTGTTGCGCTATGCGCTTGATCACACGCACAGACTAGTGACCCTCCACGAGGGTCACATTTATGAGAAGAGACGGAAGTTGGCTACCACCAACACGAAAAAACCGCGCGGATGGCGGCCCTTATTTGGGCTGTCTGCCATCATATTGGTTCTTTTTGGCTCGATCTTTGCCGGAACGTTAAGAGGGGACGCAACATGGACCCCAAAACTGGCACTGGATCTTGAGGGCGGCACGCAAGTTATTTTGCAAGCAGTGACCGCAAATAATGAACCAGTAGAGTCTGAAGACATCGACCAAGCTATCGAGATTATTCGTCAGCGCGTTGATTCTTCAGGATTCACTGAGGCTGAAATTACGAGCCAAGGAGGTCAAAACATTGTTGTTTCGCTTCCTGGTAAGCCAAGTCAAGAGACGTTGGATTTGGTTCGTGAATCTGCGCAGATGCAGTTCCGTCCTGTTCTATTCTTTGGTGATCCAACGCCTGTAACGGCTGAAGACGGGCAGACGACAACTCCTGATGCCGGTGATGAAGCTGCCGTTCCAGAAGAGACTGCATCAGCGAACCCAAGCGATGACACTAGTGCTGCAGCTTCTGACGAAGAAACTACACAGAACGACACCACCGATGAATCATCCGATCCTGCAGTAGAACCAACTGACGCATCGGATTTTGCGCAGGTAACGGAAGCCGTTCTGAAAGAATTTGAGGCCCTGGACTGCACAAACCCTGAGAACTTAAAGGGTGGTGGCGGTGTCGCGGATCCAAACAAGACGTTGGTTACCTGTGACCCAGACGGCACAACAAAATACATTCTTGGGCCAATGGAGATTCCTGGTTCTGACATTGCTCAAGCAACTTCAGGACTACAGCAAACACAACAAGGCGTGACCTTAAACAACTGGGTCGTCAACATTGAGTTCAACGCTGAAGGTACCAAAAAATTTGATGAGGTAACCACTCGTTTGATCGGTTTGCCGCCAGCTGATCAGTGGGTTTTGATGAATCCACCTACGCAAGCTCCAAATATGTTTGCAATGGTGCTCGACAACTTGGTTATTTCATCCCCAAGCGTCAACAGTGTTATTTCTAATGGACAAGCAGAAATTTCTGGAGACTTTACGAACGAGAGCGCAAACGCTCTCGCAAGCCAACTGAACTTTGGTGCACTGCCACTTACCTTTGAAGTACAAAGCGAAGAAACTATTTCAGCAACCTTGGGTTCTGAACAGCTAGAAAAAGGTCTTGTTGCTGGTCTTATCGGCCTTTTGCTAGTCGTTGTCTATTCAGTTATCCAGTACCGAGTACTTGGTCTCGTGACAGTGTCTTCCCTCGCAGTAGCAGCGATACTGACCTACCTTGCAATCCTGTTCTTGTCTTGGCAGCAGGGCTATCGCTTATCACTACCAGGTGTTGCAGGTGTGATTGTGGCAATTGGTATCACCGCAGACTCCTTCATCGTTTACTTCGAACGTATTCGAGACGAACTACGTGACGGACGCAGCCTCGAAAATGCTATTGAGGTGGGTTGGGAACGCGCCCGACGCACAATTATTGCGTCCGACACCGTGAACTTCCTTGCAGCTATCGTCTTGTACTTCTTGGCTGTTGGCGGCGTTCGAGGATTCGCATTCACTCTAGGATTGACAACTATTGTTGACCTTATCGTTGTGTTCCTCTTTACCCACCCTGTCATGAAGCTACTTGCACGTACGAAATTCTTTGCTCAAGGGCACAGGTTGTCCGGATTTAATTACCGCAGCCTTGGTGTCGACAAGCCACGCTACGTTGGCCGAGGAAAAGTAGTGGGAGCCGGTGTAAAACCATCTGAACAGCGCCGTAACGCTGATGGTAGTCGCATGACTATTGCACAGCGTAAGGCTGCCGAACAGGCAGAACGTGAAGCGCACCTTTCAGGAACAGTAGATTCGTCGCGTTCAGCCGGTGCTGATGCGGTCAGCGGGGAGGGCGACAAATGAGGGCGCTAAACTTTGCAAAATGGGGAAATGACCTCTACACGGGGGAAAAATCCTATGACATCGTCGGCAAACGTAAACGATTTTATGTCGCTGCACTAGTGTGCTTGGCACTGACAATAACTATCTTGCTTGTCCGAGGTATCAACCTTGGTATTGAGTTCCGTGGTGGATCTCAATTCATGGTGACTGGTTCCAGTATTGATAGCCAGCAACCTGCCTTAGACGCTGTTGCTTCGGTTAAAGGCGATGAGCTAGCCCGTGTATCGAACATTGGGTCAGATGCGATTCGTGTTCAAACCAACGAGCTTTCTGACACCGAAGTAACAGAAGTTCGCAGTGAGTTGGCAACAGCCTACGATGTGCCGTTAGAAAACGTTTCTAGTACGTTCGTTGGGCCAACGTGGGGACAAGACGTCTCCAAGAAAGCACTCGCAGGTATTGTGGTTTTCTTGCTGCTTGTTATGGCAGTAATGTCTATATACTTCCGAGCGTGGCGCATGGCAGCTGCCGCAATATTGGCGCTTTTCCACGACCTTGTCTTAACCATCGGTGTGTATGCACTCGTTGGCTGGGAAGTTACTCCTGCAACGATTATTGGTTTGCTCACGATTTTGGGTTATTCCATTTACGACACCGTGGTTGTCTTCGATAAAGTCCGAGAAAACACGGAAGATATTTCAGAGCAGCACCTTGCAACCTATGCAGAGCGCGCAAACCTTGCCGTGAACCAAACACTTGTGCGTTCAATCAACACATCAGTTGTGGCGTTGCTTCCGGTTGGTTCGATCCTCTTCATTGGTGCATTCTTGCTCGGCGCGGGAACACTGCGAGATATTGCTCTATCGCTATTCGTCGGTATGGCAGTGGGCGCATATTCATCGATCTTCTTAGCAACCCCGCTGGAAGTTTCATTGCGTCTGAAAGAACCAGCCATAGCGCAACACACTCAAGAAGTGCTTGCTCTTCGTGCTGGAAAATCTCTTGGTTCAAGCCACACCACGGCAGAGTTTGATGGTGCCGCTGTCGGTTCAACAGGAACAATCACAGCTGGGCAGCACCTTGGTAACAAAGCCCAACCTAAGCGCAGGCGTAAGTAGGTCGTGAATACAATGACATGTTCATCGGCTCCGATAGCGGCAGAGCACGAACTGCGTAAGTACATTCGTGATCTGCCAGACTATCCAAGCCCAGGAATTACGTTCCGAGACATCACACCCTTGTTGGCAAACCCATATGCTTTCAAGTTGGCGATTTCAGAACTGGGAAACCTCGTTCCAGATGGAACCGCATTCATCGCTGGGATGGAAGCTCGAGGATTTATTTTCGGATCAGCGCTTGCACAACACTTAGACGTTGGTTTTATCCCTGTGCGAAAAGCTGGAAAACTTCCACCTCCTGTGAAGTCATACACGTATGAGCTGGAATATGGGACTGCGACAGTGGAAATGAGAGATGGCGCCGTCCCTGCCGGAGCGCATGTCGTTCTTCTCGACGATGTTCTTGCAACAGGTGGAACCGCCCGGGCGGGAGTTACCTTGCTGGAACAAGTCGGAGCGAATGTTACAACGGCTTTGTTCCTTATGGAACTACTAGGTCTAGAAGGACGCGACCAGCTTAAAGGGCGAGCCGTGGCAACGCTTATGGCTCTGTAGATTTAGAATGTACTCCTAGGAATCGTTTCTTAAGCGAAAATGTTGTACATCTTGAGAAACGGAGTATCGCCACGAGGGAGGCACTTATGTCTGAGAATCAACACGGGACAGAAGTGCCTCCCTTGGGTGTATCTACAGAAAACGAATCGGGCACTGCGCACACAGAGCACACCGTTCGTGCAGCGAACCCTGCAACCGCGAAACCTAGTGATTTAAAAGCACCTACTTCAAAAACACTTGTTGCTGCTGCGCCTGCTCCAGTTACCGGAGCTATTCCAGTTAGTAGTTCTGGTCGTGTTCGTTCACGCTTTGGACGTTTTGGTGCGCGGCATGCTGTTGGCACTCCTGCGCTTGAACCATTACTGTCTGCTTTGAAAAAGAATCACCCTAAAGCAGATATGTCGATTATTGAACGAGCCTACGACACTGCAGAACGTGCCCACCGCGGACAATTACGTAAAAGCGGTGACCCATACATCACTCACCCTGTTGCAGTAGCAACAATTCTTGCCGAGTTCGGGTTAACACCACCGACTCTAGCTGCCGCTTTACTGCACGATACAGTCGAAGACACCCCATACTCGTTAGCGCAACTCACCAAAGACTATGGTGAAGAGATCGCACTACTCGTTGATGGTGTTACAAAGCTGGATAAAGTCCAGTACGGTGATGCTGCGCAAGCTGAGACAGTACGAAAAATGGTCGTCGCAATGGCCAAAGATATTCGTGTTCTCATGATCAAACTTGCAGACCGACTGCATAACGCACGGACATGGAAATTTGTTCCTCAAGCCTCTGCCGCGAAAAAAGCGCGAGAGACCCTTGAGATTTATGCCCCTTTGGCACACCGACTAGGAATGAACACAATCAAGTGGGAACTTGAAGATTTATCGTTCCAAACCTTGTATCCCAAAGTGTATGAAGAAATTGTGCACCTTGTCGCTGAGCGTGCACCTGCACGTGAAGAGTATCTTGGCATCGTTCGTGAACAAATAATTTCTGATTTACGGGCCTCAAAAATCAAGGCAACTGTAACTGGTCGACCGAAGCATTATTACTCGATTTACCAGAAAATGATTGTGCGCGGTCACGAATTCGCAGACATTTACGACCTAGTTGGAACACGAGTTCTCGTTGATACCGTTCGTGACTGCTATGCGGCACTCGGGGCACTGCACGCCCGCTGGAATCCAGTACCAGGCCGGTTCAAAGACTACATTGCGATGCCGAAATTCAACATGTACCAGTCACTGCACACAACAGTGATTGGACCAACTGGTAAGCCTGTCGAAATCCAAATTCGCACCCATGATATGCACAAGCGCGCCGAATATGGTGTTGCTGCGCACTGGAAGTACAAAGAAGGCTCTGCGAACACAGAAGGCCGTTCCGTCAACGAAATGCAATGGTTGCGGCAACTTGTTGACTGGCAAAAAGAAACATCCGACCCATCAGAATTTTTGGACTCGCTCCGATACGAAATCGGTGGCAGCGAAGTATTCGTCTTTACCCCTAAAGGTGATGTTGTTGCGCTACCACAAGGCTCAACTCCCGTGGACTTTGCGTATTCAGTTCACACTGAGGTTGGCCACCGCACCATGGGCGCACGGGTAAACGGACGCCTTGTGCCGCTTGATTCTGTGTTGGAAAACGGTGACGTCGTTGACGTATTGACATCTAAGTCTGAAACAGCTGGGCCGTCCCGTGACTGGCTGGCTTTTGTGAAGAGCGGCCGTGCACGTAACAAAATTCGTCAATGGTTCCAAAAAGAACGCCGCGAAGAAGCCATCGAACACGGCAAAGAGCAGATCGCTAAGGCAATGCGCAAACAAAACTTGCCATTCCAGCGTTTGCTCTCACAAGAGGCAATACTCGCTACCGCAAATGACATGCGATACGCAGATGTATCTGCGCTGTATGCCGCCGTTGGCGAAGGACAAGTGTCGGCAGCGAACGTTATCGCAAAACTTACTGCTTCTATGGGAAGCTCCGACGCTAACCAAGAAGACCTTGCTGAACTAACGCGGCCAGGTAAGCCAAGTCGCCGGTCAAGGACAGGCGATCCGGGCGTCGTGGTTAAAGGCATCGAGGATATTTGGGTCAAGCTTGCCAAATGTTGCACACCGGTTCCTGGCGACGCGATTGTCGGCTTTATTACGCGCGGGCAAGGCGTGTCCGTGCACCGAGCCGATTGCATCAACGTCGATCAACTCAAACGACAGCCTGAACGTATGGTTGAAGTTGATTGGACAAGCGGAGCAAACACGATGTTCCTCGTCCAAATTCAAGTTGAAGCAATTGACCGTGCTGGTCTTCTCTCTGACGTAACCCGTGTATTGTCCGATTCTCACGTCAATATTCTTTCTGCGACGGTGTCGACGTCGTCAGATCGTCTTGCTATCTCTAGGTTTGCCTTTGAAATGGCAGAACCAGCACATCTGCATACCGTGCTCAATGCTGTTCGCCGTATTGAAGGGGTCTTTGACGTATATCGAATTACTGGAACCAAAGGGCCTAACTGAGGCAGAGAACATCTGAAACGATATCTAATGCGCGTTCACGAATAGCTGCTTCCATACTGTAATGAGGCACCTGAAGTAAAAACTCTTGCGCAGCGGTAAGAGCCATCTTGTGCGTGCTGAATCTGCGTACCCATTCTGCAGCTGTCGGCTCTTGAAGTAACGCAAGATCAATGATTGTTCGCTTCGCTGTTGTGACCCGTAAAGAACCAAAAGCTTTAACGTTGCTGGGCCATACTCGACCAGGGTGGGGGACAATAGCCGGATTGTTACGTGGACGATTAGCGAATCTGTCAAAGCAGACAGGGAGCCGCGAGGGGACCGGGCCGCCACAATGAAGCCATGCTGCACCATGCACCGCTAGGGTGGCTGTTTCTGGGACAACACATTGCGCAACGCGTATTCGCAATTGATGGTGCAGCGGTTGCTCCTGTGGGATGGCTACGCCAGGAAGTATCTCAACAAGCTCTCCACGCGCACATAAGCGATCGTATTCCCAGACCCCTCCAACACTGTGAGGTGTAAACGCTGCAGGTGTGTCGATACGATCCGATGCATTGTCTATTGGAGGCGGCGGCAACGTTTCACGGTACGTCGCTTGTGATCTGTCAGGTCCAGAACTCCAAGGCAGAGGTGGGGGAAGCTCCTGGGCGGGGGAGTCGATGCGAAAAGTGATCATACTCGATCGTGCCTGATAACGAACAACAAAAAGCGGGTTGGTCCAAGATTGTGGAAATCTTGGACCAACCCGCTTAGTGAATGGGCTTTGTTAGCCGCGTGATTCTTCAGCAGCCTTAGATACTTGCTCTAGCCAAGTGCGACGTGCATTCAAAGACTCAGTAAGTTCTTTGACTTTACGCTCGTTGCCACGAGCTTGAGCTTTAGCAAGGTCATCTTCAAGTGTTGCGATGGACTGCTCTAGTTGCGCTAAAGCGCCTTCAGCGCGTGCACGCGTTTCTGGGTTGGTGCGCTCCCAGCGGGCGTGCTCTGCATCACGGATTGCGTTCTCGACAGCACGTAAACGACCTTCGATGCGGCCTACTTCATTGCGTGGTACGCGACCAATTTCTTCCCACTGGTCTTGTACATCGCGCAGTGCGGCTTTAGCTGCTGCAATGTCTGATACTGGCAAAAGAGCTTCTGCTTTTTTCGCGAGTTCTTCTTTGGCAGCAAAGTTTGCTTGATATTCGGCGTCGGTAGCTGCGTGTGCTTGCTCGCGTGCAGCAAAGAAAACGTCTTGTGCGGCACGGAAACGTGACCACAGTGCGTCGTCGTCTTTACGGTTTGCGCGACCAGCAGCCTTCCAACGATTCATCAACTCGCGGTATGCAGCGGCTGTGGCACCCCAGTCAGTTGATGAAGAGAGTTTTTCTGCTTCTTCAACCAGTGCTGTTTTTGCTGCCTTTGCAGAAGAGTTTTGCTTTTCGAGTTCAGCAAAGAAATGGCGACGTTCACGATCAAATGTGGTGCGGGCGTGGCTGAACCGCTTCCATAGGCTGTCTTCGACAGGCTTGTCGAGGCGTGGTCCAGAACGTTGTGCTTCTTTCCACTGCTCAAGTAAAGTGCGCAGTTCTTCACCAGCTGGACGCCACTGAATTTTTAGGGGATCTGTTTGTGCGATCTTTTCTGCTGCAACAACGATCTCAGTACGACGTACCAATGCTGCTTCTTTTGCTGCGGCACGGGACGCTTCAATTTCTTCCCGACGCTTTTGTGCAATTTCTTGAAGAGCCGCAACGCGGGTGCGTAAGCCTGGAAGATCACCGACAGCAGCAGGCTCTGCAGTCTCTTCCAAGAGCTTCTTCAAAGTTGAATCAATTTCTTTGATTGGAAGATCAGCAGTGTTCAGACGTGTCTCGAACAACGTAACTTTGCCCTCAAGGTCAAGGTAACGGCGGACGTAGAGGGAAAGAGCTTCTTCTTCTGAAGCATCAGGATACTGGCCGACAACGCGTTCGGTTTCTCCGTCTTTAACGTGGACGGTACCGTCTGCATCAACGCGACCAAACTGTGCAGCCTGAGCGTAGGCAACCGCATCAACTGGAGCTGCAGCTTGCGCCGAAACAGTAGGTGCTGCCGGGGCAGGCTTCACGCTTGTTGGCTTAGGAGCAGGCGCACTTGGTGTCGGCTTTGGAGTCGAAGGTGTTGTGGTGTTGTTTTCAACGTTAGACGACTCAACCGATGAGTCTTGAGTTGCCTCAGATGGAACATTACCGTCGTTGGTAACGTCTTGTGCGCTGGTTTCTGGGTTCTCACTCATTGGCGCTGTACTCCTTTTATGTAGTGGCGAGGCCTCTTATAGTGTGAAGGCCTCGTCAGCGACTGCCCGCGACTCTCGTCTTGGTGGGCGCTATGTTCGTGTCTCACAACACGTCGCTCTCTAGTCTAAATATAAAACTGTTTATTGGGCGCAATTTTCTGCGAATCTTGCAGAATTGCTGTGGTTTTTCTTAAAGCCGAACTTCACTTTCCCATGTGTTGGACGTTTCGTTGCACACGAGAAGGTGCATAAAACCTAACGGACGTGTTCAGGATCATGACCAGATGATGCGTCACAGAAACTAAAGCACACGAGTGTATGGAAAAATATGGTGCTATGAACAAACCTACTCCTCTTTCTGGTTTTCCAGAGTGGTTACCTGCGCAACGTATTGTTGAACAACGGATTTTGGACGTTATCCAAGAAACTTTTGAACTTCATGGCTTTGCGAGTGTGGAAACCCGAGCAGTTGAACCACTAGATCAATTGCTTCGCAAAGGGGAGACCTCGAAAGAGGTGTATGTGCTTAACCGCCTCCAAGCGGCTGAAACAGATGAGCAGAGCAAAGACAAACAACTTGGTTTGCACTTTGATTTAACTGTTCCGTTTGCACGCTACGTTCTTGAAAACTCGGGACACTTAGCGTTTCCTTTTAAGCGTTACCAAATCCAGAAAGTGTGGCGTGGTGAACGCCCGCAAGACGGACGGTTCCGTGAGTTTTATCAAGCAGATATTGATGTTGTAGGCGCGGGAGAACTGCCGTACCACTACGAGGTAGAACTACCGTTAGTTATGGCAGAAGCTTTGGCGAAACTTAAAGATTTAGGTGTCCCTGAGTTTAAGATTCTGGTCAATAACCGGAAAGTAGCTGAAGGTTTCTACCGTGGTTTAGGCCTCGATGATGTAGCCGGTGTGCTGCGTAACATCGACAAACTCGACAAGATCGGTGCGGACAAAGTTCGTCAACTCCTCATCGAAGAAGTCGATGCAACACACGAACAAGCGCAACTTTGCCTTGACCTTGCACACATCTCTGGCACTGACGCAACAGTTGTTGAAGACGTTGAACGACTCGCAGCGCAGAACAATATCTCTCACGAACTCCTCGAAACAGGACTGACTGAACTACGAGCTCTCTTAGAAGCAGCATCTACACGTGCCCCAGGCACAATAGAAGCAAACCTGAAAATTGCTCGCGGCCTTGACTACTACACAGGTTCCGTTTACGAATCAGTGCTGATCGGTCACGAAGATCTCGGCTCAATTTGCTCTGGCGGGCGATACGACGAGCTCGCATCAGACGGAAAGAACACATACCCGGGCGTCGGCCTATCTATCGGTGTGTCTCGTCTCGTTTCGCGTTTACTTGGCCAGAAAGTAGTAACGGCTTCACGTGCTGTACCTACCGCTGTGCTTGTCGCAGTGCTTGACGAAGACAATCGTGCCTCATCTGATGCGATCGCAACCGCGCTACGTGCCCGAGGCATCCCAACAGATGTATCCCCAAATGCCGCTAAATTTGGTAAACAAATCAAATTCGCAGATCGACGCGGCATACCTTTCGTGTGGTTCCCGGCAGGGACCAACGCTCACGGTGAGCACGTAGGACACCAAGTCAAAGACATCCGCAGTGGCGAACAAGTTGAAGGTAACCCAGAAACATGGGCGCCACCTCACGAAGACCTACGACCACACGTCGGGATTCACAACGACTGATATGAAAAGTTCCGACAGGCGACCTTTTCTTCACCGTAATACTTGTGGCAGTGCACAGCGCACAAGAATGTGTGCGTTGTTTAAGCCATTTAACGATTAGACTGAGCGAAGGCGTCTGTAGGTTCTCATAGATAAAACAGCCACAACGACGCAACACAAAGAAGGGAAAAACGTGCTGCGCACTCATAACGCCGGCTCACTACGAGCTGAGCATAACGGCCAGACAGTAACTCTGACCGGATGGGTTGACCGCCGCCGTGATCACGGTGGAGTTGCCTTTATTGACCTCCGCGATGCTTCAGGTATCGCCCAGGTTGTCATCCGAGACGAAGAAGTGGCGCACCCGCTGCGCTCCGAATTTGTTTTACAAGTTACTGGAGAAGTTGCGGCACGCCCAGACGGCAACGATAACCAAAATCTTGCCACCGGTGACATTGAAGTTATTGCCACAGACGTTGTTGTTTTAAACGAATCAGCAGCGCTGCCCTTCCAAGTTTCCACTGCGCTTGACGGAAACGAAACCATTGGTGAAGAGGCACGGCTGAAATACCGCTACCTCGACTTGCGCCGCCCAAAGCCAGCACAAACTATCCGGTTGCGTTCGAAGGTTTCACAGGCAGCCCGTTCAGTGCTGGAAGAAAACGACTTCGTTGAGATTGAAACCCCAACGTTGACTCGCTCTACACCTGAAGGTGCTCGTGACTTCTTGGTGCCTGCTCGTCTTGCGCCAGGGTCATGGTATGCACTGCCACAATCACCGCAGCTGTTCAAACAGCTCCTTATGGTGTCGGGCATGGAGCGTTACTACCAAATAGCGCGCTGTTACCGTGACGAAGACTTCCGTGCAGACCGTCAGCCAGAGTTCACCCAGCTTGACATTGAGATGAGCTTTGTTGAACAAGACGATGTTATTGCGCTCGCAGAGCAACTTCTGAAGGCCATCTGGAAACTCATCGACGTTGACCTTGATGCGCCATTCCAACGCATCACATACAACGACTCCATGCGTTTGTATGGTTCAGACAAACCTGACTTGCGTTTTGATCTTGAGATCACAGAACTTGCTGAGTACTTCAAAGACACACCATTCCGCGTGTTCCAAAACGAATACGTTGGCGCCATCGTCATGCCTGGCGGTGCCGCACAACCTCGTCGTGCATTTGATGCATGGCAGGATTGGGCGAAACAGCGCGGGGCAAAGGGTCTGGCATACGTCACCATTTCTGACGAGGGTGAACTCGGCGGACCAGTAGCTAAGAACATTACCGACGCAGAACGCGAAGGACTCGCAGCAGCAACCGGTGCACAACCTGGCGACTGCATTTTCTTCGCTGCCGGTAAGACCAGCGAATGCCGTCACCTTCTTGGTGCTGTCCGTAACGAAATCGGTGTACGTGCGGGCTTGATCGACGAGAACGCGTGGTCGTTCTTGTGGGTTGTTGACGCTCCACTATTCAAACCAACTGGTGAAGACGACGACGTCGATCTCGGAAACTCTGCGTGGACTGCCGTCCACCACGCGTTTACCAGCCCAACTCCTCAATGGATTGACTCCTTTGAAGAGAACCCAGGCGAAGCGCTGGCGTACGCATACGACATCGTATGCAACGGTAACGAAATCGGTGGCGGATCGATCCGTATCCACAGCCGTGACGTTCAAGAGCGCGTATTTAAAGTTATGGGAATCGGCGAAGAAGAAGCACAGGAAAAATTTGGCTTCCTTCTTGACGCGTTCAAGTTTGGTGCACCACCGCATGGTGGAATTGCTTTCGGGTGGGACCGCATCGTTTCGTTGTTGTCTAACTCTGAATCAATTCGCGATGTTATTGCTTTCCCTAAGTCTGGGGGAGGGTTTGACCCGCTTACACAAGCTCCGGCTCCGATCACTCCAGAGCAGCGTAAAGAAGCTGGCGTTGACTTCAAACCAAAGCGTGAAGACACAAAATAGGTTCTTTGTGTAACTGAGGGCGGGCTAACACTTGATGTGTTAGCCCGCCCTCAGCGTTTTAACGGTGTGTATTGTCGTAACTTAACAGTCCACGAGCATCCACGGCTTCACCGACGTGTATCGCTTGCTGCACAGACCTTAACGCGGATGGAACGAATGCGTTCCATCCGCGGGTGTGTAGCCCCCGCGAACGAGCCGCCTCACGACTGATGCGTAATGCTTCATTAACTTGAGGTAAGAGACGCAACAAAAGAGCGCAGGCAAGAGCAACATGTAAGGCACGACGAGGTCCAAGCCATCGTCGTAAAACAATAGACACAGCATTGAACACACTCGTCGGTGACGTGACCGACGAAAAAACCAATGCAAGGTAAAACAGCGCACAAAAAGTTAAGAAACGACTAAGCGCAAAAGAAACACTGGCAGTAACCGCGAGGTATCCGATGAAAGGCGAGATACCCAAAGCAAGCCAGCCCACATGTATAAAAATACGAAACGATAGCCTTGCACTAACATGCACGACGAACACTCCACAAAAAACTGCTGCCGCAGTAAGGCTCGTTCCACGCACAGTGAGGTAGCTCGAAAGCACTATAAGCACTGTAAAAGTTATATAGAGCGGAGCCTTGTGCAGAAAACTTACGCCCGGAATATAGCCGCCACTGAATGCACTGTGTTGAACACGAAGGCGGGCAGGAACTTTACGTGCAGGCCCATAGGCGCTCATGCTTCATCACGTACTTGTTGAGCAGCACAACCGCGTGGAATCCGTGACGGACGGCTATCGCACAACTGCTCATACATGGCGACACCTGCCTCAGGGTTGCCGTCAAATACGATCAGACCATCGTCAATGACAAGCACACGATCACACAACACGGCAAAATCAAGATCATGAGTAGCAATAATTAACTGCTGCTGTAAAGCGCACAACACGTCGATCATGTCTCGTCGCCATCGTAAATCTAAGCGAGTTGTAGGCTCATCACACACAATAATTGTGGGCTGAGCCGTCAAAACACTAGCTAACGCAAGCGCCTGCTTTTGCCCACCGGAAAGGGTGTGACACGCGCGTTGCGTCGACAACGACAAACCAAAATCTTGCAACACCTTCTCGGCAGTCGTCTGCGGATAATTACGACCCTTCGCTACCCGTACAGAAAGCTCGATGTCTTCTCCGACAGTTCCAGCCAATAATTGTGCGTCGGCTTCTGCAAAACAAAAGCCGACAACACGACGTACATCAGTCTCATCATCGATAGTGTCATGCCCTGCAACACGAACGCTGCCATATTGAGGCCCAATAAGCCCGGCGGCGGCTTTCAAAAAAGTTGACTTACCTGAACCGTTCTCACCCAACACAGCAATCCTGCGCTGAGTTAACGAAACACTTACAGGACCAAGGAGCCGTGAACCTTGCGCCTCTACAACAACACGATCAAAGACAACAGACATGACGTCAACGCAACTCTTTAAGTTGAGGGAATGCCTTCAACAACGCCGACGCAAGTAGCACCGCACATGTGGTTTTTACGATGTCACCGGGTATAAAAGCCGCATCTGCGGTAAGCGCATCACTAAAAGCCATAGGAACCCGCAAAGTCATGCCTGCAACACCGAGAAGATGAACGCTAACAAGCGAACATCCAAAAGCAGCAACAATCGCCAGCAAATGCGACGTAAACGAAGGCTTAAAGTCAGGTTTTCCAGGCGCCGCGATAATGCGTTTAACAAGCAAGCCCACTAAAAACGCCACGATAGGAAAAGCAATCAGGTAACCGACTGTCGGCCCCGTAAAAGGCGCTAACCCAGAGCCACCTCGAGCAAAAACAGGAAGTCCAGCAGCACCAACAGCAAGATACAGCAGCACCGCAAGAATTCCGCGTCGTGCCCCAAGAGTAAGCCCAGCAAGCATCACACCAAGCGTTTGCAGCGTGATCGGCGCTGGAATGCCGACAAGAGTAATAGACGGTGCGACCGCACACGCTGCAATAAAAGCAGCGAATGTAGCAACAAGAGCAATATCTAACGCAATAGATGACTTCTTGGCTGCGCGTTGCTGCCCGAACTCGTTTTCTTCTTGCACAGGATGCTGTTCGTCATGCGAAAGGGTGCTTGTCATCAGTGTTCCTCGTCTGTGAAGGCTCAACACAGAGAAGCGTTGAGCTGTCTGGAAATGTGATGCGCGTAGACCTTACAAAAATAAGGTCCCCTTGACGGTAGTCCACCTATAGAATTGACCTCGTTTGTGTCTGCGATGAACATTTGCTGACATTTTTAGAGACTTCGTACTAAGGACATTGTTGTGATTAGCGCTCAGGGCATCGAAATTCGAATTGGTGCGCGAACACTGTTGCACTCGGCAACCTTTAAAGTAGGCAAAGGCGACCGGGTTGGGTTAGTGGGGCGCAACGGTGCCGGAAAAACAACACTAACCAAAGTTTTAGCAGGAGAAACCCTACCAACAGCAGGTATGGCTTCCCGCAGCGGTGTTCTGGGATACTTGCCCCAAGACACACACCCTGCAGATCCCACACAAAGCGCAAAAGACCACATTTTGTCGATTCGTGAGCTAGATAAACTCGTGAAACTCATGGCAAAAACAGAAGCAGACATGGCTTCAAGCGACTTAAAAATCATGGAAAAAGCTCTCGACCGTTACCCCAAAGTCGAAGCACGATTCCTCGCCGCAGGAGGATATGCGGCAGAAGCAGAAGCCATGCGTATCTCCGCTAACCTCGGGTTAGATAAGGAAGTTCTCGAACACAAACTCGGTGAACTCTCCGGTGGGCAACGACGCCGCGTAGAACTCGCACGAATTCTTTTCTCAGGCGGAGAAACGCTCATGCTCGACGAACCAACAAACCACTTGGACGTGGACTCAATCATTTGGTTACGCGACTATCTGAAAAGCTACGAAGGCGGCCTCATCGTCATCTCGCACGACAACGATTTCATGCGGGCGATCGTCAATAAAGTATTCTTCCTCGACGCAACACGTGGCGAACTCGACCAATACAACCTTGGCTGGGACGACTACCTACTACAACGAGAAACAGACGAAAAACGTCGCAGAAAAGAACGAGCCAACGCAGAGAAAAAAGCAGGTGTTCTTTTAGCGCAAGCCAACAAAATGCGGGCAAAAGCAAGTAAAGCTGTCGCCGCACAAAACATGATAAAACGCGCCGAAAAAATGCTTGACGGGCTTGAAGGCCCACGCGTTGCAGAAAAAGTCGCAAAACTTCGCTTCCCAACGCCTGCACCCTGCGGACGAGTACCCTTAACCGCAGAAGGACTATCAAAATCGTATGGCTCACAAGAAGTCTTCATCGGAGTTGACCTTGCGATTGACCGCGGCGCTCGCGTCGTCATCCTCGGATTTAACGGTGCCGGAAAAACGACTCTATTACGGCTACTCGCAGGCGTTGAAGAAGCCGATTCTGGTCAAGTAGTGCCAGGCCACGGACTCAAATTAGGATATTACGCGCAAGAACACGACACACTTGACCTCAGCGTCACAGTCGTTGAAAACTTGCGCCATGCAGCACCCGACCTAACAGACACAGAAGTACGCTCCGTGCTTGGTTCCTTCCTGTTCTCAGGGGAAGACGCAGACAAACCAACTCGCGTCCTATCTGGTGGAGAAAAGACCCGTCTAGCGCTTGCCACCCTCGTTGTGTCATCCGCTAACGTTCTGCTTCTCGACGAGCCAACAAACAACCTTGACCCCGCATCACGCGCCGAAATACTGGGAGCACTATCCACGTATGAGGGCGCCGTCATTATGGTGACGCACGACGAAGGCGCCGTTGAAGCGTTGAACCCAGACCGCGTACTCCTTTTGCCAGACGGCGATGAAGACCTATGGAACGACTCCTATAAAGAACTCGTCTCGATGGCTTAACCCATACGTGTGCAGGCTACAAAACAGCCACGCTATGCACGCCTGCACACGTGTGACTACTCATCGAAGAGCGCATCTTCATAATCTTCTTCGGTGGTGCGCTGGGCACGCCGCTTACTCGTCTTCGAATCAGAAGAAACCGCTTCTTCAGCCTCATTAAGAGCTGCAAAAGGATTCCCTGAAGATTTCTTCTGTGAGAAGCGAGTGCGATCTTTGACGAATAACACCAAAAAAGTAGCCGCTCCACCAATAGCAAACACCCACCATTGGAAGGCATAACTCAGGTGCGAGCGCGGATCAGTATCTGGTTTTGGTAGCGCTCGCAGACTTTGTTGTGCGCTCGGTTTCTCGTCGCTTAATGCCCCATACGCATATTGGTAGTAGTCCCGTTGTAGGAGCGATTCGGCGCTTTCGGCGGCATTCGAACCGGCTTGAAGCACTTGCTTAATGTTTATGGCTTGTACCTGACCAATAGGAGCCGACCTATCAGTTGCGGGTTCATCGGCACGAAGATGCACAACAACGTCAACGAGCCCTGCAGGCGGAGCCGGAATTGATTCTGGACCTGCCGCGTTACGTGCGTTCGAGATCCATCCACGATTGATAAGAAAAATATTCCCGCTTTGTGTTTCAAAGGGAACAAGCACATGGAGCGCTGGCGAAGAATTCACTGGTCTATTACGAAGCAGTACCGTGTATTCCGGTAGGTATGTGCCGCGCAACTGGGCTTGAGACCAGACGCGAGAGGGTGCCAGTTGGGTATGCGTGTTCGGCAAAATCTCAGCAATATCGACAGGGATGGATTCATAGTTGGCATCCACCGTCGAAATAAAATCTGCGCGATCAACATGACGATGCCACTGCCAACGCCCAGCAGCAATACATAAAGCTACAAGAACGCCCACCGCCACAGCAATGCCAATCCATTGCACTAATGAAAACTGGTGTGCGGATTCTTCGCGTTCCTGTGAGGAGTTACTTGTGTGTGAATGTTGAGGCATTACTCTTCGGCAGCCTCATGCTCAAGGGTTTCCACTGGAACAACATCTTTGAGGAAACCGCGTAAAGAGAGGAACTCGTTTAAGTGAGACAGGTGGTCATCGCAGGCGAGCCACACCTTACGGCGCTCTGGCGTGTGGATTTTCGGGTTATTCCATAAAAGACCCCAGCGTGCATCGGCGCGACAGCCTTTCCCAGAACAAATAAGCGAGTTGATGGGGTCTGCAGTGGCAAAAAGATCTACCAAGCTAACTGCTCCTCTACGTGCGTGGATCCGATGGGGTATCGGATGGCGGTGGGGTGGTTGGCGTGTGTGTGCCTTCAAGTTGCAGATACTCAAATGGATTGCCTGAATCTTGAGAATTTCTTCTGCTGGCGTTTACAGAAACCACAGCGATATAAGGAAGAAAGACCGCAGCCCCAATAAGGATCCACCGTAAAGTACCTGATGCGAAATAAGCGCCAATGAAACACGCTACGCGTATTCCCATCTCGATGAGATACACGCGAGTGCGACGGCTTTGATCGTCTGCAAGCGATTGCGGAGCCGTAGTAATGGAAGGCACTTCACTCTTTCGTGGCACTCTTCCATTCTACGGTGGTGGGAGCAAAGTGAGGCGGCTGCCTTTTGAAGAAAAGGTTTCTCACATCTATCCAACGCGATTTGTAGGAAACATACTAAGATTTAGGGGTATGCGAGGGTGATTCGTGTGATGTGTTAGTGCATATCGTCAGATACTCTCGAAATTGGGTATGCGTGCGCGGACGACGTTGCCAGAGGAACTGGAAACGCAAGCCGTATGCATCTAAGCGCGTGGATGAATACGGGTACCAGCGCGCGCATACTCCACACGACGTACAACAACACGGAGGAAACATGACGCCCACACCGGCACAACACGAACTAGCGGAGCAGCACACTGGACGTGTAGTGCTCGTGACTGGAGCGAACCGAGGTATTGGTCGTGCAATTGCAGAGAAATTTGTTGCACAGGGAGATAAAGTCGCAACAATTTATCGCAGCGGTGACCTGCCAGAAGGTGTGTACGGTGTTATCGGAGACATGACCTCCACAGAGCAAGTGAATCAAGCCTTTAGCGACATAGAAGAAAATCTTGGCCCAGTCGAGATCCTTGTTGCTAATGCAGGAATCACTAAAGACCAGCTACTCATGCGTATGAGCGACGACGAATTCCAAGACGTTTTGGACGTGAACCTCACCGGAACATTCCGTTGTGTTCGCCGCGCTACAAAGCCCATGATTCGTGCTCGTAAAGGCCGCATTATCATGATCTCCTCTGTTATTGGGCTTTACGGTGGACCAGGCCAAGTGAACTATGCTGCATCCAAAGCAGGCCTTGTCGGTATGGCACGCTCCATCACCCGCGAACTTGGCTCGCGCGGAATCACAGCCAACGTGGTTGCACCTGGATTCATTGAGACTGCAATGACCGCTCAACTTCCACAAGACACTCAAACAAAATACAAGGCCTCTATTCCAGCTGGACGTTTTGCACAGCCTGATGAAGTTGCAGCGGCAGTGACCTTCTTGGCGTCACCGCTTGCAGGCTACATCAGCGGTGCTGTTATTCCAGTAGACGGTGGACTCGGCATGGGGCACTAAGCTTTACCGCATTATCGCCGCACTTAACACTTCACACGATAGTTCTCTCAACAAAGGATGAAACATGGGTTTGCTCGAAGGAAAAAAGATTCTTGTTACTGGAGTCTTGACCGATCACTCCATCGCCTTCCACGTCGCACGACTCGCACAGCTTGAAGGTGCAGAAGTTCTACTCACCTCGTTCGGACGTCAGTTCCGTCTCACTCAAGCGATCGCTAAGCGTTTACCTGCGCCAGCACCGGTTCTGGAACTTGATGTAACGAACAACGAAGATCTCGCAGCGCTAGAAGCACGTGTTTTAGAACATGTTGACTCTCTAGATGGGGTAGTTCACTCCATCGGATTTGCCCCACAAAGCGTCATGGGAGGCAACTTCCTCGCCGGTGAATGGCAGGACGTTGCAACCGCACTTGAAGTATCCGCATTTTCACTAAAATCGCTGGCTGTAGCCACAAAACCACTACTTAAAAACGGTGGTTCGATTGTTGGTTTGACTTTTGATGCGAAGTTCGCATGGCCGGTATACGACTGGATGGGTGTGGCGAAGGCCGCATTCGAATCTACGGCGCGCTACCTTGCCCGTGATCTAGGTTCTGACGGAATTCGGGTTAACCTCGTATCAGCAGGTCCAATCCGAACTACTGCAGCGAAGTCCATTCCAGGCTTCGAACAGATGGAAGGTTCCTGGCCTGAGCGGGCACCGCTCGGGTGGGATCAAACTGACCCAGAGCCAACAGCACGTGCTGTTGCAGCGCTCTTGTCAGATTGGTTCCCTGCGACGACCGCTGAAATCGTCCACGTAGACGGTGGAGTTCACGCGATGGGACAGTAATTTTGAGTTTTACGAACGGCACGCGACGTCTTGTACTACTTCGACACGCAAAGGCAGAGCCGGCAGGGTCAGTTCCTGACCAGCTACGGCCCCTTGCGTTACGAGGGCGCAGACAAGCAGGACTCGTCGGGAATATGCTTGCGCAAGCAGGCATAAACCCTGATGCAGTTTTGTGCTCTTCAGCATTACGTACACGACAAACTTGGGAACTACTAAGTAACGCGTTCGATCGTGAAACAACCTTCGCATCCATCATGGATGCGCTGTACACAGCAACACCGCAAGATGTGCTGGACATTATCGTCGCGGAACACCCGCAAGCGTCGACTGTGCTTGTCGTCGGACACGAACCCGTCATGTCAGCACTAGCAGCACATCTTGCACACCCAGAATCGGACTCTGGCCTTGTGAGCAGAGTCCGATTTGGGCTGCCAACATCCGGATTTGCAGTGTTGGAACATGAAGATACGTGGGCTCAGTGGGGACAATCCACTGCCCATCTACGGGCAACTGATCGCGCCGACGTCCAATAAAATGAGCCGTATAACACCTGTGCTGGTCATGTTGGGCGGCACACTATGTGCTGTGTGGGTAGTCGCTGGGAGGGCTCTATGGGACCTACTAGGTTCGCTGACTCTCATGTATGCACTTCTTATTGGACTGCCAATTTTTGTGCTTCACATTGTGCTGACGCGTGCATTCGCCAAAATGTCTGCGCGTAATCTTCAACCGCGACGATTCACCTACATCGTGCTGTGGTGTTCGTGGGCTTGTCTAGCAGTGTTAGGTCTAACAATCCCAGATCGCGTTAATGGGGAACTACACACGGTCCTTACTGGCGCGCAAGAGCCAGCCCTTGGGCTTGCTATAGGCATATCTAACCCACTGGCAATAATCGGTGTTGGGTTAAGCGTTGCCGCTGTTATTTCCATTCTTGCGGAGCTACGAGGCCCTCGCGTCCACGAAGACGAAATCCTTGACGCATATGAAAACCGCAGCACGCAGTAAAGTGTGATCCACCTCCATACTGTGCCCATGGATATCAAGACTTTAGTCCCGCTAGGCTAGATGCGTGACTGCACCGAATCTACCTGCACCTTCTGCGCCGCGACTCGTCGTCATGGACGTTGATTCCACACTCATCAAGCAAGAAGTTATTGAACTTATTGCACAACACGCTGGAACAGCGCAGCAGGTTGCTGAGATAACAGAACGAGCAATGCGTGGAGAACTCGATTTTTCTGCATCACTTGGTGAACGCGTAGCAACACTAAAGGGCGTCACTACACAACAGCTTGACACTGTGCGTTCGGATATTGAGTTCTCTGATGGTGCAGTCGAATTCATAACTGCGTGCCACGCTCGAGGCTGGGAAGTTGCTTTAGTCTCAGGTGGTTTTGTCGAAATCGTGTCCGAGTTAGCGCGCGAGGTAGGAATCACACGCTTCCAAGCAAACGAACTCGAAATTGATAATGGAACGCTCACCGGAAGAACGACGGGTCGCATCGTAGACCGCGCCTATAAGGCAGAAGTTCTTCGAAAATATGCCCAAGAACTCAACATTCCGTTAGCGCACACCATTGCTTTAGGTGATGGCGCAAATGACTTAGAGATGATTGCTGCAGCAGGGATTGGTATCGCTTTTAACGCAAAACCAATCGTTGTTGAGCAAGCGCCATATGCTATTACAGGTTCAATGATGCATGCCTTCGACATCATTGACTCTGCGTCTGTGAAGTAAATACATTCTCATGCTTCGTAGATTTGTGCTCATCTATCCAGCCCTTCTGGCGCTGGCTATGGGTGCGCACCAACTGGCGGCAACAACGTTGCCGACAGTGACTGCGATGCTGCTAACAAGTGGTTTTATAGCGCCGATTGCTGCCCTTTCAGCACGATTCGATAACTCGCGCTTTCAAGTTTTTAATGCTGTTGGCGCACAATTTATCGCCCACTTTTCTTTAGAGCTCCTAGGCGGCATGACCGCACTTGACCGTGCGGCAGGGCCGGGCGCACATCATAGCGGCACGCATATGCATGCTGAATCTTTAACGCATACTGTTGACAGTGCTCACCTGCATACTGACTGGCGCATGACACTCATGCACGTATGCAGTGCAGTTGTGTTAACCATGGTTTTGCGGCGCATAGACCGTTTCCTTGATTACATTCAGCAACGAGTGCATCTTCTTGTACACGTGTTGACGATTGTCTTACACGTTTTACCGTCTGCTCAGCGACGCCCTGCACATATCCCGCATGTGCATCGTTTGCTGGTTTTTCTGCAGTCTGTTTCCCGACGCGGTCCGCCGTTTCCTGTATGTTTTTAAGTTTTCATCTCACGCACACAGCGTGAGTGCGCGGGGATGCCCCGCGCGTTTTAACGAACATACAGAGGAAAAACAATGTCTAACAAAATAAACTTTGGCGTACCCAAAAACGCTGCGAAACGATCCCGCGTTCGCTTCGGGGTGCTGGCCGTTGCAACTGTTGTGGCTGCAAGCACAGCTTTAACCGCATGTGGTACTTCCGCTCAGCACACAGAGAAAGTAACGCCTACACAGGCCACAGACCAGGCTGCTGCGTCTGTAACTGTCACAGACGCATGGGCAAAAGCTGCAACAATGACAGCAGAGCACCCTATGACAGGCGTGTTCATGATCGTTGAAAACGCCACAGACCACGATGTCACTGTAATGCGCGCAGAAAGCGATGCGGCAAAGATGGTGCAACTTCACGAAACTGTGGCAGATGAATCTGGTGCAACCACAATGCAAGAGGTTAAAGACGGTTTTGTGGTGCCGGCAGGTAGTAAGCGCGTTCTTGAGCCTGGTGGCGATCACGTCATGTTGATGGGGCTTAACCAAGATTTGATCGCGGGGGATACCACTCACGTGACACTCGTACTGTCTGATGGAACGTCAATAAAAGTTGACCCAACCATTCGTGACTACTCTGGCGCAAAAGAAGAGTACTCACACGAAGAAACAACAGAATCATCCGAGCATGAGATGTCAGAGATGACGCACTCAGATGAAGCGGAAAGTCATGACCACTGAACCTCACAACACACACAGTGAGGTGGAACAAAGCCCTGCCGACGACACTAGCCTCGGCAGGGCTTTGCCCCCACAGCCATCTCGCTTTGATCGACGTGACATTTTGCGAGCGGGTGGAGTAGTTGGAGCCACCACTTTAGCTGGCGCATTAGTGGGAGGACTGACAAAGTATCTCCCCGATACACGCTCACCAGAGCCGCCTGCGCAGGAAACTGCACGAGGAAACGAACTATTTGGTCAAGAAACAACTCCGTTTTTTGGTGTTCGTCAAGCGGGCATAACAACACCAGCACAAACCCTTGTAGCTCTCATTGCCTTTGATGTAGTTCCGGATTTAGGTAAAGAAGGCGCTCGACGAATGCTCAGCATCTTGACTGCAGATGCGGCGCGCCTTACCCAAGGAGCGCCGCCCTTGGCTGACACGGAACCTGAGCTTGCATATGCGCCCGCAAAGTTGACGGTAACGGTGGGGGTAGGACCACGTTTTTTCGATCGCGCACATATTGCACATCAACGGCCGTCTTGGTTACAAGACCTTCCTTCGTATCGTATTGATCGTCTTGAGGACCGTTGGAATGGGGGAGACCTCATTGTCCAAATTTGTGGTGATGATGAAATGTCTGTAGCGCATACTCGTCGAGTAGTTACTAGGCAGATACGACGGTGGGCTACACCACGTTGGGTTCAGCGCGGGTTTAAAAGTGCGAGGGGCTCCACCCCAGAAAATCAAACGATGCGTAACTTGATGGGACAAGTCGATGGGACCGCAAACCCGCAGGAAGCCCACCACAACGATTTTGTGTGGTGCAATGCAGAATCGGGTGTGTGGGAACACGGCACGTCTATGGTTGTGCGCAGAATCGCGATGAATTTAGATACGTGGGATGAAGTCGATCGGGTTGGGCGCGAAGATGTTATGGGGCGCCGGTTAGATACGGGGGCGCCGTTAACGGGCACACACGAATTCGATGAACCCGACTTTGACGCTAAAACCCCGTTGGGGTTTCCTGTTATCTCGTCGTACTCGCATGTGCGCCGTGCACGTTCTGAAAATACTCAAGAACAGATTTTTAGGCGCGCATACAACTACGATGACGAACCCACAGACACACAGCTTTCGAACAGTGGACTTGTGTTCGTGTCTTTTCAGGCAGATATTGTTCGACAGTACATGCCGTTGCAGCAGCGGCTTGCTGACCTTGATGCGCTCAATGAGTGGACGACGCCTATCGGCTCTGCCGTGTTCGCTATTTTCCCTGGTGCGGGCGAGGGCGAATATTTAGGTCAACGCATTATTGAAAGCTAGGTAATGACATCAATCGGTATGCATGTAGTGGGGCAACGCAGCATCTGTGTTGCCCCACTACACGTATGAGATCAGTCCACTATCGTTCCTTTAGGCACAACGGTGATTCCCTCGTCGGTGAGTGTAAAACCACGGCGTTGGTCTTCTTCTGGGTCGATGCCGATGCGGGCACGTTCATTGACTACAACATTCTTGTCAAGAATTGCACGGTGAACTTGTGCGTGACGATGCACCACAACATCATCCATTAATACGGAGTCAGAAACAGAAGACCACGAATGTAAGCGCACACCCGGCGAGAGCACAGACCCAACAACAGTGGCCCCAGAAATCACCACGCCAGGGGACACAATCGAATCTGCTGCGTGCCCCAACCTGCCTGGCCCAGCATGGACGAACTTGGCCGGAGGCAGCCCCGTATAACCGGTGTACAGCGGCCATTCATCGTTGTACAAGTTAAAAACAGGGTTGACGGAGATCAGGTCCTTATTGGCTTCATAGAATGATTCAATTGTTCCAACATCGCGCCAATAATCGCGGTCGCGATCCGTAGAACCTGGAATGACGTTGTCTTTGAAGTCGTAAAACCCAGCTGTTCCACGCGCCACAAAATAAGGGACGATGTCGCCACCCATGTCATGTTTTGAATGCTCGTTGTCGGCATCTTGAGATACTGCTTCGATGAGCGCATCAGTGTTGATGACATAGTTGCCCATAGACGCAAGAACCTCATGCGGAGCATCTGGAAGCCCAACCGGGTCTTGCGGTTTTTCAAGGAACGCTCGAATGCGGCTGGGGTTATCAGGATCAATGTCGATAACACCAAATTCTGGTGCCAAACTAATGGGCTGACGGATACCAGCAACGGTCATTTCAGCCCCAGAAGCGATATGGTCATCCACCATCTGCGAGAAGTCCATGCGGTAAACGTGATCTGCACCAACGACAACTACGATATCGGGGCGTTCATCTTCAATGATGTTCAAACATTGATAAATGGCGTCTGCCGAGCCAAGATACCAACGTTTCCCTACACGCTGTTGAGCTGGAACAGGTGCAACAAAGTTGCCTAAAAGTGGGGACATTCTCCACGTTTTTGAAATGTGGCGGTCGAGAGAATGCGATTTGTATTGCGTAAGCACGACGATGTGCAAATAGTTGGAGTTGACGAGGTTAGATAAGGCGAAGTCAACGAGGCGATAGATACCACCGAAGGGTACTGCCGGCTTTGCTCGATGCTTAGTCAACGGCATGAGTCGTTTGCCTTCGCCACCGGCTAGGACAATCGCTAAAACTTTTGGATGTGCCATGACATGACTCTATGTTGTTGTGATGCATTTCGCATAAAAACAGGTACCGTGTCTGTGTGCGTATTGATCTTTTAACTCGTGAGTACCCTCCGTACATTTACGGTGGGGCTGGTGTTCATGTTGCTGAACTTTCTGCTGTGTTGCGTAACCACGCAGATGTGCGGGTCCATTGTTTTGATGGTCCACGCGACGATTTAGGGATACCGGGAGTAACCGGTTATTCCGTGAGTGAGGAACTGAAAGCAGCTAACCCTGCTTTAGCGACGATGGGAGTTGACCTGCAAATCGCCAATAATGTTGCAGGCGCCGATCTTGTGCATTCACATACCTGGTATGCAAACTTTGCTGGACACACTGCTTCGCTTGTGCATGGTATCCCTCACGTGATCTCTGCCCATTCATTGGAACCGTTGCGTCCTTGGAAAGCCGAACAACTTGGCGGTGGTTACGCGCTATCAAGCTGGATTGAAAAAACGGCTTATGAGGCTGCTGCAGGGGTTATCGCGGTGTCTGGTGGGATGAGAAATGACATCCTGCGCTCATACCCACACGTCGACCCAGATAAAGTCCATGTTGTTCATAACGGAATTGATTTAGCAGGCTGGCAGCGACCACAAGGCGAATGGTTAGACGACGCTGATCGGATTGTGCGAGAGCTCGGCATAGATCCGGAACGTCCAGCTGTGGTGTTCGTCGGCCGCATAACTCGTCAAAAAGGCTTGCCGTATCTTTTGCGTGCTGCAGAACACCTACCAGCAGAAGTGCAACTTATTATGTGCGCGGGAGCACCTGACACTCCTGAAATCGCACAGGAAGTCTCGCACGCCTTTGCTGAGCTGGCGCAACGTCGTTCAGGTGTTATCTGGATAGAACAGATGCTCCCACGCAACGAACTCGTTGCAGTGTTAGCTGCCTCAACAGTATTTGTGTGCCCATCAATTTATGAGCCGTTGGGCATCGTTAACCTCGAAGCAATGGCGGTTGGATTACCTGTGGTAGGGAGCGCTACAGGAGGCATCCCCGAGGTTATAGACGACGGAGTGACCGGCTATCTTGTGCCTCTGGAACAAGAACAAGACGGAACCGGCACGCCACTTGACCCGGACGCTTTTGTTGCTGATCTCGCGGAAACTCTTATCCGAGTGTTAAACGACCCTAAACGTGCACAAGAAATGGGTATGGCTGCGCGCCGCCGCGTAGAAGATCACTTCTCGTGGGACGCAATCGGTGAACGTACTATGGGCCTTTATCAAACGATCCTTTCCCGCACTAGTTAAGGAACAGCAGCGCAGTCTCATGAGCCGTTACAAGGACATATCAAGTAACGGAGAGACCAATGTTGCGGCTTCCATTGCACGACGCGAATTGGCATCAATGCTGTGCAAAATACGTTGACGTTCAAGGCGCTGATCGTTGGTATGTGTGTTGTCCAGCGACGTGTGTGCGATATCCACAATCGCACGTAATCGTGACGCCAACTCCAACACTTGATATGCACGCGGAGAAAGAGACGGCGGGAGGAAACCCGACACATCTACCGGATCGCGCAGCAAATCAATGAAATCAGGGTAGTCACGCACCCACGAAGCAACATCAAGTCGCAGTAAAGATTCCGTTGCCTCGATGAGTGTGCTGCGCAGGTTCTTATGCGCGTCAGCGAGCGACCCGGCGCTTGCTAGAACCTGATACTCCCACGGGGTGGTCTCGTAGCAGCGCCACTGGACGAGGTAGCCGCGATCGTTGTGAGAACCAAATTCTGTAATCGTCGGGACAAGCGCGTAGGAGTTGTGGGCGCCTTGTTTGTTGCGTACTCGAAGTAGCACCATTTCTTCGGCTTCAACTCCGTGACTAGCTGCAAAGAGTGGGGCTGACGAAACATCCCCAGGGATGGGGAATACTGCGCAGCATGCAAGTAGGTGTCCTATGGTGTTACGCAGATAGTGGGAAAGCGGGAGCGTGCTTTCGTCGGTGATAACGTGATGCGGTTCGTCATCGAATTGGATGGATGCTGCAGCAGTTTCTGGGTCGCTTAAACCGCTAGAAACTGCTGGAAGCCATGCTGCAAGACTTGCTGCGCGTGGAAGAATCGCTCCGTTGTGTGCGGAACGAAAGTGACGGGGTAAGGGGCCTGTGGAAGAATTCACAACCTAAACCGTAGTACTGACCGTGCGGCATGTGCCACAACAGTACAAACACCTATACAGTTGACTCCATGACTTGGGTTCTTGACCTCGAAAACGTGTACGTTCGCCGCGGAACAAACAACATCATCGACAACCTTAGTTGGCAAGTTCAAGAAGGGGAACGGTGGATTGTTCTTGGGCGTAATGGCGCAGGAAAAACCACTTTGATGCAGCTTGCCTCTACGCGTATGCATCCGACTCGTGGAAGCGTCAATATTCTTGGCGAACAAATGGGCAAGGTGGATGTCTTTGAGGTGCGACCGCGCATTGGCCTCGCAAGTGCTGCCCTCGCAGAACGCATTCCGGGTGATGAGAAAGTTTCGGATGTTGTGCTTACCGCAGCATATGGAATTACTGGACGTTGGCGTGAAGAATACGACGACTTCGATGTTGAACGTGCTCAAGACCTTATGGCTGCTTTTGGTGTGTTACCTCTTGCCGATAGGCTTTTTGGAACGTTGTCTGAAGGGGAACGCAAGCGTGTACAGATAGCGCGTTCGTTGATGACAGACCCCGAACTGTTGCTACTGGATGAGCCTGCTGCTGGTCTTGACCTTGGCGGTCGTGAAGAACTTCTAGCTGCACTGTCTGAACTTGCTCAGTATGAAGCTGCGCCAGTGCTTGTATTGGTGACGCATCACGTTGAAGAAATTCCACCAGGGTTTACCCACTTGCTGTTGCTTAAAGACGGTGATGTTTTTGCGGCAGGTCCGTTGGATGAGGTACTTACTGACGAGAATCTTTCTGGTGCTTTTGGCGTTCCACTTACAGTGTCTCGTGTGGGGGAGCGGTGGACCGCACAAGCAACGTTAAAGATGAGCGCCCGGCACGGATAAAGAATTTTTTGCTAACTATTGAAAGATAGGGAGCTTTGTCCGCTTTGTTGGCGGAAAATAAGTTCCGTGAAGCGTAAATTTCCGGTACATTTAATGTAAAGACGGTTCAAATTCTGCAGGAGGATCACATGGTTTGGTGGATTTGGGTCATTATTGCGATCGTGCTGATCGTAGCGGAAATGCTCACCCTTGATCTTGTGTTGCTGATGCTTGCAGGCGGCGCTCTTTCGGCTGCCCTTGCCAGCGAATTGGGGGTCGAGAGTTTTATCGCTCAGGCCATTATTTGGGCTGTCGTTTCACTCCTTCTTTTAGCATTTTTGCGAAGATGGATGCTCGACAAACTTAGGCTTCGCACCGATCTTCCCGAAACGAATGCGCAAGGGTACATCGGCAAAGACGGCGTCACAGTTACTGAAGTGACAGGGACAGGCGGTCGCATTAAATTCCGTGGCGAGGTGTGGACTGCACGGTCGCTCTCACACGAAGCAATATCGAACGGTACGCACGTAAAAATCGTCGAAATTGATGGTGCTACTGCTGTTGTCGAACCTGTGCTGAAACCTGTTGGTGAAGAGTAAAACCAACGCTTTATCTGAGTGCACGTGAATATCGATAGAAGTTAGGAAGGGCGTTTTTTGTATGCTTGAAGACCTGAATAGTCCAGGCTCTGTGTTTGTGCTTATCATCGTTGCAGTTCTAGCGATTCTTGTTATCACGGCCTTGTTCAAGGCTGTACGAATCGTGCCACAAACGGTTGCGTTAATTGTTGAGCGACTTGGACGTTACAACCGCACGATGGACGCAGGTATGCACTTCCTGATTCCATTCGTAGATCGCGTTCGTGCCGGAGTGGACTTGCGTGAGCAAGTCGTGTCCTTCCCGCCACAGCCGGTAATTACTTCTGACAACCTTGTCGTTTCGATTGACTCAGTTATTTACTTTCAAGTGACTGACCCTAAATCTGCTGTATATGAGATCGCGAACTACATCACAGCGATTGAACAGTTGACTGTTACGACCTTGCGTAACGTTATCGGTTCGATGGACCTTGAACAGACGTTGACTTCTCGAGACCAAATCAACGGTCAACTTCGTGGAGTGCTTGACGAGGCAACGGGCCGTTGGGGTATCCGCGTCAACCGTGTCGAACTTAAAGCAATTGACCCACCAGCTTCGGTACAAGGCTCCATGGAACAGCAGATGCGTGCTGAGCGTGACCGTCGTGCAGCGATCTTGACTGCTGAAGGTGTCAAGCAATCACAAATCTTGACTGCTGAAGGTGAAAAGCAGGCAGCGATCCTTCGTGCGGAAGGTGAAGCACAATCTGCGATCCTTCGTGCGGAAGGTGAAGCGCGAGCTATCTTGCAAGTCTTCGATGCTATTCACGAAGGTGACGCAGATCCGAAACTGCTTGCATACCAGTACTTGCAGACTCTCCCAGAGATCGCAAAGAGCGATTCATCGAAGATGTGGATTGTCCCAGCAGAGTTCACCGCAGCTTTGGGCGGAATCGCAAGTGGCTTTACCGGGGTTACTCCTCCAGCTACAGACGGCGGCACGTATGCGTCCTCGAAGGATGCTGAGGACAGTCGTCGTGAACGTCGCGAGCGCATGGAGAAGTCGTTCGGTCTTACTGATCCAAACGAAGCTTTGGCTGAAGCGCGTCGTCAGGTAGAAGCAGCAAGCGCTGATGCAACCACGGCAGGAACCCGTTCGGGTATGCCATCTGATCCGGCGCAAGTTGTTGGTCAAGCTCCTGACCGTAACACCGGTACACGCGCACAAAATGTTGCACCGCGTCCGGCTCAGCCCCTTGATGACGAGGAAACTCAGGGACGTAGGGCAGGCGGACAGAGCCCAGCTGCACCCCAAGAGTAGTAATAATACGACTCAAACGACCCCACCTAACTAGGTGGGGTCGTTTGTGTATCAGCAAGTAAAGATGTGTATACCTGTCAGGAAAACGTCTTAGTGGTTGATATGCGTTTTGTGTCATACTACGGCGAGCTGTAGCCTCAACACACGACACGGGGTGCCCGAAGGGCTGAGATTACACCCGTAGAACCTGCTCTAGTTCGAACTAGCGAAGGGATGTCACGCGTATGACGCGTACTCTTTTATCGTCATCTGTCCAGCAATCTGAACACTTGTGGTTGGCAGCCGCGCAGCGACTGCAACAAAAAAATCCATTGGTGCAATGTTTAACAAATGCTGTTGTGCAACAGTTCTCGGCGAATGTATTACTCGCTGTGGGCGGTTCTCCAGCGATGGTAGATATCTGTGAAGAAGCCGGCCAATTTGCGCGGGTAGCAGATGCCGTGTTGATCAATTTGGGAACGCCACGACGCGAACAACAAGCCGCAATCCGTGAAGCCGCTCACGTAGCGCATGAAACAAAGACTCCGTGGGTTCTCGACCCAGTAGCGGTTGGTGCTTTAACAATACGAACCTCATTAGCGCATGAATTGTTGGCCTATGAGCCGACCGCTATTCGTGGAAATGCCTCAGAAATTCGTGCATTGGCAGGACACAGCACGGGCGGTCGTGGCACAGACACAACAGACACTATTGATGATGCGGTTAAGTCTGCTCAACAGCTGTATGAACGTTCTGGCGCAGTTGTTGCGGTAAGCGGACCGGTAGATGCAATCGTGGCCGGTGATGACATTCACTACAACACATACGGGCATCCTCTTCTCACAAAAATCACTGGAGGCGGATGCGCATTAGGCGCCACCATGGCAGCTTTTTTGGGGGCAGACTCACGCAGCCCTCGTGATGCAGTGATCGCTGCCACCACAATGTATACGTTGGCTGCTCAAGAAGCGGCAGCACGAGTGCGAGGGCCAGGAACCTTTCACGCAGAATTCATTGACTCTTTAGCGCACTATGCTGAAGTAGGCCTTGCACAGGAGCGCACAGCATGAACGCAACAACTGTAGAAGCGCCGGACATCGATCATGCGCGACTCATGCAGGCTGGTAAATGGCCGCTATATCTTGTTACTGATGCGCAACAGTGTGCTCGTCAAGGGCGGTCAATTGCCCACACTGTTCGCTTAGCAGTGCGCGGGGGTGTAACTGCAGTTCAAATCCGCGCTAAAGATGTAGGTGTGCGCGATTTTTTACATCATATTGAACACGTAAGTTCAGTTATTCCAGAGCACGTTTCTTTTATCATCAATGATCGTGTTGATGTTTTCCTTGCCGCACGGGAACTGGGTTTCCCTGTTTCTGGGGTTCATTTAGGGCAATCTGATTTACCTGCGTCTGTAGTGCGAAAAATCATTGGGCCTCAAGCGTTTATTGGTTTGTCGGTGAGGGAAAAAGCGGGTATACGGGCGGCCGAGCAAGACAGTGCACGCATCGATTATTTGGGGATTGGCCCTGTTTTTACTACAACAACCAAACATGATGTGCCTTCAGGATTAGGCGTCCCGCATTTTGCTGAACTGGTGCACAACACGTCATTACCTGTTGTTGCCATCGGAGGGATTCGAGCGCGAGACGCACAGGACTTACGACGGGCTGGAGCCCAGAGCTTGGCTGTGGTGTCTGGGCTATGTGATGTGCCTGATCCCGAAAAGAGCGCACAAGAATACCTACACGAGTGGGAAAAAGCCGTATGATCCCTCAAGTATTAACAATCGCTGGAACAGACCCTGTAGGTGGTGCAGGCCTGCAAGCAGATATCAAAACGATCTCTGCGCTTGGCGGGTATGCGATATCTGTTGTTACTGCCGTGGTCGCACAAAACACGCAGGGTGTGCGCGGTATTACGCAGTTGAAACCGAACGACATTGCGAAGCAGTTAGAAGCCGTCGTTGAAGACTGCAATCTCGCTGCACTAAAAATTGGGATGTTGGGGGATGCGCCAACAATCAATACTGTGTACGACTGGGTATGTCAGATACAGGAAAAATCGTCTGTCCCTGTTGTCCTTGATCCCGTTATGGTTGCGACATCTGGAGATTTACTGCTCGAGGACAACGCTGTTGAGGCGCTACGGAAACTGTGCACCCTAGCAACAATCGTGACTCCAAACGTTCCCGAACTAGCAGTATTAAGTGAGTGCCCCCCGGCGCACAGCTTTGATGAGGCGCTCACGCAAGCGAAAAAAGTAGCTACCGTGTTCAACACGATGGTTGCGGTAAAAGGTGGGCACTTGCACGGTGAGCAGGTGTATGACGCGTTAGTTTCAGCTCAAGGAATTATTGTTGAGACGAGTCACCCACGCCTTCAAACAGCTAACACACATGGCACAGGATGCACGTTTTCGAGTGCACTTGCTACCCGATTAGCGCATGACACCACGGATGTTGTGCACGCTTTTAAGACGTCACGCGAGTGGCTCCAACACGCAATTGATGAATCAGATCAGTTGAATGTGGGGCAGGGGAATGGTCCGCTTCATCATTTTCACGATCAACGAAATAGCATCACCCGAGACGTTGACCGTGTCTGCGATATAGGTGAGCCACCGCGTGATCTATTGTCTCCGTGGTGGGATGCGATCTCGTTGATAAGACAAGATACTGATGATCTAGATTTTGTACAAAGTTTAGGTAAGGGCACTCTTCGTTCAGAAGAATTTGCGTGGTACCTTGTCCAAGATTCACTGTACTTACGTGAATATTCGCGAGCGTTAGGTGTAGCAGCATCCTTGGCACCAACAATCGAAGAGCAGTGTTTTTGGGCGCACAGTTCACACGAAGCCCTGAACGCAGAACGTGCACTTCATGATCAATGGCTACACAGCTTTGGCATCACCGCGTGTGACGAACATGTAGCTGCAAAAACAACGCTCCAATACACGCAACATCTATCTGCAACCGCACAGCGAATGAAATACAGCGAACTGGTGGCAGCTTTACTGCCCTGCTATTGGATGTATCAAGACGTGGGGACAAAACTGCACGCGCAGTATAACCACCTCGACCATCCGTACCATGCATGGCTAAAAACATATGCGGATCCTGCTTTCGCTCGCGCTACAGCATCGGCGATAGCGATAACAGGAAAAGAACTGCACACCCTCAAACAAGCCGGCGACAGTGCATCAGTGGCACGCATGTTCGCCGCTTTTGAAACCTCAGCGTTATATGAGCGCGATTTTTTTGCTGCGCCCACTATAGCGTTGCGTGATATCGCAACAGTGTCATAAATACTGCACCTTCTGTATCACGCTGCTTCGCCGACATGGGGTAGGGAGAAGCACGCAGACACGCGATGTCATACAAGTGGACTGATCTCACCGGATCAGTCCACTTTTTATTCCAGAACAACATAGACGAAGATAGATATCGTGCTTTTAGAAATAACAGATTTTACCGATGAACGTTTACTGGATTACACCAATCTCACAGACGTCAATCTACGATCCAAACATGAACCTGAAAAAGGTTTATACATTGCTGAAAGTGCAACAGTGCTCCGCCGAGCCCTCGCAGCAGGACACAAACCTCGAAGCCTGCTGATGGCCCGCAAATGGCTAGAAAGCATGTCCGATATTTTGAATGATCACCCAGACATTCCAGTTTTTATTGCGGACGAAGATCTTTTACAAGAACTCACAGGATTCAACGTCCACCGTGGTTCGCTTGCATCCATGCACAGGCCGCCACTGCTCGACCCACAAGAATTATTACGCACGGCAAAGAATGGCGAACCTGCCCAGCGTGTAGCTATTTTTGATGGAGTCATTGACCACACCAATATCGGTGCTGCTTTTAGAAGCGCAGCAGGATTAGGTGTAGATGCGGTTCTTGTCACTCCGACCTCTGCTGACCCGCTTTACCGCCGGGCAGTGCGTGTCTCTATGGGCACAGTGTTTCAAGTACCGTGGACCCGTATTGGAAACCTTCCCCAAGGGCTTAAAACATTACATGAAGCTGGTTATGTGTCAGCCGCATTAGCGCTGAGCGACGACTCAATAACCTTGAACGAATTTGTGGCAGAACACCACGAAAAAACCGCAGTCATCTTCGGCAACGAAGGACACGGCTTACCCGAACAAACTTTGCAGGCCGCCTCACGAGTAGTGCGGATACCTATGGCTGGTGGAGTTGATTCACTCAACGTTGCAGCGGCAAGCGCAGTCGTGTTCTACGCCACCGCATAAAACACGCCACAACTGCTGCTACAGAACACGCTCATACACAAAATCGTCGAAAATTTGACTGCCCACATGCATCTTTTTGACACCGACTCGAGCGAATCCCGATTTTTCATAAAACCGACCCGCGCGTGTATTAACCTGACTGACTGCTAGCCACACACTTGAAACCTGTAACTCGGTAGCCGCTACTTGGCACACCGTTTCCATGAGAGGAGCAGACACACTACCACCATGCATGTGCTGGGCCACATAAAACTTTGATAGGTACGCAGAAGGCTGAGATGTCACTCCAAACGTAGGATCAGGGGCACCATCAGGGCCACTCACGAGTAAGGCATACCCGACAAGGCCGGCCACAGTGCTCCTAGCGTCTACATCGTTAGCTGAAGCTGCCTGCGCAACCACAACCCGAACGTGGGGGTCTGCCATATGTGACAAAAAATTATCGACAGATAAATTACTGCCTATGAACTCAGCAATATCATCTATAGAAGTGCCCTGCGGAGTCGCAAGAGGGAACGTCTGCTCGGCAAGTGCTGCCAGTTCCTGAACATCTGAATCAACAGCACACCTAATAACTACATCCACATCCATACCTTGCCCTCTATTCACAGTTCCTTACAAGTATTCGCGGTAAAGTAGAACACGAACGAAACGTCTACACCCACAACACACCCGCTTTACGTGAAGACTTCGTTACGAGATTTTCAATAAACACGACCCCGCCCCACCACACTCCACACACCACACGAGTAGTCTGGACAAATGCCAGTGCTTGGACCCCTAGTCGCATACCTTCCCACCCCGCGTAACACTAGCGGACGCCTCAACGAACCTGCCCTCGCGCAACTAGCCGAAAACGCCCTCAACGCAGGCGCACACACACTGGCTATCCTCGGGTCGTCAGGCGGTGCAGCATATATGCCGCGGTCAATGCGTAAACGAGTCATCACCACTGTCAAAAACGTCACTGGGGACGATACTCAATTAGTCGCCGGAATTGGGGCGCTCACCACCGCAGAAATCCTGCTTAACCTCAACGAAGCAGCACAAGCAGGCGCAACAGGCGCGCTCTTACAGCCCATGTCCTATCAGCCTCTTTTAAATCACGAGGTCCTAGAGCTCTACACGCACGTTGCACAGCAATCACCGTTGCCGTTGATTGTCTACAACAACCCCAACACCACGCGACACCGCTTCTCCACCGAAGAACTAGCTCATATAGCGCAACTTCCCAACATCGCAGGGTTTAAAGACTATGCAGCAAACGCGGCAGAAATATCACGCCGTATAGCTACCATCACTGATCAGCTACCTGAACAACGAGCGAAACAACTCGATTGGGGATACTCGGGCGACAATAAAGGCGCACACATCCTTTTAGAAGGCGCAACAACATGGCATTCGGCGCTCGCAGGTGTGATGCCACGTTTATGCGTTGAGCTTGCTTATGCCGCAGTGGTCGGGCGTACAGACGAAGAAGCAGCAGCATATGCACATGACTTACAACGTGCCCTCACACCGCTAACAGTGATGATGGGACAGTATGGAAGCATCCGAGTGGCACACGCGGTGGCTCGAATCCACGGTTACGACATCGGTGACTTGCCGCAGCCTTTACTTGAGCTACCAGCCCCTGCACAAGCCCTCGTGCAATTAGCGCTGTCGTCTATCGAGCGCTCTACACGTCACATGCAAGACAACAAGCCTTCTGGGGCGGCACGAGGGTCGCGTGCCAGCGAGGCTGCCGCACCGTCAGAAAACAGGCGTCAAGCAACGACGACAGGGCAGCAAGCTCATGCTGGTTCGCGTCGCGCGCAGCAACCAATTACAGCTGAGACAGCATCGGTGACACCTTCGGCTGGAACTAGAGCTGCACGTCATACAGGTGAGCAACCTAACTATGCTCCACGCCGGGCACGACCTTACTAGTCAGTAAAAGATTAGATAATGTCGCATTATGTCTACCGCTTTTGATCTTGTGGCATCTTGGCCCGCACGCAATGTTGCTGTTGGAGTAACGAACGCAACGCACACACTCGACTCTATGGGAGAAGTTGAGCAGGTTTTTCCGCTGGCTTCAGTGACGAAACTGTTGACCGCATATGCCAGCCTTGTAGCGCTTGAAGAAGGCGCAGTGGAATTGGACGAACCTGCAGGGCCCGCAGGGAGCACCGTGCGCCACCTGCTAGCTCACGCGGCAAGTTATGAGTTCGACACTCGCGCAACTCGTGGGCTCCCGGGGGAGCGGCGCATGTATTCAAATGCGGGTTTTGAAGTGTTGGCAGAACACATTGAACAGGCGACAAGTATTCCTTTTGCACAGTACGCACGTGAGGCTGTTTTCCAGCCGCTCGAGATGCACGCTACGAACCTAGAGAAAAGTCCGGCGGCAGGTGGAGAGTCGTGCGTCAACGATCTTTTAAAATTCGCTCGTGAACTCTTACATCCAACGCTGTTGGACACCTCAACAGTGCAGGGAGCCACATCGGTTCACTTTCCAGGAATAGATGGGTTGCTTCCTGGGTTTGGTCGGCAAAAACCAAATGACTGGGGTCTCGGGTTTGAAATTCGTGGATTAAAGCAACCACACTGGACTGGTGCACACGCATCAACTCGTACTTTTGGGCACTTCGGTCAGTCTGGAACGTTCTTATGGGTAGACCCCGACGCACAATTAGCGTGTGTGGTCCTTACCGATAAGCCTTTTGGCCCGTGGGCTGCCGAAGTGTGGCCACCTTTTAGTGATGCAGTGTTGAAGCAGTATTCCTGAAAAATTGCAGAGGAACACTCATGTGGGTGTTCCTCTGCAATAACTCCAGAAACGTAAAAAGGCTTTGATCGTCTGATCAAAGCCTTCGTGGTGTCCGGAGGGGGACTTGAACCCCCACGCCCTAATACGGGCACTAGCACCTCAAGCTAGCGCGTCTGCCATTCCGCCACCCGGACAGGTGACTTTCAGGTTGCCCTGAAATTTTTCACAAGAGATATCAATCAAAGTTGATTGCGGTGAATGGAACTTCACAGTAAAGATGCTTGTGATCATCTTTGGTGTCCGGAGGGGGACTTGAACCCCCACGCCCTAATACGGGCACTAGCACCTCAAGCTAGCGCGTCTGCCATTCCGCCACCCGGACAGGTGGACCGTTGAACCTTGCGGTTCTCGGTGCGGTTAAAAATCTAGCATGAAAAGTTCGGTAACTGTGAATCGAACACAACGATGCGGCGGCAGTACACATGTCATTGTGGTTGAACCTGGGGCTATAACCTCGAAGAATGGCGACAAATGGCCTAAAGCGTTCTCATGTTTTTTGGTAACTTCAGGTAGCCTGTAACTCGAATCACATGCCTTGCGCCTGCGTGTGTGCGTTGGCGCTGAGAAACCAGAATGAAAATATGTCACTCCACATGAGCCACGAAGCACCAGTATCCGAACCGTTCTCACTTCCTTCGACGCTGCCTTACTTGCTGCCTGACTATGCGCAGATACGCTTTGAACACTTTGCGCCGGCTATTGAGCAAGGGATGAAAGACGAACTTGCTGAAATTGAAGCCATTGTGGCTCAGCAGGCCCCGCCAAGCGTGGAAAACACTTTGGTTGCGTTTGAACGTAGTGGTGAAACGCTTTCTCGTGTATTGAATGTTGTCTACAACCAGCTTTCCTCCGATGCATCTGATGAGTTAGAAGAACTCGACGAGACGTATGCGCCTCGCTTGTCTGCACATCATGATGAGATTTACATGAACAAGGCGTTGTATAACCGTTTTGTAGCATTGCAGGAACGAATTGAATCAGGATGTGAGCCAGCCGATCACGAATCTCGGTGGCTTTTAAAAAACCTGCTCAAAGACTTTTCGCGCGCTGGTATTGCGTTGCATGATGAAGCGCAACAAGAATTGCGTGACATTAACGCACGTCTAACAGAACTTGAATCAATATTTGGTAGAAAACTCTTAGCGGGCGCCAACGAAGCAAGCATCTTTGTTACAGACCAGTCAGAACTACACGGGCTCTCACCAGATGCAATTGAAGCTGCCGCAACCGCAGCAGCAACACGAGGCCGTGCTGGCGAATACTTGATCGAACTTCAACTACCAACACAACAGTCCGTGCTGTCCGCACTGGTTCGCAGAGATGTAAGAGAACGTATTTTCCACGCTTCAACACAGCGCGGCCTTGCTGGACACAACGATACGCGTCTTGAGATTTTAGAAACTGTACGGTTAAGGGCACGTGCCGCAGAAATCCTCGGATATGAGCATCACAGCGCATACATTGCAGACGATTCCACAGCGCGTACAACAGCAGCAGTAAACGATATTTTGCTTTCACTCGCACCCGCAGCAGTGCGTAACGCACAGCAAGAAGCGCGCGTACTGGAAACTGCACTGCGCCAAGACCTCAACGATGACACTGCAACTTTGCAGCCATGGGACTGGGCGTATTACTCAGAAAAAGTTCGACGCGAACAATTCCAGCTCGACGACGCACTCTTACGGCCCTACCTCGAACTAGACCGCGTCGTGCACCACGGCGTGTTTAAAGCTGCTCAAGATCTGTATGGAATTTCTTTTGTGGAGCGTCCAGAACTGTCGGGGTATCACACAGACGTCCGTGTGTTTGAAGTCTTTAATGAAGACGGCTCTGGGCTAGGGCTGTTCCTCGCTGATTTTTATACCCGTGAGTCAAAGCGCGGTGGCGCATGGATGAACAATCTGGTCGATCAGGCACGACTCACCGGGTACAAAGCAGTAGTTGTCAACAACCTCAACATCCCTAAACCCCCTCAAGGGCAGCCCACATTATTGACGTGGGACGAAGTCATTACTCTCTTCCACGAATTTGGTCACGCCTTACACGGTCTTTTTTCAGACGTGTTCTATCCATCTCACTCAGGAACCGAAGTGGCTCGTGACTTTGTCGAGTTCCCTTCGCAAGTCAATGAAATGTGGGCGTGGGATCCAACCATTCTTGAGTCGTATGCCGTTCACTATGCGACCGGTGAGCCGATGCCTGCCGAGTGGATTGAAACCTTGAATGCTTCGCGGCAATTCAACGAAGGGTTTGCAACCACGGAATACCTTGCCGCAGCGATTCTCGATCAGGCCTGGCATCAACTTACTGTTGCTGATGTACCTGCCACACCAGAGGATGTCCTTACTTTTGAACATGACGCGTTGCAGCGGGCAGGCATCGCATTGGATGTGGTTCCACCACGTTACCGTTCCACATATTTCAACCACATTTTTGGTGGGGGATATTCTGCAGGATATTACTCATACATTTGGTCGGAAGTCCTCGACGCTGACACCGTTGAATGGTTTACAGACAATGGCGGCTTGAAACGCGACAATGGGGACGCATTCCGTTACCAGCTGCTGGCACGCGGTGGGGCGCAAGACTCCTTGGACGTGTACGCCCAGTTCCGTGGTCGACCACAACGCATTGAGCCGCTCTTGCACCGCCGCGGATTAACCGCATAAAACATGGGGGGAGTGCGGAAAATGAGACGATATGTTTTCCGCACTCACACCTGCGAAAATTCCTATCGCGCGTGATATCTCACGGCACCCACCACAACACACTTAGGGATCTGATGTCTCTTAACGCACAGGCTGCGCCAACCGCTGTAGACGAAGTTACTTCAATCTGCCAAAACTTATTGCGCATAGACACCACCAACTTTGGTAACAACGAAGGGGCGGGGGAGCGTGCTGCAGCTGAATACGTTATGGAACTGCTCACAGAAGTGGGATTAGATCCACTCTTTTTCGAGTCGGCACCAGGACGCTCCAACGTAGTTGTGCGTTTAGACGGCCACGATTCAACACGTCCTGCTCTTGTGCTGCACGGACACTTAGACGTGGTCCCAGCTCAAGCAGATGAATGGACAGTGCCCCCATTTAGCGGTGAAAACATTGATGACATGCTGTGGGGTCGAGGCGCCGTAGACATGAAGGACATGGTCGCGATGATGCTTGCTGTCGTCCGGCAGATGGTGCGTGAGGGACGTAAACCAGCGCGTGACCTGATCGTGGCGTTCTTTGCAGACGAAGAAGCCGGCGGCGTGTACGGAGCGGAGTGGGCGGTACACAATCGTCGCGAGATTTTTGAAGGCGCCACCGAAGCTATATCTGAGGTTGGCGGTTACTCAACAATGATTAATGGGCAACGAGCCTACCTGCTACAAACCGCAGAGAAATCATTGAACTGGCTAACACTCCTCGCTAAAGGGCGTGCAGGGCACGGCTCTCAAGTCGCGCAAGATAATGCGGTCACAAAAGTTGCTGCAGCGATTGCTCGTATTGGTGAATACCAGTGGCCGTATCAGAGCACAGATACCGTGGATGCGCTGTTGCGTGGAGTAGCGGACCTAACAGGGCTGCCATACGAGCCAGAAAACCCAGCGATGATAGACCAACTCATCGATGCGATGGGGCCCGCGGCGCGTTTTGTGGGTGCGACTGTGCGTAACACAACGAACCCAACCCAATTGGCTGCAGGATATAAAGCAAATGTTATTCCGCAAGTAGCACACGGTGTGATCGATGCTCGATTCTTACCCGGATATGAAGAAGAAGCGATGCGCACTCTTCAAGAACTTGCTGGCCCAGATATTGAATTCCAGACGATTCACCGTGCACCAGCTTTGGAAGTCCCATTCACTGGCAACCTCGTTGATGCAATGACGCGTAGTTTGCGTGCTGAAGACCCCGATGCGGCAGTGCTGCCGTACATGCTGTCAGGAGGCACCGACAACAAATCCTTATCGCAACTTGGCATAACCGGATACGGTTTTGCGCCATTGCAACTACCTGAAACCCTAGATTTCCCGGCGCTTTTCCACGGCGTGGATGAGAGGGTTCCGGTCGATGCATTGAAGTTCGGGGTGAAAGTATTGGATCGGTTGCTGAGCGACTGCTAGCAGCCGTCAACCGGCTTTACGAAGCAGGCACGTGAATGATTTTTCGTCGCAGCCAATGCTTTGTTGTGCCGCCAACGTATGCGACGGTTCTGGTGAGCTCCCATTTTCCGTTTTCTACTTCTGAGGCAAGCAACGATTATGCAGGAGCAAGTTACACATTTAAGTCGCTTACGTCATCTCGCAGGTTATGAAACGTGTTTTGCGCGACTTTTCTATGAACTTCAGTAAAAAACTAGAAGTAATGGAGTGCAAAACCGCGTAATCAGCGCTAACGTTTGGGGTATGACTGTAGATCCACGCGCAGCGCTCGACCGTTTCGTCGCCGCATTGGAAGCTCATTACACTGCGGTGGCAAATCGTCGTGGAGACGATGACGCTAAAGTAGATGATGCTTTTGACATCCTCGAAGACGCTTTTGAAGTGTATGACGAGGCACTAGCCGTGACGCACGGTGAACTGCTTCCATTCTCGAGCGTCGACGATGAAGATGAGTATGACGAATACGATGATGAGGACGAAGACGACGAGGAAGACTAAGTCGGCTTCATACCCTGATGGCTTGGAACGAAAGTTCTAAGCCATTCTTTTTACGCGCAACGTGTATTTTTGCAGGTGACGGGCAGCCTAAATATTTTCTTCCTTAGTGGTAGTTTTGTGAATTGTGTGTTGTGGTAGTCCCCGCAATGTCTAGAAACCGCAGACGACGCGATAGGCTAGCGGCTTGTGAACGCATTTGAAGCAATCATTCTTGGTCTGGTTCAGGGACTTACTGAGTTCCTTCCTATTTCGTCATCAGCGCACTTGCGTATTGTCGGTGAACTCATTGGTAATGCTGACCCGGGTGCAGCTTTTACCGCGATTACGCAGATAGGTACAGAAGCAGCGGTGCTGCTGTACTTCCGTCGAGACATTAAAAACATTTGCATCAAATGGTGGCAGTCATTACGTGGAGATCACGGAACTGACTGGAAATCCCGTATGGGAGCACACGACCATGACGCCGCAATGGGATGGTACATCGGTCTTGGATCAATCCCAATCGTTGTCCTTGGTCTGCTCTTGCAGGACTACATTGATAATACTTTCCGTAACCTCTACATTACGGCTCTCATGCTCGCCGTTTTTGCTTTGTTGCTGGGGTGGGCAGACAAAAACGGACAACACGCTCGCCCACTCAAAGAGCTTTCTGCGCGACACGCTATCGGGTTCGGTTTTGCTCAAGCCATGGCACTTATTCCAGGTGTGTCACGCTCAGGTGGAACAATCACCGCAGGACTGTTGATGGGGTACACCCGTGAAGCAGCCGCACGCTATTCGTTCTTGTTGGCAATCCCCGCTGTTATGGGATCGGGACTATACAAACTTTATGGTGCGGTTACTGAACCAGCCGTCGCAGGGACACCCGGAATGGGTATGACCTTCCTTGCAACAATCGTTGCGTTTGTGACGGGATATTTTGTCATCATTGCCTTTTTGAAAATTGTGTCAACATTCAGCTACAAACCGTTTGTTGTCTACCGTTTGTTCCTTGCCGCAGCCGTTGTCGTCTTCTTGCTCGCAGGTGTGCTTGAGCCTATAAGCGAAGCTAGTTAACCGTTGTTGTGATGCAGAGCTGGTTAGGTAGCAGCGAAAAATTGTATACGCTGTAGTCGTGTTTACTTGGCCTTCTCCACAGATCCCTCAAATCCCTGGCTCACTGGACACCGTCCGAGTTCATGACGCAATGTCCAATGAGCTCGTTGAGGTTTCCTTCGGACCAACTGCGTCCATATATGTGTGTGGCGTAACGCCCTATGACGCCACACACATTGGGCACGCTGCAACTTATATCGCCTTTGACATACTGAACCGTGCGTTGCGTGATGCTGGAAAAACAGTCGCATATGCGTCAAACGTTACAGACGTAGATGACCCTCTTTTAGAGCGGGCACGCGAGACACAACGTGACTGGGAAGAGCTCGCACGCGAACAGATTGCTCTTTTTGCTGAAGACATGACCGCATTAGGTGTTGTCCCACCAGATACGTATGTTGGTGCAGTGGAATCAATCCCAGATGTGGTACCTGCAATTGAACAACTCGTTGAACAAGGCGCAGCATACCGAGTAGCCGTTCCCGAATTAGAACGTCCCGTGCACGCAGACGCATATGACATTTACGCAGACGTTAACGCTGACTCACGGTTCGGTTCAGTATCGCGCCTCGACGATGAAGAGAAACTTGCGCTCTTTTCGCAACGTGGAGGAGACCCACAACGTCCAGGGAAACGTTCACCACTTGATCCGCTGCTATGGAAAGCCGCGCGTCACGACGAACCAGCATGGCCCGGAAACGCCCTCGGCGAAGGACGTCCAGGCTGGCATATCGAATGCGCACTTATCGCACAACAAGGTCTAGGCAGTAGATTCTCCGTCGTGGGTGGCGGTAGCGACCTGATGTTCCCACACCATGAAATGAGCGCTTCACACCTACGGATGTTGAGCGGAGACAGCCAAGCAGGGGCACGAGTGTGTGTTCACGCAGGGTTGGTTTCTTACGACGGCGAAAAAATGAGTAAATCGCGCGGCAACCTCGTGTTTGTGTCACGCCTGCGCCATCAAGGCGTTGAACCTATGATTATTCGCCTCGCTATTCTCTCGCAGCATTACCGAAGCGAATGGGAATGGACAGAAGACCTCTTACTCGCTGCCACAGACCGCTACAAACTCTGGTTAGAAGCGTTCTCTGGAAACGGTGGGCCAGACGCAACAGAAACACTCGAACACATGCGCGCGGCATTACGAGAAGACCTCGACACACCACGGGCACTCGAAGCAGTCGACAACTGGGCTCGACTCTGCCTAGCTGGTGAAGTCGACTTCGTTGAAGGAGCGCCAGGGGTTATGTCCCGGGCAGTAAACGCGCTCTTGGGCGTTCGGCTGTAAACGTTACCCTTGGCCAAACGAGTCACGGCGCTTTAAGAACTTTTCAAACTCACGCGCAATGGATTCCCCAGTCGCTTCGGGGAGTCCAGCAGCGTCTGTTGCTTCTTCAAGTGCCGTGACATACTCACGCAATTCTGCGTCCTCTGCAACGAAAGTATCAATGCCGCGCTCCCACGCAGCAATATCATCGTCAAGGTCAAAACGTGGAATAGATTCACCAAGAACGTCTTCCAAAGCTGAAAGAATCGCGGCAGACGTTTTGATCGCTGGAGGAGTCGGCACATAGTGAGGCACAGACCCCCAAATACTCACCGTGCTGATACCGTCTAGTTCCGCAAAATGAGTAAGCACACCAGCTATCCCCGTGGGGCCCTCATATGTGCTTTCGAAAATATTGAACAGGTCTTGTAAGAACACGTTTGCGGAATTTGTTGCTGTAGGTATTGGTCTGGTGTGCGGCACCTCAGAAAGAAGCGCACCCAAAACGATAATTCCCGAACACTCAAGGTCGTCAGCAATACGCAACAGGCTTTGATAGTAGGACCGCCACCGCATAGATGGTTCAACACCATGAACCAAAACAATATCGCGATGTGACGTCCACCCACTCGTTATTTCTACCCGAGTCGAAGGCCACAGCAGGTGTCGTCCCTCATCAGTGGACACGAAAGTTGGACGATTGACCTGGAAATCAACATATGGTTCTGGATCAATTTCGTCGTACAGGCGTGCATCTGAAATGTCAGAAAGATGTTGAAGGGCTTCTGTTGCCGCATTCCCTGCATCATTCCAGCCAGCGAAAGCAGCAATCATAATCGGGCCCTCCATAAACTGTTGCGCTACAACATTTAACGGGCCAGACTCAGGTGTGCCTTCGGGTGTGGACTCTTCGTTCATAATTTCTACCCTAGCGAAAATGAGAGAACGACAGGGGCACCCTGCACCATATCTGGACGTACGTGTCACATTTTCAAGACCATCAAACAAACCAACGTAGGATGAATAATTGATCTTTTGAAAAGGGAATCATAACGTGACTCAATTTTTAACCACACAAGCTGTTCAACCACAGGTCATAAGCGCACAGCTGCGCACACCACACGCAGTTTTGTGGGATATGGACGGCACACTCATCGATTCCGAGCCATACTGGCAACAAGCAGAAACCGACCTCGTACAGGCAGGTGGCGGCCGGTGGACACTCGAAGACGCTCTCGCTCTCGTAGGGGGAGATTTACACCATGCCGCATCAGTACTACAACAGGCAGGTGCTCGTGGGACCGTTGAAGAAATCGTCAACTACCTTGTGACAACAGTCAGTACACGCATCCGTGCGAACGTCCCGTGGCGTGAACACGCATTAGAAACCCTCACCTCACTTGCAGACAACGGCGTACCCTGTGCGCTGGTTACTATGTCTCACGGCCCAATCGCCCAAGCTTTTCTTGACTCCGTACCAGACCACGTCTTTTCTGCAGTCGTCACTGGAGACAGCGTTACACACGGAAAACCACACCCAGAGCCTTACCTCACAGCGGCAACACTGCTCGACGTAGACATCACACACTGCATCGCTGTTGAAGACTCACACACAGGGATCACAGCAGCACGCAGCTCAGGCGCCCGCACTATCTGCATCGAATCAGTTCTGCCACTCCACGATTTTTCAGACCTTTCCCGCATAACAACACTTCGCCAACTCACCCCAGCAGCATTAGACGTGATCATGCACGGCGGACGAATCGACTATTACTAGTCGGACACCTCAGCATCGGACGCCTCAAACAACGTAGGCGGCTCCAACCACACGCGAGCACTCGCGCCAGGCTGCAACTCGGGCGCAACCCCACCAAACGCAGGACACTGCGGTTTAAAAAAACACCAATCGCACAACTTAGAAGTTTTAGGCCGCCACTCATCACGCTCAGCAGCACGACGAATATCGTCCCAAATCCCAATGATGCGCTCCCGAGTGCGAGCAAGATCGTCTGCCGTGGGCTCATTGTTTAAAACCTGACCATTGCCAAGATAAATCAACTGCAACATCTTCGGCAAGATTTTGCGCGACTCATACAAAGCAACAGCATAAAACCGCATCTGAAATGCGGCAGACGCACCATACTGAGGCAACGGCGCCTTACCTGTCTTATAGTCAACGATACGAACTGCACCATTGGGTGCGACATCAATGCGATCAACAATCCCTTTAATACGCATAGAGTTCTCTAACTCCGCCGCAACATGAGATTCCCGCTCGCTAGGCTCTAACCGGTTAGGATCCTCTAATGTGAAATAACGGCCAACCAGCACACGCGCTTCAGCAAGCCACGCCTCATACTCACGCGGCGAATCAAATAACGAATCCAACTCAGGGGTGCGCGCCTTTAACGACTGCACAGCCTGCGGAATAAGCTCCAAAGCTTTGTCTTCAGAACGGGCACCACGAGGAAGATCATAAAGCTTCTCAAGCACAGTATGAACCATCGTGCCTTTAGCAGCAGCTTTACTAGGAGGCTCAGGGAGCTTATCGACAGTACGGAAACGAAAAAGCTGCGGGCACTGCGTAAAATCGTTAGATCGTGAAGGCGACAGCGCTGGAGCACGATAAGTGTGAGACATGTATCGAGCCTATTGCCTTCTCACCCCAAGAGTTACTATTAGGGTTAGATTGTGAGCAACGACAAAAGCTGGCAGATAGGCCGCGTAGCCGGAACCCCCGTGAACCTTCGAGCAAGCGCATTGCTCATGATCGTTATCTTCGCAGGACTCTACTTCCCATTACTGAACTCCTACGCAGACACACAAACAACAGCAATCCTCGCAGCGTTATGCGTATCCGCAACGATCATAGTTTCCGTTTTTTTCCACGAGCTCGCACACGTATTCACCGCAAAAAGCTTTGGCGTACAAGCAGAAGAAATCGGGCTTACGCTACTAGGCGGCCACGCATCATTCAGCCAACAATTCACACGACCATGGCATGGCACAGTTACTGCGCTTGCAGGACCTACCGCAAATCTCGCTATCGCCGCACTGTTATATGGCGCCTACCAAACACTAGAAGCCCCTTCGCTGACGCTTAGCGTCCTGCACATTTCAGCAACAATGAACCTTTTCCTTGCGCTGTTTAACCTCTTGCCGGGACTACCACTTGATGGCGGAAACGCAGTCAGCACACTCATCTGGAATTACACCGGACGCCAAAGTACCGGGTTACGTGTAGCCGCACGCATCGGACAAGGCATATCGATCTCATGGTTCGTGTGGGCAGTCATACTCCCACTGATTCAAGGCAAACAACTCAACACAGTGATCTTAGTGTGGACAATCATGATAGTGATTGTCTTGTGGGGCGGTGCGCACGCAAGCCTAAAACGAGCACAATACCTAAACGAGATGGAAAAACTGACCCTCGGACATCTGATCACCCCCGCTCATGTCGTCCGATCCACACACACGATCACAGATCTTTACACCGCACTACGCGACAACGCACCAACAACTGCAATAGTTGTCTCCGAAACAGGCCACCCACTCGGTTACGTTGACTTCAACGCAGTATCCACCGTCAACGAAGACATGCGCGCGCACACACCTATCGCCTCAGTAACGATCCCATTGCTACCCGGATCAGTCGTACCAGCAACCGCAACCCCCGCCCAACTCGTACAGGCTTTGCGTCACGGACGCGATATTCGTAATATCTTCGTGGTTGTTGATGCAGCAGACGTTGTTGGAGTTATTTGGACCGTGTCGCTTCTTAACGCCGTCCACCCAGATCAGTGACATCGCGTCACGCCCGACCGAAAACACGAGTACATTGACAAACACACACCCACACGACCCCGCAACGCAGCAAGAACCTACCGGAGCGCACATGCGCCGCGGGCCTTTCCGTGAGGGCGACCGCGTGCAACTCTGCGACAACCGAGGCCGCCTGCACACCATCACACTTGCAGCCGGTGAAGAGTTCCACACGCACCGCGGGTATTTCCGCCACAACGATGTCATCGGTCTCCCCGAAGGCAGCAACATCTCCACTACCTCCGGTATCGAATACCAGTTGCTACGCCCGTTGCTGTCTGACTACGTCTTGTCAATGCCGCGCGGGGCAGCAGTTGTTTATCCCAAAGATGCAGCACAAATCGTTGGCATGGCAGATATCTTCCCAGGCGCTCGCGTTATTGAAGCGGGTGTCGGATCTGGTGCCTTAACCATGTCTTTGCTGCGCGCTGTAGGAGACAACGGACACGTTCACTCCATCGAGCGGCGACAAGACTTCGCTGATATTGCTCGCGCAAACATTGAAATATTTTTTGGTGGAGAACATCCCGCGTGGGATCTCTCTATCGGTGACCTAGCAGACGTGCTGCCACAAGTAGCCGAGCCTGGAACCATCGACCGCGTTGTCTTAGACATGCTGGCTCCGTGGGAAAACATTGACGTGGCCGCGCAAGCTCTCACACCTGGTGGCTTGATTATTTGTTACGTGGCAACTGCCACTCAGCTGTCACGTGTTGCCGAAGACCTACGTGAAGATGGCCGATTTACTGAACCGGTTGCTTGGGAGTCGCTTGTTCGAGGATGGCACCTTGAAGGTCTTGCCGTTCGTCCGCAACACCGCATGGTGGGTCACACAGGTTTCCTTATTTCTGCTCGTCGCTTGGCTGATGGAGTTTCGCCTATTGTGCGTAAACGACGCCCTGCGAAAGGCGCATACCCGGTGAGTGAAGAATGGACACCGGAAGATTTGGGCGAGCGCGTTCCTTCCACAAAAAAAGTGAAAAAGGTGCGTAGAGATGTCACAGAAGCTTTAGAACATCTAGAAGAAATCAACGACTAACACCATTATGGGTGGGATGAAAATTCATCCCACCCATATTTCATAGCAGCCATTGGGTGTCGTTGCGCTAGTGTGAAATAACGGTTGTCCACACAGTGTGCATCAGTAGCCGAAACACCGTCTTTATGTCAGGCTCGTGATGAACAAGCAGGTGAGAAGAGGATCATAATGGCTGAACACGAATCAACGAACAACAACGCAACGCCATTAGGGTCAGAGCAGCAGCGTGCCACAGACAAACGCCTCGCAACCCTATCTGCTCAAAATGAGCGCCTCGCCCAGATACTTATTGAGGCACGCGGAAAAATTGTTGAGTTGCAAAAGCAACTCGAAGACCTAGCAAAACCTCCAAGCACATACGCCACTTTTTTGCGGTCATACGACGACGGCACCGCAGACGTTGTCGCTGCTGGTAGGAAAATGCGTCTTACTTCTCTTGCAGAGAACCGTTTGTCGGAGGCATACCCCGGTCAAGAAGTGCGTTTAAACGAAGCCATGGCGATCGTGGAAGTGTTACCTCACGAAGGAACAGGCGAATTAGCGGCAGTAAAAGAACTCATCGACGACGACCGTGTTCTTATTGTTGGACGAGGCGACGATGAGCGAATACTACGCCTGTCAGATGCGTTAAAGCCACGCAACGGAAAAGCTGCTATCCGTGCAGGTGACACAGTACTTATCGATCTCAAAGCAGGGTTCGCTTTTGAACGAATCGAAAAATCTGAAGTCGAAGAACTCGTACTTGAAGAAGTCCCAAACGTCCACTACGAAGACATTGGTGGGTTAGGCGTTCAAATAGAGCACATTCGAGACGCTGTTGAGCTTCCTTTTGCACACCCAGACTTGTATCGCGAACACGGCTTGAAACCACCTAAAGGCATTTTGCTGTACGGCCCACCTGGATGCGGTAAAACACTGATCGCAAAAGCCGTCGCAAATTCGCTTGCAGTTGCTGCCGCGCAACGAAACGGAACCAGCATTGAGGCCGCTACAAGCTATTTCTTGAACATTAAAGGTCCAGAACTCCTGAATAAATACGTGGGAGAAACCGAACGTCAAATTCGACTTATTTTTGGTCGAGCACGCGAAAAAGCAGCGTTAGGGCATCCAGTTGTCGTATTTTTCGACGAAATGGAATCCCTCTTCCGCACCCGAGGGACAGGGCTTTCATCGGATGTCGAAACCACCATTGTGCCGCAGCTTTTGGCAGAAATAGATGGTGTTGAACAACTCGAAAACGTTATTGTTATCGGTGCTTCGAACCGAGAAGACATGATTGATCCAGCGATTTTGCGGCCAGGTCGTCTTGACGTCAAAATCAAAATTGAGCGTCCGGACGCTGAAGGTGCACGAGAGATTTTCTCCAAGTACCTGACAACAAACTTGCCTATTCACGCGGACGACGTTGCAGAACACGGCGGAGACGTGGCCGTAACTGTTGATGCCATGATTCAGCGTGTCGTCGAGCATATGTATGCAGAAGGTGAAGAGAACCAGTTCCTTGAAGTAACGTACGCGTCTGGTGACAAAGAAATCCTGTACTTTAAAGACTTTAACTCTGGTGCAATGATTCAAAACATTGTGGATCGTGCAAAGAAATCTGCGATTAAAGACTTCCTTACCTCACATGCGCGAGGCATCCGAGTTGAACACCTTATCTCTGCCTGTGTTGATGAGTTTAAAGAAAATGAAGACTTGCCTAACACGACGAACCCTGATGATTGGGCGCGCATTTCTGGAAAGAAAGGCGAACGGATCGTCTTCATCCGCACGATAGTGCAATCAAAAACTCCGTCACAAACAAACGATGTTCCACCGAGCGTTCATACCGTAGAAAACACTGGACCATATTTATAAAGTCCACGGTTGAGAAGCCACAGTGAAACATTGTCTTAAAGGTATATAGGTGGGGACGTGACTGTTCAACGCGTTGTTGGAATCGAAACAGAGTATGGGGTTTTACAGAATGGAAACCCTCGAGCAAATCCCATGCTCATGTCAAGCCAGATTGTTACTGCATACAGGTCGGTGAGCTCTGCCGCGCGAGGCAAAGCGCGGTGGGATTATGTGGACGAAGACCCTCTTAACGATGCCCGAGGGTTTCACCTGCCGCGAGCATCCGCACACCCTTCACTTCTTACAGATGACCCGACACGTTTGGCGCCCTCTGGCGATGCGTTAGGAACAGCTGAAATAGCTGCACAGCAGGTCGAACGTCCAGAAGTTGACATGTACGATGACCCGAGCGCAGCAAACGCAATTCTTACTAATGGTGCACGGCTTTACGTTGATCATGCGCACCCAGAATATTCATCACCGGAAGTTACTAACCCGCGTGACGCTGTAGTGTGGGACGTTGCCGGCGAGCGAGTGATGTTGGAGGCGTCTCGTCAACTCGCTAAAAGCATGGGCGTTGACGTTCAACTGTATAAGAACAATACAGATTCTAAAGGCGCAAGTTATGGCACACATGAGAACTATTTAGTGGCGCGTTCCGTGCCTTTTACGCAACTAATAAATGTGCTGACTCCTTTCTTTGTGACACGGCAAATTTATTGCGGTTCAGGGCGAGTTGGTGTGGGCCAGCACAGTCAACAAGCAGGCTTTCAGTTATCGCAGCGTGCCGATTTTATGGAAGCTGAAGTCGGGCTTGAAACAACTTTACGTCGACCCATTATCAACACGAGAGATGAGCCACACGCCGACAGATCCCGATGGCGACGACTGCACGTCATTATCGGTGATGCAAATTTGTTGGAGACTGCTACTTATCTAAAAATTGGTGCCACAAATCTGGTGTTGTGGGTTGCCGAAAATCTTGCAGAGCATCCTGACCTGTATGACCGCATCACGTCGTTAGCTTTGCACGATTCTGTGGCTGCGGTGCAAGCAGTCAGCCGTGACTTAACGTGTTCGCAGCCTTTACAACTAAAAAACGGCGATCACTTAACCGCACTAGAAATCCAACGCCGGTATGTAGCGATCATTCAAGAATTACAGTTGCGTTTGCGTCATGTCGAAGATCCTGTGCCTGCTATGACCCAAGATGTTCTTGCACGGTGGATTTCTGTGCTGGACAGACTTTCACAAGATCCTATGTTGTGTGCACGAGACGTCGAATGGGTTGCTAAGTATCGTTTGCTTGATTCGATGCGCAAGCGTGGTGGTTTTGCTTGGGACCACCCAAAAATCGCATTGATGGATATTCAATGGTCAGATGTCCGTCCAGAACGTAGTTTGTATGTTCGTTTGCGTGATGCAGGTGTTGTCGATCGTTTGACGGATGAAAAAGCTGTTATCAACGCAGTTGCACATCCACCACGTGACACGCGTGCTTTCTTCCGTGGTGAAGTGATGGAACATTTTGGAGAAGTAGTTTCTGGGGCAAGCTGGGATTCTATAATTTTTGATCTTCCAGAGAACTCGACCTTGCAAAGAATCCCAATGTTAGATCCGTGGCGGGGAACAGCGCGGCATGTCGAACGACTCATAAAAGACCATCAAGGAGATCCGTCCGGCTTTTTAGCTGCTCTTTTACATACGTAGTGCACAGGGTTGTGTCAGTTGCGTCTGTGCGGTTAAAAGGTGTGGTTGACCCGCACAAATTGAGTTTTACGACTAGATTGAAGAAGTGCCCACTACGTTATTCGTGTGTGTGGGTGTAAGCGTACACAGCAGGAGGAATATCAATGGCCGGTCAAGAACAACAGCAGTTTTCGCACGACGAACATGAGGATGAGACTCCTGCACCAGAAGCGCAGCCACAGGCCACACAATCTGATGTTGAGGTTGATGCGCTTCTCGATGAAATCGACGATGTGCTTGAAGTGAATGCTGAAACTTTTGTGAGAGGTTTCGTCCAAAAGGGCGGACAGTAGGCGACTATGACTGAACGCTCTGGGTTTATTGCAGGCTCATATGATGGCGGTTCGTCGTTTTTTGAGTTCGTTTCTCGTAGTGCACCGCATGTTCTCCCACAAGCGCGCAGTCTTGACTCGGGGGTGTTACCTCACGTGCCGCATGGAACAACGATCGTTGCAGTGCAATTTGATGGTGGCGTTGTTATGGCAGGGGATCGCCGTGCGACTGTCGGCTCTATGATTGCTAGCCGAGAAATGGAAAAAGTTTTTGCTGCTGACGATGCGTCGGTGGTGGGAATTGCAGGGTCCGCTGGGCTAGCTATTGAACTTGTGCGTTTGTTTCAACTTGAGTTGGAACATTACGAAAAAATTGAAGGAGACAGCCTTTCCCTTGATGGGAAAGCTAACCGACTAGCGACTTTATTGCGCAGTAATTTGCCATTGGCGATGCAAGGATTAGCGGTTGTTCCATTGTTTGCGGGCTTTGATGAAGATCATGGGCGTGGACGAATCTTTTCGTATGATGTCACGGGCGGACGTTATGAAGAAACCAGTCATCACGCTGTCGGATCTGGATCTGTGTTTGCGCGCGGTGCGTTAAAGAAATTGTGGCGTCCCCGTCTGAACAGGCTAGATGCCGTCAAAGTATGTGTAGAAGCTTTATGGGATGCTGCGGACGACGATTCAGCAACTGCAGGTCCTGACTCTGTGCGGAAAATCTGGCCGATTGTTGCTGTCGTGAACAGTTCAGGTTTCGCTTATGTGGATGCGCAAGAGTTATCCCAGATTGCGCAACGTGTGATCGATGTGCGGACGTCTGAGAATCTTGAAATTGGTGTTTTAGAACCGGGTGTTGGTAGTGCCGGAAATCCGGTGCCGCCAGAGGAAGCCCTGTCTCCGGACGCGTTGAAAGGTGATTCGTAATGACTATGCCGTTTTATGTTTCACCTGAACAACTTATGAAAGATCGCGCTGATTATGCGCGTAAAGGTATCGCTCGGGGGCGTTCTGTTATCGTCGCTCAGTATGACCAGGGGATGGTTTTTGTTACAGAAAACCCCTCACGTGCTTTGCATAAAATTTCAGAAATCTATGACCGTATTGGATTTGCTGGAGTTGGAAAATATAACGAATTCGAAAACCTTCGGGTGGCGGGTATCCGCTATGCAGACCTGCGCGGATACACCTATGACCGCTCGGATGTGATGGCTCGTGGGCTAGCAAATGCGTATGCGCAAACTTTGGGTACAGCTTTTACTACTGAGTCAAAGCCCTTAGAAGTTGAACTTGTCGTTGCTGAGCTGGGGGTTACTCCGCAACGAGATCAAATGTATCGGTTGTCTTTTGATGGTTCTGTTGCAGAAGAGCATGGGTTTGTTGTTATTGGCGGGCACGCTGATGCATTAACTGAAGCGATGCAAACTGAATGGCAGCCTGGTCGCTCTCTTGCAGAAGTGCTGCGCCTTGTCGTTCGGGTGTTGGAGCAGCATGCCATTGATGGGGCTGAGCATCAGATAGTTGCAGAAAAAATTGAAGCCGCGGTGCTGGACCGTACGCGTATGCGTCGTTTGTTTAAACGGTTATCTACAGAGCGTATTGAACAACTTTTAGGGGAGTAGAGTGTCCACACGTAGGATTTTCGGGCTTGAAACTGAATACGGTATTACTTGTGCTACGGCGCAAGGCGAAGCAATGAGCGCAGACGAAGTTGCACGCCAACTCTTTAAAAAGGTCGTTGCGTGGGGGCGTTCCTCAAACGTTTTTTTACGCAATGGTTCGCGACTTTACTTGGACGTGGGGTCTCACCCGGAATATGCGACGGCTGAATGCGACAGCGTGGAGCAACTGATTGCGTATGACCGTGGTGGAGAGCGCATCATGGAAGATCTTGTTCATGATGCACAGCAACGAATTGAATCTGAAGGTTTGCCGGGGCGAATTCACCTTTTTAAAAACAACACTGATTCGGCTGGTAACTCGTATGGCTGCCACGAAAACTATTTAATTCGTCGTCAAGGTGATTTTAATAGGCTTGCCGAAATTTTGGTGCCTTTTTTGATTTCCCGCCAAATATTGTGTGGAGCAGGGAAAGTTTTAACGACAGCTAGCGGCCCTACTTTTTGTTTTTCTCAACGAGCAGATCATATGTGGGAAGCTGTGTCGAGTGCGACGACGAGGTCACGTCCGATCATTAACACTCGTGATGAACCACATGCAGATGCGGAATATTATCGCAGGTTGCACGTGATTGTTGGGGATTCGTCTGTTGCTGAACCGACCACAATGTTGAAGGTTGGGGCAACAGATATTATTTTGCGTCTTATTGAGGCGGGCCTACCACTGCGAGATTTTGCTTTGGAAAATCCAATGCGCGCTATTCGTGAAGTAAGCCATGATCTTTCCGGAAAAGCGTTGATGACTTTAGCTTCGGGACGAACATTGACTGCCGCGCAACTGCAGCAGGAATATTTTGAGAAGGCTCGTGAATTTGTTGCCGCGTCCGGAGAAAGCGCAACGATTGATGAGCGAGTGTTTGATCTGTGGGAGCGCGGTATTACCGCTGTAGAAACACAAGACTATTCACGTATTGATACTGAAATTGACTGGGCAATTAAACATAAGTTGCTGATGCGTTATCAAGAAAAACTTAATTGTGCTTTGGACGATCCGCGACTAGCGCGACTCGATCTTGCATACCATGACATTTCACAAACTGATGGGCTCGCCGCAAAGTTAACTGCCCGTGGACTCATGCAGCAGGTAGTTACTGAATCTGCGATTGAAGAAGCGCGCGAGTATCCTCCTGCTACGACACGGGCAAAGCTACGCGGGGATTTTATTCGCGCAGCACAAGATAAAAAACGTGATTACACAGTTGACTGGGTTCATCTTAAATTGAACGATCAGACTCAACGCACTGTTTTATGTAAAGACCCTTTTGCCCATGTTGATGCCAGAGTTGATGCGTTGCTGGAAAGTATGTGACGAAACAATGTGGTGACCACACAGGTTTATTGGCTAGCATGTGTGGTCATGCACGCTTTGAGTCTTTTTCGCGGTACACGCTTTCGAACGGTCACAACAGCGCTGGCAGTATGCTGCACAGCCGGACTTGTATTATCGGGCTGTTCTGAACCTGAAGAAGAGCCGACGGTTAAACCAACTACCTCGAAGGTTACGGTTACAGGAACCGCCGACGAAGTCCCAAAAATTGAATATGATGAGCCGTTTGTCTTTGAAGATCCAGTGAGTGAAGTGTTGTGGGAGGGCGCTGGAGAGAAGATTGATGACGGCTCGTGGATGTTGCTGCGTATGCATGTTGTTGATCCAGATACGGGTGAGCCAGTCCGCAGCGATTATGAAGGCGTTCCCGCGCCGTATTTTATGGACGAAGAAACAATTGGCACTGAACTATACGATCTAGTAAAAGACGTGCCTGCAGGATCGCGTGTTATGCAAGTTACAGGGGAAGGCTCTGAATCTCGCATCATTGTGATGGATGTGCTTCCTGCGATGTCTGTAGGAGAAGAAAAATCTGTTGAAGAAGGCATGCCGGAGATTAGTTACAGCCGCTCTGGTGAACCGAAGATTAAAATCCCTAAGGGCTTGAAGAAACCTGAAGGCTTAGCTGTGCAGCAGTTAAAAACAGGCGGAAGCCAACAAGTTGAAGCTAATTCTCAGGTGGTGGTCCAGTATGTGGCTGCTACGTGGAAAAAGGGTAAAGTCATTGATTCAACGTGGGATAAAAAACGAGGCCCCGTAACAGTTCAGATCGGATCTGATCAGCTTATATCTGGCCTTGACCAAAATTTGCTGGGAGCTCCGGTCGGTTCACAACTGTTGATTGTTATTCCACCAGAACTTGGTTTTGGGCCGTCAGAATCTGCGTTAGCAGATGACACGCTCATATACGTTGTTGACATTCTTGCGGCTTCACAAGGTCGCGAATAAGTTTTAAAGAGGTGTGCATGTCTGTTGCAGTTCGCGTTATCCCGTGCCTTGACGTTGATGCTGGACGCGTAGTTAAGGGCGTGAACTTTGAAAACTTGCGTGATGCAGGTGACCCTGTGGAACTTGCTCGACGATACGGGCAACAGGGCGCAGACGAGTTAACGTTCTTAGATGTTACGGCTTCATCAAGTAACCGTGCCACAACGTTAGATGTTGTTCGGCGTACCGCAGAAGAAGTGTTTATTCCGTTAACTGTTGGCGGTGGCGTTCGTAGCAGCGACGACGTTGATGCGCTGTTGAGGGCCGGAGCAGACAAAGTGGGAGTAAATACTGCAGCTATTGCCCGTCCAGAGTTAATTAATGAAATTGCTGAACGCTTTGGCAGCCAAGTCCTTGTTCTTTCCGTTGATGCACGCCGTACAACCGGTGAAGCACAGACTGCTTCGGGTTTTGAAGTGACAACGCATGGTGGAAAGCGTGGCACTGGCATTGACGCAGTTGAGTGGGCTGTTCGTGCACAAGAATTAGGCGCTGGCGAGATCTTGTTGAATTCGATGGATGCAGACGGAACCTATAACGGATTCGACCTCGACATGTTTAGCGCAGTGCGCCGGGAGGTCGCTATTCCACTTATTGCTTCAGGCGGTGCGGCGCGAGCCTCAGATTTTACTAAAGCAGCCCAAGCTGGAGCAGACGCGGTGCTGGCTGCTAGTGTTTTCCACTTTGGGCAGTTGACTATCGCTCAAGTAAAAGCAGACATGGCAGACAACGGGGTTGAGGTTCGATTGGTGTGAGTTCAACACAGCCAGTTGATGATACGAAAACCCCTTATGAACTTGTAGGAACTCAAGCACGTCAATCGTGGAGTCTTTTGATGCGCTCGATGGGCTCACAAAAGAGGATATATGTTGCAGCGATAACTGTTTCAGCACTGTTTGGTGCTCTCATGGTTGCGTTATCGTGGTGCGTTGGCTGGGTGACTGATGAAAAGTTGATCCCTATTCTGTTGAGGGATAGTCCAGCTTCCACGATTTGGTTGGGCGCTTTTGTGCTGTTCGCGATTGTGTTGGCGTTAGCTATATCGATTGCGTTACGAAGGATTGCTGCGTCGTATGGTGTGTTCAACTTGCAGGCAGCACATCGCACACGATTAGCCGAAAAGTTTACAAGCCTTCCACCTGCATGGTTTAAACAGAACTCGACGGGCAAGTTGCTGTCTCACATGAGTTCTGACGCTGAAGCTGCAACTGCAGTGTTTAACCCGTTGCCGTTCATGGTGGGCACCACAACGATGGTGCTTATTTCTGCGGTTATGTTGTTCCGAGTGGATGTGTGGCTTGCCCTTGCTGCTTTATTGATCATTCCAGCAATGGTGTGCGCCAACCTAGTTTTCCAAAAGCGGATGACTCCAGTGGTGAAGAATGCACAACGGCTACGTGGCGAAGTGTCTGAAGCTATTCATGAGAGTTTCGATGGGGCAGTGCTCGTCAAAGCGTTGGGTACTCGCGATCTTGAACTCCACCGAATTGCTGTGACGACTGATAGATTACGTGCGGCTAACGTGCGTGTTGGTACGGTTCGTGCCACTTTTGAACCTGTTATTGAAGCGCTTCCTAATTTTGGTGCTTTGTTAGTTATTATCGTTGGTACTTTGCGCTTCGAGCAGGGTGCAATTAATGCAGGTGACATTGTTAGTGCCGCTTATTTACTGACTCTTTTAGCAATACCTGTGCGCGCTTTTGGCTGGGTGTTAGCAGAATTGCCTCGTTCCGTTGTGGGTTGGAATCGTGTTGCTGGGGTCGTTGACGCATCAAGTTATCTTTCTCCTAGGGAGGGTCAAGCGTTTCGTGCTGATAAAGATGTTGACGTTACGTTCTCTACTGTCGGATATGGCGTTATAGAGCAGGACGAGCATGTGCAGCTCTTGCACGATGTGTCATTTAGTGCACCTGCAGGTCGTGTCACTGTTGTGATGGGACGTACAGGTTCAGGTAAAACAACCGCTGTTTCTATGCTGACACGGCTATGGGACGCAACGACAGGAACAATCGCTCTTGGTGGGGTAGACGTGACTTCCTTGAGCCGCCAGGCGTTAAGCGAGACCATCGCGTTTGTGCCGCAAGGCTCGTTTGTTTTTGAAGATTCCATCCGCATGAACGTTGTGCTTAACGAACATTCTTCATGCACAGACGAAGACGTGTGGGAGGCGCTGCGCTTAGCCCAGTTGGAAGATTTTGTTCGCGGGTTACCGCAAGGCCTGGATACACGCTTGAAAGAACAGGGGTCAGACCTGTCCGGTGGGCAACGTCAGCGCTTGGCGATTGCTCGGGCACTAGTGCGTCGTCCACATATTCTTGTGCTTGATGACGCTACCTCCGCAGTGGACCCGCATACTGAGCAAGCGATTTTGTCCGGGATATCACAGCGTGGTGCTACGACAGTCATTATGGTGGCGTATCGGGCAGCAACTGCTCAGATAGCAGATCATGTCGTGTTCATGGAGCAAGGTCGAACAGTTGGCGCAGGTACACACAGTGAACTATTGGATTCTCTGGAACAATACCGTGAATTAATTTTTGCCTATGAAAGCCAAAACCACGACACTGAAGGGGAGTCATAGCGTGGCATCAGGAGACTCTGCGATACGCTCTGCTGCAGATCTTGGAGTTTTTGCCACGATCCGACGCGGAGTATCTGTCACCCCAGAACTAGTGTCTGGTGTGTGGCTGACACTAGTTCTGGCTGTAATCGCTGCAGCGGGAAAAGTAACTATTCCTATCGCCATTCAGTATGTACTTGATGGCGTGACCGGAGATAGCCGAACAACCGCACTTGATGCGACACAGCTCATGTATGCTACGGCCCTTGCTGTTGCCGCGATTGTGGTTTCTGGCGTGTGTACTGCTTCATTGAACATCCGATTGTTCAGATCAACAGAAGCCGGTCTTGCCACGCTGCGGTGCAAGGCTTTTGAGCACATCCACCGGCTAACGATTCTTACTCAAAATACTGAACGTAAGGGTGCGTTAGTATCGCGCGTGACCTCTGATGTTGACGCCATCTCAATGTTTGTGCAGTGGGGAGGGATCCTTTTAATCACATCCTTCCTACAACTGATAGCAGCAACTATTGTCATGGTGTGGTACTCATGGCAGCTCACAATTCTTGTGTGGGTGAGTTTCATTCCCTTCGTTATTTTGTTGCAGCCTGCCCAACGAGCTGTAAACCGTGCATACACGCTTGTCCGATCCCGGATGGGAAACATGCTGGGGGTAACATCTGAAGCCATTACGGGTGCGCAAACTGTCACAGCTTATGGGATTGGGCCACGCATTGAAGGAAAAATAAATGAGCATGTGCACGACCACAAAAATGCTGCAATAACTGCCGCGAAAAAAGTAGCTTATTCGTTTTCTGCTGGAGCATTCGCAGCCAATTTCATTCTTGTTGTTGTCGTGATCGCTGGAGCATACCTAGGTGTTGCCGGAGAAATTTCTTTAGGTAAACTCGTGGCTTTCCTCTTCCTTGTGCAACTGTTTACCGGTCCCGTGCAACTTGCCACCGAAGTGCTTAATGAGATGCAAAACGCGGTAGCTGGATGGCGTCGGGTGCTCGCAATTTTGGAAACACCTATTGATGTTAAGTTCCCGTCAGGAAGTAACGATCAACAAGGGCCTGCACAACTCGACATTGTCGGAGTGAACTATGCCTATCCCAAGGGCCCGCAGGTCCTTAAAAATATTTCCTTGTCTTTCCCAGCAGGTCATAAGGTTGCTGTCGTAGGCGAAACTGGTTCAGGTAAGAGCACATTGGCGAAACTGATTACTCGTTTTGTTGACCCCACCTCTGGATACATTGCTTTTGATGGCACGGACATTCGTTCATTAAGCGAACATGATTTACGTCGTCGAGTTCTTTTGGTACCGCAAGAAGGCTTCTTATTTGCTGACACACTTTATGCGAATATTGCATATCCATTGCGGGCGCAAGAAACGCTACACGATGACGACATCAAAGCACGGGTAGTGAGTGCTTTAGAAAACTTGCAACTGTGGTCATGGGTGGAGAATCTACCGAACGGATTAGACACACATGTGGGACAACGCGGAGAAACGCTTTCTGCCGGAGAGCGACAACTAGTAGCACTCGCTCGTGCATACGTATGTGAAGCAGACATCCTTGTCATGGATGAAGTAACCTCTGCTGTTGATCCCGCAACGGAAGCTGCAATCGCACAGGCGCTAGATGCCCTCATGCGCGGGAAAACAACAGTCACTATCGCGCACAGACTATCAACCGCACAAACAAGTGATCTTGTCGCCGTCCTAGATCAAGGCGAAGTGCTTGAATGCGGAACACACGAAGAACTCCTTGCACTTGAGGGAAGATATGCCTCGATGTTTGCTGCATGGATCGCACAAACACACACTGCTTAATAGTTTCGTCGCAGACTGTCGTATTTTTCGTGGGAAGATACAACCGGTAGAACAGCATTCACCAGGAGTATGCAATGACAGATAACCTGCGCCTCGCAGAGACACTTGCACAACGGCTCAAGCGAGACTCGCAAGGACTCATCGCAGCAATCATTCAACAATTTGATACACGTGAAGTATTAATGCTTGGTTGGATGGACGACGAAGCTTTACGTCGTACCCTGCATGAAGGCCGCGTGACGTTCTATTCACGGTCACGCCAAGAATATTGGCGCAAAGGCGATACCTCTGGACACTACCAATACGTACACTCCGTATCTCTTGATTGTGATGGAGATGCTCTACTTATTGAGGTTGACCAAGTAGGCGCTGCATGCCACACCGGTGAAAGAACATGTTTCATCACCGGGGGTGCACTTGAAGCATACGTAGATCACACTCATTTCAACTCACTTAACCGCGCGGATGAAAGTAGGCCATGACATGTCCCAAGAGACAGCGTTAAAGTCCCAGCACGTACATGAGACTTTTGCTTGGGGCACCACCTGGCCGTCAATGCAAGGCTTCCAAGAGTTCGCTCACAATCGACGCGTTATTCCCGTTGTGCGTCGCATACTTGCCGATGACGTTACGCCACTAGGCGTGTATAGGGTGTTGGGGCAATCGCGCCCAAATACGTTCTTGATGGAATCTGCAGAAATTGATGGCGCGTGGTCACGCTATTCGTTTATCGGCGTGCATTCACGAGCTTCTTTGTCCATTGATAACGGAGTTGCTCAGTGGCAAGGAGATGTCCCACAAGGAATCCCAACGAGTGGCAAACCACTAGAAGTATTACGTGCTGCTCTTGAAGCGCTCCACACTGAAGCAATTTATGGGCTGCCGCCATTCACGGGTGGTTTAGTCGGTGCGATGGGCTGGGACATTATTCGCGAATGGGAACCAACAATTCCTCAGACCTTCCCAGATGAGCTCAATGCACCTGCAATGAGTTTGTGTTTAGCTTCAGATCTCGCAGTGGTTGACCACGTTGATGGCTCTATTTGGTTGATTGCTAACGCAATCAATTTTGACAACACAGATGACCGTGTTGAGGAAGCATATGCCAACGCTGTACAGCGTCTTGATGAGATGGAAGCTTCACTAGAAGCAGGGATCGCAGCAGGGTTTAGCGATGTGCCTCGGGTCGTGGACCCGCAGATGGCAGAGCCTGAGATAGCGTTCCGTACGACGCGTGAACAATACTCACAGATGATCGCCCAGGGGAAGGAAGCCATCAAAGACGGTGAAGTCTTCCAGATCGTCTTGAGTCAACGGTTCGATATAACGACTGATGTTTCTCCATTAGATGTGTATCGCGTGCTTCGCACCATTAACCCAAGCCCGTACATGTATTATTTCGTGCTCACAAATGCGGCAGGAGAGCCGTATTCTGTGGTCGGTTCAAGTCCCGAAACACTTGTCAAAATTGTTGAAGGAAAGATCACCACATTCCCCATCGCTGGTTCACGGCCACGGGGCGCAACTTTAGAAGAGGACATCCTGAACGCAAAAGACGTTCAAGAAGATCCTAAAGAGGTTGCTGAACACATTATGCTAGTTGATTTGTCACGTAACGACCTCGTAAAAGTGTGTGAACCAGACTCAGTTGAAGTCGTTGAATTTAAGGTTATAAAACGATTCAGTCACATCATGCACATGTGCTCAACTGTGATCGGAAAATTACGTAAAAACATGACTGCGCTGGATGTTTTTACAGCGACGTTCCCCGCGGGAACGCTTTCAGGTGCCCCGAAGAATCGTGCAGTGGAACTTATCGGCGAATATGAGCAGGCATCACGCGGTGTCTATGGGGGAACCGTCGGATACTTCGGATTCGATGGAAATATGGATATGGCAATCGCTATTCGTACTGCCTACATGAAGGACGGGCAGGCGCATGTTCAAGCTGGTGGTGGAATTGTTGCAGATTCGCAAGAAGACCTCGAATATTGGGAAACGCGAAATAAAGCAGCGGCTGTTATACGCGCCATTCAAACCGCTCATCGTTTAGTTTCGCGGACTCAAAAATAGGAACTATGGCATGTCTACTATGAGCAGAAAAACATGTGTATTAACGGCCTTAGTGTTAGCTGGGCTGACTATCGCTCTTGCCCAAGTTTCATGGTTCTCTACTACGGTGACAACGGTTTTAGGGGAGGACGTAGTCGTACAAGTTTCTGCGCATTCTGCAGCACCAGGAATAACTGCTAGCAGTATTGTCGCGGTAGCGGCTGCCTTACTAATATCGTTGAGCGGAAAAATTATCCGTTATGTTGCCTTAAGCGTGCTGACGATAAGCGCACTTACTGTGGTGATATCTGCCGTAGGTGTATTAGTTTCTCCTCGTTCTGCAGTGCGTAGTCAAGTTGAAATAGCGACATCAACCAGTTTTATTCCTGACGACATTGCGGTGTATCCCACTGGTTATGTTGTTGTGGTGTTGGGTGTGTTGTTGTGCATTACTGGTGTCATGGGAATACGTGGCGCACATGTATGGGGCAGATCAACAAGCAGGTATGAGCGTACTGAACCACAGAATGCGGAGAGGGACATATCCCGCACCCCAGATGTGGCTGTGCAGGACGATGGAGAAGACACTCACCTACGTAGCGACGACAAAGACTTATGGGATGCGCTGAGCAGAGGTGAGGATCCGACAGACGGGGAAACTTCGTCAGGTAAGCAGTAGGCGCTTAAGCGCTCTGTGTGATGTTCGTCCTTTATCACATGCGAGCTTGGCGGTTTTAGTTAAGAAGTCCTAGAAGGCCCTGTAATCTTATTGCGGAGTAACCTTTTGAAAGGGAACAGCATGTCTTCACACGAAGTCGACTTTAGCCGAAACATACTGAACCGTGACGGTGTTGAAGTGCCAGATACAGCACCTCCCACTAACCACGGACACACCCCTGCAGCGTGGTTTTTAACCATTTTCTGCATCATCGGAACAACTATTGTGGGCGTGGCAATGGTCATGAATTCCATGCCACTCATCATCGTGGGTTCCGTTGTCACTGTCGTAGGCGCTATTGGTGGAGGCGTTTTGTCTCTAGCTGGCAAGGGACAGCCTCGGACTGCACCTGTACGCAAGTAAAACGGAATAACAGGCAGCCTTCCTTAAAGACGGGGAGGGCTGCCTATTTTCTGTTGTCTCAACGTACGGTAGTTGAACTTCTCTGATGGAAAACGCGACTACGATGTTCTGTGTCAATGCTTCCAATTGTGATTTGGGACCTAACAAGCGCTAACTTGGATGCATTGTTTCCTTGGGAGGATGAACTGTCGTGACTGTACTCGATGACATCATTGCTGGCGTGCGTGAAGATCTCGCCATACGTGAAGCTGAAACACCACTGAGTGTGCTGAAAGAGCGTGCTGCACGGCAGCAGGGCGCAAAAGAATGTTTGAGCAGGTTGAAAAGCCCTGAAGCGGTGGGCGTCATCGCAGAGGTGAAACGTAAAAGCCCAAGCAAAGGCGCCTTAGCAGATATTCCAGACCCTGCAGTCTTGGCTCTGGAATACGAGCGTGGAGGAGCCGCGGTCATCTCTGTTCTTACAGAAGAACGCCGATTTGGTGGTTCATTGGCCGACCTCAAGGCTGTACGAGCAGCCGTGGATATTCCTGTTTTACGTAAAGACTTTGTAGTCACGCCATATCAAGTCTGGGAAGCCCGAGCATATGGGGCAGACGTAGTGCTGCTCATTGTTGCTGCTTTAGAACAAACCGTTCTTGAATCGCTTATTGAGCGAACTCACTCCCTAGGTATGACAGCTCTCGTCGAAGTCCACACCGTCGACGAAGTGAACCGTGCCGTTGCCGCAGGAGCACGACTCATCGGCGTCAACTCACGCAACCTCAAAACGTTAGACGTTGACAGGGAAACCTTTGCAAAAGTTGCTGATTCCATTCCTGAAGGAATCGTCAGAGTCGCAGAATCAGGAGTGCGCGGGCCGCACGATGTTGTCGACTATGTCCGTCATGGCGCCGATGCAGTACTTGTTGGTGAGGCTTTAGTAACTGGAGACAACCCGAGAGCCGTGGTCGCAGACCTCGTCGCAGCAGGGTCCCACCCCTCAATTCGGTCAATCCGACACTAATTATTTTTTGAGATTCACACTTTAAGCTGGAGCAACCCAATGGCGTCATCATTGCAGAATTTACCAGGACCCTTTTTTGGAGAGTTCGGGGGTAGATACATGCCCGAAGCGCTTATCGCTGCATTAGATGAACTGGACGCGATCTACCAAAAAGCAAAAATAGATCCAACATTTGAAGCAGAATTAGCCAGACTCCACAAGAGTTACTCGGGACGCCCATCAATCATCACGGAAGTCCCTAGATTCGCCCAACATGCAGGCGGCGTCCGCGTCTTCTTGAAGCGTGAAGACCTCAACCACACAGGGTCACATAAAGTAAACAACGTTCTTGGACAAGCCCTCTTGACAAAACGAGTGGGTAAAAAACGTGTCATCGCAGAAACAGGTGCCGGGCAGCATGGCGTTGCCACAGCAACCGCAGCAGCGCTTTTTGACCTCGAATGCGTTGTATACATGGGTGAGGAAGACACCAAACGCCAAGCACTCAACGTTGCACGCATGCGTCTGTTGGGTGCAGAAGTCATCCCAGTAAAAACGGGATCACGCACACTGAAAGACGCAATCAATGAAGCGCTGCGTGACTGGGTAACCAACGTCGAAACAACTAACTATGTGTTTGGCACGGCAGCAGGACCCCACCCATTCCCAGCAATGGTGCGTGATTTCCAACGCATCATTGGTGTTGAAGCACGCGAGCAAATGCTTGAAGAAATCGGAAAACTACCTGATGTAGTTGCTGCCTGTGTAGGTGGAGGCTCCAACGCAATCGGAATTTTTGACGCGTTCCTCGACGACGACACAGTGCGCCTTGTCGGTCTTGAAGCCGGTGGTGAGGGCATCGAAACAGGCAAGCACGCTGCAACTATTTCTGGTGGCGCACCGGGAATCCTACACGGCGCACGCTCCTATCTCCTGCAAGACGAAGACGGCCAAACAATTGAAAGCCACTCAATTTCTGCAGGCTTGGACTACCCAGGCGTAGGCCCTCAACACTCACACCTAGCTGCAATCGGCCGTGCTGAATATCGTGCTGTTACCGACGCAGAAGCAATGGACGCACTTCGTCTACTGTCTCGCACAGAGGGCATCATCCCCGCAATCGAATCGTCACACGCGCTCGCAGGCGCCTTGAAACTAGGGCAAGAAGCTGCTGCTGCCGGACGAACAGATGAAGTAATTTTAGTCAATCTTTCAGGACGTGGAGACAAAGACGTTGCTACAGCAGCAAGATGGTTCAATCTTGTTGACAGCGACGCAGATTTGAGTGGTGAGGGGACAAACGCGTGAGCGCTGTTGCACAAAAATTAATTGAGCTTCGTCAAGAAGGTCGCGCCGCGCTTATAGGGTATTTGCCCATTGGGTTTCCCACGGTTGAAGAATCAATCGTTGCTGCTCGCGCACTCATTGAAGCTGGGGCAGACATCCTTGAACTGGGCATTCCTTATACGGACCCGGTTATGGACGGTGAAGTTATCCAAAACGCTGTCCAAGAGGCGCTCACCAACGGTGTGAAGCTGCACGATGTCTTTACTGTTATCCGAGCCATTGCAGATCTCGGCGCCCCCATACTTGTGATGACTTACTTCAACCCGATCTATCGCTATGGGCTACGAAAATTTGGTGAAGACCTGAAAGCGGCAGGCGGAAGCGGACTTATTACCCCCGATTTAACACCAGATGCAGCACAGGAATGGATTGATGTTGCAGACGATTTAAATCTCGACAAGGTCTTTTTAGTGGCTCCGTCTTCTACCACAGAACGATTGGCGCTCACTGCTCACGCCTCACGAGGTTTTGTGTATGCAGCATCAACGATGGGTGTCACTGGAGAACGTACATCACTTGGCTCTCATGCAGAAGAACTTGTTGACCGCACGCGACAGGCAGGAGCTGAACTTGTGTGCGTAGGCTTAGGCGTATCTAAGCCGGAACAAGCCCGGGACGTGGCGCGTTATGCTGATGGTGTGATTGTCGGTTCGGCGTTCGTGCGAGCGCTGTTAGGCACACAACCATTCGAAGAACGTGTTCGAAACCTGCAAGATGTAGCCCGTTCCCTCGCCGAGGGTATCCGTTCAGCGCGAAAGTAAGGCTAGGAATGTCACCTGTACATACTGTGATCGCTTCGATCCCAAGTCCCTCAGAAAGCGTGTGGTATTTGGGGCCTGTGCCTGTGCGCGCATACGCATTGGCGATCCTCACGGGGATTGTCGTGGCCGTATGGCTCACATCTCGTCGCATGGTTGCTCGTGGCGGCACAGCGGATGACGTTTTTGATATTTCCATGTGGGCGGTTCCCTTTGGAATTATCGGTGGACGCATCTATCACGTTATTTCGTCTCCGCGCGCTTACTTTGGCGAAGACGGCGACCCAATAAAAGCTTTGTACATTTGGGAAGGCGGCCTTGGCATTTGGGGAGCGATAGCTCTCGGTGCAGTTGGTGCATGGATAGGATGTAAACGAAAAGGAGTCAGGTTTGCCGACTTCGCTGATGCGTTAGCGCCCGGGCTTTTACTTGCGCAGGCTATTGGGCGACTAGGTAACTGGTTTAACCAAGAACTGTTTGGTAAACCTACAACCTTGCCGTGGGGCCTCGAAATTGATGACGCCCACCTGCCAGCAGGCTTTGAATCAGGCACCCTTTTCCACCCCACTTTCTTGTATGAACTTGTTTGGTGTGTTGCGGCAGCACTGTTGCTGCTCTGGCTAGATAAGAAATTTACTTTCAAACCGGGTCAAGTCTTCTGGCTTTACGTGGTGTTCTACACCTTAGGCCGACTTTGGATTGAGACATTACGTATTGATGCCGCTGAAATGGTACTTGGCTTACGACTTAACGTGTGGACCTCACTTGGAGTGCTCGCGCTGGGAATCGTAGGTTTCCTCATCACCGGTAGACGTAACAATCACGTTAACGAAATCGATGACGTTGAAACAGAACTTGAAGACGTAGACGAAGACAAGTAAAACCTCATACGAGGCGAGGAACCCTGAAATTTTCAGGGTTCCTCGCCTTTTTTTGTTGCATGTACGGATGCGTTTAAGTGGGGATGATCAGGTACGAAAACTGTTTGAAACACAACGAAAACGCTTACGAAACCTCGCCGAAAATGTTGTAACGCTCAGGACATACAAAATATGTACTGTCATGCTTGTTCTAAGGCTTAGGCCATGGTTGTGCTTCAAAACGATGTAGAAGCATGAGGAGTGAGGCGATACAGATGCGTACCCAGAGGGCTGCCACACGTGCATACAGTAACTCAACGACAGTGTGGGGAACTTCCCTAGAAACACAAGGGCTTTATGATCCTGTCGCAGAACATGATGCATGCGGTGTTGCTTTCGTCGCTACCTTACGTGGTTTCCCTGGGCATGACATTGTTGAGGGCGCGCTCACATCCCTAGTAAACCTCGATCACCGTGGAGCGGTAGGCGCTGAGGAAGACACCGGCGATGGGGCTGGAATCCTCACGCAGATACCGGATACGTTCTTACGCAAAAACGTTACGTTCACTTTGCCAGAAGCCGGATCTTACGCTGTAGGAATAGCTTTTCTGCCACGTGATGCTGCAGCAGCCCTTGCCGTAAAAAACGATGTCGAAAAAATTGCTGAACAAGAGTCATTGACTGTATTGGGTTGGCGTGAAGTGCCCATCACTGAAGGATTGGTGGGACAGTCCGCAGAGCAGGCAATGCCATCCTTTGAACAGCTTTTCGTGTCAAGCGCTCAAGGGGCACATGAGGGGATCTCTCTTGATCGTTTAACGTATCGATTACGTAAACGTGCAGAAGCAGAACTTTCGCTGTTTTTTGCTTCCTTGTCTTCACGCACAATTACGTACAAGGGCATGTTGACTGTCGCACAACTGCGGCCCTTCTTTCCTGACCTGAGCAGTGAAGATTATCTTTCAGAGATCGCGCTTGTACACTCGCGTTTTTCAACTAACACTTTTCCTTCCTGGCCGCTTGCTCAGCCGTTTCGGATGATTGCCCACAACGGTGAAATCAATACTGTTCGAGGAAACCGAAACTGGATGTCCGCGCGTCAAGGAAACCTTGAAGCAGAGGTCTTAGGTGATTTAGCGCCGTTGCTACCCATCTGCTCGCAAGGCGCATCAGATTCTGCGTCGTTTGACGAGGTGCTTGAACTTCTTCACCTTGCTGGGCGGACGCTTCCACACGCGGTGATGATGATGGTTCCAGAAGCGTGGGAAAACCATGCTTCTATGGACAACAACAAACGCGCTTTTTACGAATACCACGCAAACTTGATGGAAGCGTGGGATGGACCCGCATGCTTAACGTTTACTGACGGCACCCAGATCGGTGCGGTCCTTGACCGTAACGGATTGCGTCCGGGACGCTACTGGGTGACCGACGAGGGGCTCGTAGTATTGGCCTCAGAAGCGGGTGTGCTTGATATTGCACCAGAAAAAGTCGTTCAAAAGGGTCGGCTTGAACCAGGAAAAATGTTCCTTGTTGACACTCAGCAACAGCGGATCATCCCAGATGCAGAAATCAAAAGTGAACTTGCAGCGCTTAATCCGTATGCGCAATGGGTTTCAGAAAACGAAATCAATCTTTCTGAACTTCCAGACCGTGAACATATCGCACACTCTTCAGCTTCTGTACAGCGCAGGCAGCGTGCTTTTGGGTACACCGAAGAAGAACTAAAAATCCTTCTCACCCCAATGGCAAATGACGGTATGGAACCTATCGGCGCGATGGGAACCGACACGCCTATTGCTGTTCTTTCGCAACGCCCCAAGCTCATGTTTGATTACTTTGCACAAATGTTCGCGCAGGTCACAAACCCGCCTCTGGATTCCATCAGGGAACGACTGGTTACTTCTATCGGGGGTGCGATAGGCCCAGAACCAAACCTCTTGAGCGAAACCGCGCAGCACGCACGCAAAGTAGTGTTGGACTTCCCAGTGCTATCCAACGACGAACTGGCGAAGATCGTCCACATCGATAAAGTGAAGTCACTGAACGGAAGTTTCCGCTCTATCGTTATCCGTGGGCTTTACCGTGTTGATCGTGGTGGTGAAGCACTTCGTGAGCGCCTTGAAGAGATCTTCCGGGAAGTCGACGAAGCCGTAGCCGGTGGCACGAGTTTCATTATCTTGTCTGACCGCAACTCATATTCAGACTACGCCCCGATTCCTTCGCTGCTGCTCCTATCTGCAGTCCACCAACACTTATTGCGGCAGCACACCCGCACCCAAGTGTCCCTCGTCGTTGAAGCTGGTGACGTACGTGAAGTTCACCATGTTGCTTTGCTTGTGGGCTATGGTGCGGCAGCAGTAAACCCATATCTAGCAATGGAATCCGTGGAAGACCTTGCTGCTAAAGGGCTCCTCGACGTAACCGCCGACGTGGCAGTAAAGAACTTAATCAAGGCACTTGGAAAAGGCGTTTTGAAAATCATGAGCAAAATGGGTATCTCAACGATGTCCTCCTACCGTGGCGCACAAGTCTTTGAAGCGCTCGGCCTGTCACATGAACTCATCGATACATACTTCACTGGCACCACAAGCAGACTTGACGGCATTGGACTCACTCATATTGCTCGTGAAGTAGCAATGCGCCATGCCGACGCATACCCGGCCTCAGGGGCTGTAAAACACAACCAGCCACTGCCCAGCGGGGGAGAATACAAGTGGCGCCGCGACGGAGAAGAACACCTCTTTGACCCCGAAACAGTGTTCCGGCTGCAACACTCAACCCGCACTCGACAGTTCGATATCTTCCGCCAATACACGGCGCGCGTTAACGAACATTCAGAACGTCTTATGACGTTGCGTGGGCTACTGGACTTTGAATCACAACGCCCAGCAATCTCCATAGACGAGGTTGAACCGATTTCAGACATTGTTAAAAGGTTCAACACAGGCGCAATGTCATACGGTTCAATCTCGCAAGAAACACACGAGACACTCGCAATAGCGATGAACCGACTCGGCGCACGCTCAAACACAGGCGAAGGTGGAGAACTCCCAGAACGCCTCTACGACCCTGAACGACGCTCCAAAGTAAAGCAAATCGCTTCAGGACGATTCGGCGTAACCTCCGAATACCTCGTCAACGCAGATGACATACAAATCAAACTCGCACAAGGCGCAAAACCCGGTGAAGGTGGGCAACTCCCAGGGCACAAAATGTATCCGTGGATTGCAGAAACACGTCACTCAACCCCAGGCGTTGGTCTCATCTCACCACCACCACACCACGACATCTACTCCATTGAAGACCTCGCACAGCTCATCCACGATGCAAAAAACGCAAACCCGCAAGCACGCATCCACGTCAAACTCGTATCAGAGTTTGGTGTCGGAACCGTAGCAGCAGGTGTATCAAAAGCTCACGCTGACGTCGTACTCATCTCTGGACACGACGGCGGAACCGGGGCAAGCCCACTCAACTCGTTGAAACACGCGGGAACACCTTGGGAAATCGGACTAGCCGAAACACAACAAACACTCATCCTCAACGACCTACGAGACCGCATCACCGTACAAGTTGATGGACAACTCAAAACCGGCCGAGACGTCGTTATCGCAGCACTCCTCGGCGCTGAAGAATACGGGTTCGCAACAGCCCCCATGGTCGTCTCAGGCTGCGTCATGATGCGTGTCTGCCATCTCGACACCTGCCCAGTAGGTGTCGCCACACAAAATCCAGAACTTAGATCACGCTTTACTGGAAAACCAGAATTCGTTGTTACTTTCTTCGAATTCATTGCACAAGAAGTACGCGAATACCTCGCTCAACTAGGATTCAAAACCCTAGACGAAGCAATCGGGCACGTCGACGTACTCAACGCCCGTAAAGCAGTGAACCACTGGAAAGCAGAAGGACTAGACCTTACCCACGTCCTAGAAAACGTCACACCACGACCTGGCTCCGACATCAAAAAAGCAAAAGACCAACAACATGGTCTCGACCGCGCTCTCGACCGCACCTTCATCACACAAGCACATAACGCGCTAGAAACAGGTCAACCAGTCACCATCACCAGTGAGGTGCGAAACATCCACCGCACAGTCGGCACAATGCTCGGCTACGAGGTCACCAAACGCTACCGTGGCACAGGACTACCCGACGACACCATCACGGTCAACCTCACCGGATCAGCAGGACAATCCTTTGGCGCCTTCGTGCCGCGCGGCATCACCATGAACCTCACCGGAGACGCAAACGACTACGTCGGTAAAGGACTATCAGGCGGACACATCTCAGTGAAACCCCACCACAACAGCCCCCTTGCCGCACAGCACAACGTCATCGCCGGAAACGTCATCGGATACGGCGCAACCTCAGGGGAAATACTCCTCAATGGAGTCGCAGGAGAACGCTTCGCAGTACGAAACTCCGGTGCAACACTCGTCGTCGAAGGCGTTGGCGACCACGCATGCGAATACATGACCGGCGGTGAAGTCCTCATCCTCGGACCAACCGGCCGCAACCTCGCAGCAGGCATGTCCGGGGGAGTAGCCTACGTTCTCGACCTCAACGTACACGCACTCAACGACGACTCCTACAACGCAAACGAATTCCTCATCACAGGACTCAACGACGAAGACGCACAACGCGTCATCGAACTACTCAACCGTCATGCAGACGTAACCGGCTCAGCAACAGCACAAAAACTACTCGCAGACCTACCCGCATCACTCGCACGGTTCACACGAGTACTCCCCGCCGAATACGCGCGCATCCGCACCGCACTACAAGATGCTGAAAGCAACGGAATTGACCTAGGCACCCCAGGTGTTTGGGAAGGAATATTGGAGGTGACCCGTGGCTGACCCACGTGGATTTCTAAAGGTACGCGAACGTGAACTCCCTCAATACCGTCCCATCGAAGTACGCCTACTCGATTACAAAGACGTGCTCAGCGCACGCGAATCAGACTCACCATACGTAAAAACCCAAGCCGGACGATGCATGGACTGCGGAATCCCCTTCTGCAACCAAGGTTGCCCGCTAGGAAACCTCATCCCCGACTGGAACGACCTCGTCTCCCGCGGACAATGGGAACTAGCCATAGAACGCCTCCACGCAACAAACAACTTCCCAGAATTCACCGGTCGAGTCTGCCCAGCACCCTGCGAAACAAGCTGCGTGCTAGGAATAAACCAACCCGCAGTCACCATAAAAAACATTGAAGTGACCATCATCGACGAAGCCTTCGAACGAGGGCTCGTCACCCCCGAAATCCCACAACGCCTATCAGGAAAAACCGTTGCAGTTGTCGGATCCGGACCGGGTGGACTTGCCGCAGCACAACAACTCACCCGAGCAGGACACACCGTAGTCGTCTACGAACGCGACGCACGCATCGGTGGACTCCTCCGTTATGGAATCCCAGACTTTAAATTAGAAAAATCACACATTGATCGCCGCCTCGAACAAATGGAAGCAGAAGGAACCCGCTTTAGGACAAACGTCACTATCGGCGAAGACATCACGTGGGAGGACTTGTGCTCGCGGTTTGATGCTGTTGTCGTCGCAACAGGCGCTTCTGTGCCTCGTGACTTACCTTTACCGGGGCGTCAACTTGGCGGTATTCACTTTGCGATGGAGTACCTTACCCAAGCTAATCAGGCGTTAAATGGCGAAACTTTGGACAATCAGATACGTGCTGACGGAAAAAACGTTATTGTTATCGGTGGTGGTGACACAGGCTCGGACTGTATTGGAACAGCTCTACGTCAGCGAGCAGCCAGTGTTACAACACTTGCCATTGGCAAAAAACCCCCACTGGAGCGGCCAAGCACTCAGCCTTGGCCAACCCACCCCACTCTTTTCGAGGTGTCGAGTTCGCATGCAGAAGGCGGAGAACGCGACTATCTTGCATCGACAGTTGAGTTTATAGGCGACGAAAACAACAACGTTGTCGGACTCAAAGTTGCGACCACAGAGTACCTTCCTGACGGTAGGCGTGTTCCTAAGCAAGGCACGGAACAGGTCATTCCTGCAGACTTGGTCTTGATCGCAATGGGTTTTGTGGGGCCTGAGACAGAAACTTTTACCTCGCAAAGCAGCGCGGAAGTCACCGATCGAGGCGTCTTTGCGCGTCGCGATGACTTTTCAACTGGTTTGCCAGGAGTTTTTGTTGTCGGGGATGCCGGTAGGGGACAGTCGCTCATCGTATGGGCGATTGCTGAAGGACGAGCTGCTGCAGCGAGTGTTGACACATTCTTGCACGGCGAAACCGAACTCCCTACACCGGTGAAAGCCACCACACAAGCCTTGCGACCCTGAAGTCCCATATGTCATCTGTTAAACGACGTCTAGAATAGATACGACAAGGGATCATTTCGTCCCCAGAGCTGTATTAGACAAGCAATAGGCTGGAGCTATGCGCAAAGCAAAGATCGTTTGCACCATCGGACCCGCAACTTCCTCACCAGAGAACATGGCGAGGCTCGTCGCTGCGGGAATGGACGTAGCACGTATTAACCGTTCCCACGGTGGATTTGAAGAGCACGAGAACGTATACCGTAACGTACGCCAAGCAGCTAAAGACGCTGGCCGTAACGTTGCTGTTCTTGTTGACCTACAGGGACCAAAGATTCGTCTCGGCAAGTTCGAGGAAGACCGCAAGTACTTCCTTGCTGTTGGCGATGTATTCACCATCACCACGGATGACATCCTTGGTAACCAGGAGATCTGCTCCACCACGCACAAAGGCCTTCCAGGCGATGCAAAGGTTGGCGACGCTATCCTCATCGACGACGGTAAAGTTACCGTTCGTGTTATCGAGGTAGACGAAACCCGCGTTGTTACCAAGTGTGAGGTTCCAGGACCAATCTCAAACAACAAGGGCCTGAACCTGCCTGGAGCTAACGTTTCTGTTCCAGCAATGTCAGACAAAGACGAAGCTGACCTTCGTTGGGCAGTTCGCCTCGGCGCTGACATCATCGCTTTGTCCTTCGTTCGTACCGCTAAAGACTACGACGACGTTCGTCGCGTCATGGAAGAAGAAGGCCGTGTTCTTCCAGTTGTAGCTAAGGTTGAAAAGCCACAGGCTGTAGAGAACCTCGCAGAGATCGTTGATGCATTCGACGCCATCATGGTTGCCCGTGGTGACCTTGGTGTTGAGCTTCCTCTCGAGCAGGTTCCACTCGTGCAGAAGCGTGCAGTTGAGCTTGCTCGCCGCAACGCAAAGCCAGTAATCGTTGCAACTCAGGTACTTGAGTCAATGATCACAAACCCACGCCCAACTCGTGCAGAAGCATCTGACTGCGCAAACGCCATCCTTGATGGTGCTGACGCTGTCATGCTTTCCGGTGAGACCTCAGTTGGTGACTTCGCTATTGAAGCCGTTGAGACAATGGCAAAGATTGTTGAAGCAACCGAAGAGCTCGGACGTGAGCGTATCGCTCCTCTCGGTTCAACCCCTCACACCCGCGGTGGTGCTATCACCCGTGCGGCAGCTGAGATTGGTGAGACCCTAGGCGTTAAGTACGCAGTAACCTTCACTCAGTCAGGTGACTCGGCACGCCGTTTCGCTCGTCTGCGTTCACCACTGCAGCACTTGGCATTCACGCCACGTTCTGACGTTGCTTCAGTGCTTGCACTGTCATGGGGCGTAACCTCACAGAAAGTTGAAGAAGTAACTTCAACCGACGAGATGGTACGTATCGTTGACGCACGCTTGCAAGAGCAGGGTCTTGCTGAGACCGGCGACATGATCGTTGTTGTTTCTGGTGCTCCAGTGGGCGTTTCAGGAACCACAAACTCGATCCTCGTACACCGTATCGGTGACGACATCTGAGACTAGCCTGTTTTAGGTCTGTGAGTGTGGGCGCTACCGATTGCGGTGGCGCCCACACTTGTTTGGGATGCAAGCGCGCAATGAAGTCACAGTGCAACCTAGAAAAGGGTATAAAAAAACCGCTGATAAAATCAGCGGTTTTTTCTGGTGCCCCGGGTGGGATTCGAACCCACACTGGATCGGGTTTGAGCCGAACGCCTCTGCCGGTTGGGCTACCGGGGCTAAAGAACTGAAGATCGCTACTGTTTCCGTGTAGGAAACTGAAGTGAAGTCCACCCTAGGCGTCAGAACTGGTGTTCTGTCCGAGTAAAAGATTACACGTGAACGGCGGATACATGAAATCGAGGCACGCGTTTTTTGTGTGACCTGCATTTCGCTTTACTAAAATAGGGCTTCTAGGCTTATGAAGGTCGAGATAGAGACTAAGATAGTTTCGTGACCATGAAAGACGAACAACCAACAAGCGCAGACGCTTCGGCAAAGGAGCAGGACAACGTGATTGACTTGACTAACCTGTCTCCAGGGGACGACGAAGCTGTTGCCCCAACTCGACCCGTACGTCGTGCAGTCGTCGCTGAAGACGAGGCTCTTATCCGCATGGACGTCGTAGAGACCCTGCGCGAAGCGGGCTATGAGGTTGTTGGTGAGGCTGGGGACGGCGAGACTGCTGTTCGCCTCGCTACGGAACTAAAACCAGATGTTGTGGTGATGGATGTCAAAATGCCTGAACTTGATGGCATTAGCGCAGCTGAACGTATCGGCAAAGCGCATGTTGCGCCGGTAGTGTTGCTTACTGCTTTCTCTCAAACTGAGCTTGTGGAGCGTGCGCGAGACGCTGGTGCTATGGCTTACGTTGTGAAGCCGTTCAGCCCTGCCGACCTGTTGCCTGCAGTCGAAATCGCAATTTCTCGGTACAAGCAGATCACTGCTTTGGAATCTGAAGTTGCAGACTTGGCAGAGCGGTTTGAAACACGTAAGCGTGTTGACCGTGCTAAAGGTCTCCTGATGACGAAGATGGGGCTTTCTGAACCTGATTCGTTCCGCTGGATCCAAAAGACTTCCATGGATCGTCGTTTGACGATGCGTGAGGTTGCTGACGCGGTTATTGATCAAGTGGGCGACAAATAGCACACAAGGTGTAAACCGATGTGTAGGCCAAGAAATAACAAAACTTCGGTAATGTTTTGAACTTGCCGTGTGGGCGGTCTTGCAAACATCGTGTTTACACGATTGGATAAAGATCCAATCGTTTTCAAGCGTGATAAACGAAATTTTGATGAGAAACCGCCAACGCTTTGCCACCACTGCCCAGGGAGTGAAGATGCTTACGCACGTAGATGTGAGTGATATTCGTGAGCACGAACTCTTAGAGGTAGCTCACCTATGTGTGAATGCACGAGATGAGTCTGCTTTGGGCGCGCAAATCTGTGTGGGGGAGCCTGAACGTCTGGTGCGGCAACTGGGCGTATTTGCTCAATATGAGGGCTCGCATGTGTTGGTTGCACGCCAAGAAGGCCACATCGTTGGTTTCATAATGATGCGTACCGTTGCACCAGGTGTGTTCGTTGACGTCCCAACCGTTTATTTAGAGGCGGTATTTGTTGCTTCGGGAGCACGACGACGCGGCATCGGTCATCAATTGCTTTCTGCATTGTGTGAACGCGCAAGTGTGGTGGGTGCTACCGAAATTTATGCGTTGCCGCTGCCAGGGTCGAGAGGCTTGCAGCGCTTTTTATCTCGTTTAGGTTTTGCGCCTGCCGCGGCTCATCGTGTCGTCAACGTGGCTACCTTGCAACGTAACATTCTTGCTGAACTGAAACGTTCACGACGAGGCGGACCGCGCACACTTGACGATTTGATTGCACGCAGACGAAAAGCTCGCATAGAAACGAATAGCGGCCCGCTTGATTTACGGTCTTTTCAAGCTGCGCTTGCGCAAGAACGGGAGGGGGCAGACGCGCCCCCGTCCGCTACAACCTCAATCTCGCCGAACGATGATCATGCACGTCAGTCGTGATGTGCACAAGCGCCTTCCGGACTCGTCAGTGATGACGATTTCGTAACTGGCAGTGGTTTTCCCTAAATGCAGTGCCGTGGCCGTGCCATAGACATGTCCAGAGCGTGCAGAGGCATGGTGAGTGGCACTCACTTCAATACCCACCGCAGTGCGTCCTTCTCCAGCATGCACAGATGCTGCGATGGACCCTAAAGTTTCTGCAAGCACTACGCTTGCTCCACCATGTAACAGCCCAAGAGGTTGTGTGTTGCCCACGACAGGCATTGTGCCTGTAGCAACTTGAGCAGTTACTTTGGTAAGTTCGATGCCCATGCGTTCAATGAGCGTGCCTTGAAGAGAATATTCTGGTGCGTTCAACGTGTTGTTTGTTTCCATAAAGGATAGGTTTGCAGGTGTGAACGACTTTACGCGACCCCGTCTCCTCATTATTGATGGACACTCCATGGCCTTTAGAGCATTTTTTGCTCTTCCGGCGGATAAGTTCATCACGTCATCTGGCGCTTATACAAACGCCGTGCATGGCTTTATTTCTATGCTCGCAACGTTAATTACTAACGAAAAGCCGACCCATCTCGGTGTGGCTTTTGACGCTGGTTCACATACTTTCCGCACTGACCAGTATCCGGAATATAAAGGTGGACGTAACGCCACACCTGAAGAGTTCAAAGGGCAAATCCCACTCATTAAAGAAGTCTTGTCTTCAATGAACATTCAGTTCTTTGAAAAGGACATGTTTGAAGCAGACGATATTTTAGCTACATGGTCAAAGACAGCGACTGATCAGGGCATGGACGTGCTGGTGTGTTCAGGCGACCGTGACGCATTGCAGCTAGTTAATGACACGGTTACTGTTTTGTACCCGGTTAAAGGTGTATCTGAACTGAAGCGATACACACCTGATGCGGTAGAAGAAAAATATGGTGTTCGTCCTGAAAACTATCCAGACCTTGCTGCACTAGTTGGTGAAAAGGCCGATAACATTCCTGGTGTCCCGGGGGTAGGGCCAAAAACTGCTGCAAAGTGGATACAGCAATATGGCAGTCTCAACGACATCCTCGAACACGCAGACAGCGTGAAAGGCAAAGTTGGCGAGTCTCTGCGCAACCACCTCGATCAAGTTCGCCGCAACCGCGAAATCAACCATTTGCTCACCGACATGGATGTCGCAATTGAGCCAAACGGCCTTGAACTTGCAGCGTGGAACAAAGAGGCAATGAATGAAATTTTCGATGTCTTAGAGTTCAAAACGCTGCGGGAGCGACTGTTCGCACTCATGCCAGATGCAGGAGAACCTGAACAATCTGTTAGCGAAGCGACGCCAGTAGAAATAACAGTTTTTAAAAGCAACGCAGTCGAGCCGTGGATAGCAGAAGCGACAGGTACTCTTGCCGTTGACGTTGTTGGAAAGAAGACACCGTTTGGTGGCTCTGCATGGACTGTTGTCCTTGCTGACGAGAATAACCGCGCTGCTGTTCTCCCATTAGATGAGCTTTCTGACGTAAATACGGTGTTCATACGTCAATGGTTGAGCGATGCAGAACAGCCAAAAATCGTGCACGGGATGAAGGGAATTTGGCATGCGCTCCATCCTTTCTCAAACGGTATTAAAGGCATAACGTTCGATGTGGAATTGGCTGCATATCTTGCGTTTCCCGATCAGCGTTCATACAGCTTAGAAGACCTTGCCCAACGTTATTTGTATCGGTCTTTGACTGTTACGGAGCACACCGGGCAAGGTGCGTTTGACCTTGATTTTGATGACGCAGCAGAGCACCAGAATCTAGCAGCACAAGCCAGCGCAATATTGCCGCTCGCGCAGGTGTTACGTGAAGAACTCGAAACTCGTTCGTCTCTTAACTTGTTGGAAGAACTCGAAATCCCACTCGCGTTTACACTCGCGCAGATGGAACATTACGGTGTTGCTGCAGACGTAGACCACTTACGTGATCTTGAAGCGTACTTCCTGACAGAAGGGCAAGAAGCTGCAGAAGCTGCCTATGAAGCTATCGGGCGGAAAGTGAATCTGGGCTCTCCAAAGCAGCTGCAAGAAGTGCTGTTTGACCAGTTGGAAATGCCCAAAACAAAAAAGATCAAAACTGGGTATACGACAGACGCCGCGGCTTTAGCCGACCTATATGCGAAAACACAGCACCCATTTTTGAAGCAGTTGCTGGCGCACCGCGACGTAACAAAACTGCGTCAGACAGTAGAGACTCTGTTGAAGTCTGTGTCTGCTGATGGTCGCATACACACGACTTTCCAACAGACCGTTGCTGCTACAGGGCGGTTGAGCTCGGCAGATCCAAATCTGCAAAACATTCCGGTACGTTCGGAAACTGGACGCAAAATACGTCAAGCTTTTACCGTCGGTGAAGGCTATGAAACGCTTTTGACCGCTGACTACAGCCAAATCGAGATGCGGATTATGGCGCATCTTTCTGGCGATGCAGGGCTTATTGCTGCATTTAATGCAGGCGAAGACCTGCACAACTATGTGGGATCGCATGTGTTCAATGTTGAAACGACAGATGTGACCCCTGAGATGCGGTCCAAAGTGAAAGCCATGAGTTATGGCCTTGCCTATGGTCTGTCGGCATATGGTTTGTCAAAGCAGCTCAACATTTCTGTGGGAGAGGCCAACTCTCTTATGGAGGATTACTTCAAGCGTTTTGGGGGAGTGCGTGATTACTTGCGAAACGTTGTTGATCAGGCCAGGGCTGATGGATATACACAAACGATCTTAGGGCGTCGACGTTATCTTCCTGACCTCACATCCGATAATAGGCAACGTCGTGAAATCGCAGAGCGCGTAGCGCTCAACGCGCCTATCCAAGGAAGCGCAGCTGACATCATCAAGATTGCTATGTTGCGTGTGCACGAACGATTTGTAACTGAACAGTTAGAGTCACGTTTGCTTTTGCAAATCCACGACGAATTACTTGTTGAAGTTGCCGCGGGTGAGGCCAGCATCGTGGAAGATATTTTGCGAGATGAAATGGCGAACGCGATAGAACTTTCTGTTCCGCTGTCTGTTTCCGTAGGTGTTGGAATCAACTGGCATGAGGCCGGTCACTAATATCACTGACATGAAGTGCGCGGGAAACATTTCCGCGCACTTCATGCTTTATCGGCGACGACAATCAAGGTTCCGGGCAAGTATGCGCCGCGTTCGGGACCCCAGCCACCCCACACGTTCGTGTTGTGCGCAGGCCATTCTGGCTCTATGAGATCAGTAAGGGCGAAGCCAGCGGTAACAACAGAACGCACATGATCGCCTACAGTTCGATGAAACTCTGCGTATTCGACTTTTCCGTTTGCATCAAACTCGACGTACGGTTCGCGTGCAAAATACGAGCGTTGAATGCTCATGCCGTGACGTGTTGGGTCGTCGGGAAACATCCAACGCGCTGGATGGGTCGTCGAATATACCCAGCGGCCGCCAGGTCGTAATACTCGAAAAACTTCGCTGTGGATTCGGTCAACGTCCGCAACAAATGGGATTGCGCCAAAAGAGGTGAACACTACGTCGAAAGCGTCATCACAAAAAGGTAGTTTTTGTGCGTCTGCTTGCACGAGAGGAACAGGGGTGTGCGACGTATCGGAACTATCGATGCGGTGAGAATGTTGCAACATCGAAAAAGAAAGATCTGTAGCTAACACATGTGCGCCGCGGCGTTTAAGCCATCGAGAACATTGCGCTGCGCCGCTGCCAATCTCAAGGATCTTTACGTTGTCAAAATGCAGTGATCCGGTGAGTAGCTGGAGTTGTTCTTCAGTTACTCCTTCTGGCCCCCAAAAGAATGTTGACTCTTTGAGGAACGCGCCGTTGTCATCAAAATAGTCTGTGGAGTTGTCATCCCACCATGAGCGGGCAGCAGCCGTGGCATCTTGCGCAGCGATCTGTTCATATCCAATGCGCCCAATATTCATGCTCATCACGTCCTGGATAGCTAGTTTTTACGACACTTCATGTGAATAGTACTTGCCACAGGACCAAAGTTTCACAAAACGTTGTGACGAACGAGGTAAGGTAAAACCGCTGAAAGTTTCTTGGACCAGCCGTCTATTGGGACAAGACATCTCATGTGGCACGAAGCCACTCATTGCGAGGGAGTATCTATGCGCATCGGCCTGCTCACAGGTGGAGGGGACTGCCCGGGGCTCAACGCCGCCATTCGTGCGGTAGTCAAGCAGGGCCTAGGTGAATACGGACACCAGATAATTGGGTTCCGTAATGGCTGGAAAGGCGTAGTTGACGGGGACGTCGTGCAACTCGACCGGTCTAACATCCGTAATATCCTTCCGCAAGGAGGAACGATGTTGGGCACTGCACGTTTCCACCCACACTCCGCTGGCGCTATGGAACAAGTTATGGCGACGCTTGAAGCTGAGCGGATTGAAGCGTTGATCTGCATTGGTGGAGACGGTACCTTGAACGCTGCATCGAAAGTTGCAGAGCAAGGAATCAAGATGGTTGCGATACCAAAGACAATTGATAATGACGTGTATGGCACTGATCTATCGATCGGATATCACACGGCAGTAAACATTGCGACAGAAGCGATTGACCGAGTCCACACCACAGCTGAATCGCACAACCGAGTCATGGTTGTTGAAGTTATGGGACGACACGCTGGGTGGATCGCGGTTGCTGCTGGCATCGCAGGTGGCGCAGAAGTCATTCTCGCTCCAGAAGAACCATTCGAGATCGAAAAACTCGTGAAGTTCTTGAAGCACCGCCACCGCGCGCACGCAAACTTCTCGATCGTTGTTGTCGCTGAAGGTGCCGCCCCAGTTAAGGGCAGCGCTATGGATTATGAAGTGCAGCTTGGTCAATACGGCGAAATTATTGCCGGAGCAATTGGTGAGCGTGTTGCCAAGGAGATCCAAGAGCGTACAGGGTTCGACACTCGTCTTACAGTCCTTGGACATGTGCAACGTGGTGGTACACCAACACCAACCGACCGTATTTTGGGCTCGCGTTTTGGTGTTGCTGCTGTGGATGCAATTACGCAGGGTCACTCTAACGTTATGACTGCACTGCGTAATGAAGAAGTCGTTCTGGTGCCGCTTGATGAAATCGCTGGAAAGGTAAAGCCAGTTCCAGAGGATCTGTTGCGAGTCGCTCGAGTTCTTGCATAATTTCATACGCTAAGAACATAGTTGCCCGTTAAGTGGCCGGTTTCACAAAGAAACCTGACGCTTGGCGGGCTAACTTGTTTGCCCCTATTCTGTGGCGCGTGTAGGCTTGAATACGGTGTTTTCGAACACGAGAACCCACACAATTACTTATCCGTAACTACTTCCTGTCCGCATCGGAGCATTAGACTCAATGAGCAACAACACCCCTCAGGTCGCTGTCAACGACATTGGTACCGAGGAAGACTTCCTCGCAGCAGTTGACGCAACCATCAAGTACTTCAACGACGGCGACATCGTTGAGGGCACCATTGTCAAGGTTGACCGCGACGAGGTTCTCCTCGACATCGGTTACAAGACCGAAGGTGTCATCCCATCTCGCGAACTTTCCATCAAGCATGATGTTGATCCAGGCGAGGTTGTAAATGTAGGCGACGCCGTTGAGGCTCTAGTTCTCCAGAAGGAGGACAAGGAAGGCCGTCTCATCTTGTCCAAGAAGCGTGCTCAGTACGAGCGTGCTTGGGGCACCATCGAGAAGATCAAAGAAGAAGACGGCGTCGTTACCGGTACCGTCATCGAGGTTGTCAAGGGTGGTCTTATCCTCGACATCGGTCTTCGCGGCTTCCTCCCAGCTTCACTCGTCGAAATGCGTCGCGTTCGCGACCTCATGCCATACGTTGGCAAAGAGATCGAAGCGAAGATCATCGAACTCGACAAGAACCGCAACAACGTTGTGCTTTCACGTCGTGCATGGCTTGAGCAGACTCAGTCTGAGGTTCGTTCCACCTTCCTCCAGACCCTGCAAAAGGGTCAGGTACGCCCAGGTGTTGTTTCCTCGATCGTTAACTTCGGTGCATTCGTTGACCTTGGCGGCGTAGACGGTCTCGTCCACGTTTCCGAGCTGTCATGGAAGCACATCGACCACCCAGGTGAGGTCGTTGAGGTTGGTCAGGAAGTTACCGTTGAGGTTCTCGACGTTGACTTCGACCGTGAGCGTGTTTCACTCTCCCTCAAAGCAACCCAAGAAGACCCATGGCAGACCTTCGCTCGCACACACGCGATCGGTCAGGTTGTACCAGGTAAGGTCACCAAGCTCGTTCCATTCGGTGCATTCGTTCGCGTTGAGGACGGCATCGAAGGCCTCGTGCACATCTCCGAGCTTGCTGTTCGTCACGTTGACCTCCCAGAGCAGGTTGTTAACGTTGGTGACGACGCATTCGTTAAGGTCATCGACATCGACCTCGAGCGTCGCCGCATCTCACTCTCCCTCAAGCAGGCTAACGAGGGTGTTGACCCAGAGTCCGAAGAGTTCGACCCAGCACTCTACGGAATGGCAGCTGAGTACGACGAGCAGGGTAACTACAAGTACCCTGAAGGCTTCGACCCAGAGACCGAAGAGTGGCTTGAAGGATTCGAAACCCAGCGTGAAGCTTGGGAGAACGAATACGCTAAGGCACACGCTCGTTGGGAATCACACCGCAAGCAAGTTGCAGAGGCCGCTAAGGCAGACGCTGAGGCAGCAGCCGCAGCTGGTGAAGCAGCGGAAGAAGAAGCACCAGCTTCTTACTCCTCAGCACCAGTTGAAGAGCCATCAACTGAAGGCACACTTGCTTCCGACGAGGCTCTCGCAGCTTTGCGTGAGAAGCTCACCGGAAACTGATATTTAACCTAGATACACTCTAGATTCAACGACAGGCCCAACCAGAACGGTTGGGCCTGTCGTTGTACATATGGACAAAGGAACATTACGTGAAGCAGCGCATACTACTGACCGGGTTTGAACCATTTGCTGGGGCGTCACGTAATCCCTCGCAAGAGGCTGTTGAACTAGTTGCCCAAAGCTTTACAGCCGACAACGCTGAATTGCATACTGCTGTACTCGCAGTGGAGTTTGCGCAGGCACAAGAGCAACTTGCTGAACTTATCGAGCATATCGATCCCACCATTATTGTGTGTGTTGGTGTAGCAGGTGGGCGCTCCGCGATCACACCTGAACGTGTTGCCATCAATCTTGCAGACGCTCGAATACCCGATAACAGTGGGGCAGCACCTATTGATCAACCAATTGTAGAGAACGCACCTGCCGCGTATTTCACTACTCTTCCGGTTAAAAAAGCAGTGACAGAGATGAACGCGCAGGGCATCCCTGCGTCGTTGTCATACACTGCAGGAACATACGTGTGTAACGCTGTCATGTATGCGATTTTGCATGCGACCGCGGGAACTGAAACTCGTGCAGGTTTTCTTCACGTTCCCGACGTCTTTGATGACAAGGTCATGGTGACACTCGCCGAACTAGCATGGGGGATAACCACGTGCTTACACGTATTTTGTGAAACACACGAAGACACCCACATATCAATGGGACGAGAAGACTAGGCCAGCTTGTCGGAGCAGGCGCGTACTTGTTCTTAATGACCTTTCTTATTGGTCAGAAAATTGGGTTGTGTAGAGGTCCGCATACATTCCGTTGGCTAGCAGTAACTCGCTGTGGGTTCCTTCTTCGACGAGTTTCCCCTCGTCGATAACAAGTATTTTGTCTGCGGACCGCACAGTAGACAGACGATGCGCGATAACGACAGCTGTTCTGCCGGCAAGGGCATGATCGAAAGCTGTTGCTATAGCTGCTTCGGATTCTGAATCTAGGTGTGCTGTTGCCTCATCAAGTACAACAATTTCTGGGGATTTCAAAAGTAAACGTGCGATCGCTAAACGTTGTCGTTCACCACCAGACATTCGATAACCACGGTCTCCAATAACCGTGTCGAGCTGTTCAGGCAATGACTGGATAAGCGGCCACATCTGAGCTTGGATGAGTGCTTCTTGAAGTTCAGCATCTGTTGCTGAAGGCTTTGCGTAGAGCAAATTTTCTCGAATAGATTCATGAAACATGTGGGCGTCTTGCATAACAACGCCGATGGTTGCACGCACCGATGTAAAGGATGCGTCACGCAGGTTCACTCCAGCGATTTCAATGCTGCCGTGCGTTGGATCATACATGCGCGTCAATAAGTGAGATAGCGTGGTTTTTCCGGCGCCGGAAGGCCCCACAATCGCGACAGTTTGCCCCGGTGAAATGTGGAAACTTAAATCCTTGATCGTTTCACCGTTTGGTTCAACGCTGAGCGTTGAAACGCTTTCCAACGATGCAAGAGACACATCCTGCGCTCGAGGGTAACTGAACGACACGCCCCGAAACGCGATGTGCGCTCCAGTCGTGTGAACGGCAGCAAGCACATCCTTGGGGGAGGAACTTTCTTTGATCATGGGCTCCAGATCAAGAACTTCAAGCACACGTTCAAATGACACAAGTGCTGTCATCACTGTTACCTGCACGTTAGAAAGCGCCGTAAGTGGGGCATACAACTGACCCAAATATGCGGCTAAAGCAACGACAACACCAACACTTAATTCTCCCGAGATCGCTTGCAACCCACCAAGACCATATACCGCGGCTATGGCCAGAGCAGAAATAGTCGTTAACGTGACCCGAAAAATTACCTGATACATGGCAGTTTTAACGCCAATATCGCGCACCTGCCCAGCCTGAAGCGCAAAACGGTCAAGTTCTGCTTGAGGGTTCCCATAAGTTTTAGACAAATACGCGCCAGAGACATTAAACCGCTCATTCATGGTTTGAGCTGCTTCAGCGTTGAGGTGATAACTTTCCTTCGTGATTTTTGCTAACCGCGGACCTAACCAGCGTGCAGGGAACACAAACGCGGGAAGCAATACAAGCGACAGTAGAGTGAGCTGCCATGACATCGTGAACATGGCGATAAGCACAAACACGACAGTCAGAGTGTTCGACACAACCTGAGAGAGCGTAGAAGTAAAAGCCTGTTGTGCACCCAACACATCCCCGTTGAGCCGTTGCACCAAAGCACCAGTTTTTGTGCGAGCAAAGAACGCAATCGGCATGGACTGCACGTGATCAAAAATTTGTGTCCGAAGATCATAAATCACACCTTCACCTATCTTGGCTGAGGTGTAACGCTCCCAGATAGATAAACCTGCACCAGCAAGAGCCAGCCCAGCAACAATTAAAGCAAGCGTGACAACAAGAGTCGTATCTCCTGTGGAAATACCATCGTCGATAATCTTTTGAAACAAAAGAGGCTGAACAGCAGTAAAAGCGGCAGCAACCGAAATGAGAAGAACAAACACAACAAGTTGTTTCTTGTAAGGAGCCGCGAACCCTAAGACACGACGCACCGTATCTTTTTTCAACTCATGATGTTTGACCGATGAATCTTGTTGAAAAGAACGAAAGTTCCCACCAGGTCCACCAGGACCGCGATGCATAGACAAGTTTTATCCTCCTGGCGTGTATACGGACCGTATCTGAACGACACCGTGCAGTATTGATTGTATGTTTCGTGTAGGGCTCACCGGCGGTATTGCATCAGGTAAATCAGAAGTATCACGTTTGTTGCGTGCCTTACAGGTGAACGTGATAGACCATGACGTGTTAGCCCGCCAAGCGGTAGCACCAGGGAGCGCTGGTTTACGTCGCATCGCAGATCACTTTGGGGCACAGGTGCTTACCAAACACGGGGAACTCGACCGGACAGCACTAGCCCACCTAGTTTTTGGTAACAAAGACGAACTACATGTACTCAACACGATCGTGCACCCAGAAGTAAAACGCCTCGCAGACGAAAACGACCAAGCCGCTAGAGACGCCGGAGCAGCAATCGTCGTCCACGACATCCCATTGCTTGTCGAAACACAACAAGAAGACACATTCGATGCAGTACTCGTTGTTGAAGCGCCCATGGCACACCGTATCGAACGCATGAAACAGTACCGCGGAATGAGCGAAGAAGAAGCCCAATCCCGAATCGCACAACAAGCATCCGACGAACAACGCCGCACCGCCGCAGACTTTGTGATCATGAACGACGGCAACCTGTCAGATCTAGAAACCCGCGTCCACGACACATGGAACAAAGTTCTTAAAAGGAAGACCCGCCAGCGCAGTCTGTGATCTGTAACACTCTAAAGTTTTCTGATATCAATTGCCTCCAGCCCTTACAGCATGATTTTTCTCTAAAGATTTTTTAGGAAAGAACTAGTTGCTTCAACTTTCTATGTGCCAAAGTGTCGGTCGTGTCAGAAGCGTATCTAATAAAACTATCTAATAAATTTAAAACAAAAGCACATATCAAAAACTCTTAAATTATTGATTTAAGAGTTTTTATTTTTTAATAAAATCCCTAGGACCAAAGGCCTTTAGTGCATAATTTTCACTCCATATCGTAAGCCTGTCAGCATATTTCTCCACCGCACGGTAAACGAGGTTTACGATATGGTCATCTCTCAAAGGCCGGCGCCATCCGCCATTGAAACTACTAAAGACGCACGACGTGACTTAGTGGGGTGGGATCCAAACAACGCGCACACGTGGAATTCAAAAATAGCGTGGACTACTTTGTGGGTCACAACTTTTAATTTAATGCTTGCTTTTATTATTTGGTATCTACCTGGAGCGCTCATACCAACTCTTGGAACCATCACTGGGTGGAACCTTACAGAGAGCCAGTCATACTGGCTCTTAGCTATGCCCGGCTTAACTGGTGGGGCTCTACGCCTGGTGTGGATGACACTGCCGCCGCTCATCGGGACCCGACCAATGATGATTCTTTCCTCAGCCTTGATGATTATCCCATTCGTCGGATGGACCTGGGTGGTCACCTTACCCACGCAGCCGCCTTACGGGCTTTTGCTTGCATTAGCGCTTGCTGCTGGTATCGGTGGTGGGGTTTTCTCTGGTTATATGCCTTCAACTTCGTATTTTTTTCCAAAAGCAAAGCAGGGTATAGCGCTGGGATTGCAAGCAGGAATTGGAAATTTTGGTGTCTCTGTAGTGCAATTTGTTGTTCCCTGGGCTATTGGTTTTTCGATGTTTGGGATTGCTGGACAAGTATCAAAAACAGAAGTCGGGGAAAGTTTCGTATGGTTACAAAACCCCGGCCTTATATTTATTCCATTTGCTTTGGTTGGGTGCGCTTTGACCTGGACAACACTGAAATCAGTGCCCATGAAAGCCAACCTTAAGCAGCAATTCGACATTTTTAACAACAAACATACATGGCTGATGACAATGCAGTATGTGCTTACGTTTGGAATTTTTTCCGGTTTGGCTGGAACATTTGGCATGCTCTTAAAGCAGCAATTCGGTCCAGAATATCTGAAATGGGTGTTCCTTGGAGCGCTAGTAGGTTCTCTAGTGCGTATGAGTTGGGGTCCGCTATGCGACAAGTTTGGCGGAGCAATATGGACCTTTGTAGCGGGGATAGGCATGGCGCTATCCGCTGGAATCGTACTTTTTGGTCAGTTGTCTACGCGTGACAAGGAACCAAATCTAGAAATTTTCATGGTTGGCATGCTTCTCATTTTCTTTTTTGCCGGAATCGGTAACGCTTCAACCTTTAAACAAATGCCAATGATTTTTAGCGCCCGACAGGCAGGCGGTGTCATCGGCTGGACAGCAGCGATTGCAGCGTTTGGGCCCTTCATTTTTTCAGTGGCTTTTAACTACTTCAGCCGAGTGCAGGTGTTTTCCTTCATCATCGTGTATGCCGTGGCCTGTGCAGTTGTTTCTTGGCATTTTTACGCTCGTCCAAGAGCTGAAGCAAAAAGTTAATGAACAGGTAGAGCCTCTACAACAATCGACTCTGGAATCCACGTATGCGTATCAACGGAAATGAGAGGAGCAACAACATGGTCTTTACCTGTGATGTACATGATCGTCGTGACGCGCACGGTAGTTCTCAACTCAGACAACATTCCGTTGATAAGCCCAGCATTGAGTGCGTTAACGTGTGCAATGTGTCCGTGTCGATACCCGCCAAAGGGAACATGATTGAGCACGATCGCTTGCTGTCCTGCACGCATTCGAAAGTCAAATCCGTGCAGATCGGACGGACGCTCACCGTACGAGTTCGTCAGTATGCCATGAGAATCAGCGGATACAAGTTCTGGCGCATACCAGAGCGCATCAAGTTTTGCGATAACGGCTTTCAAGGCTTCAAATTCAGAAAGAGGCTCTACTGTTTTCAACGCAGCAAGGCGAGCACCCCACGCCATCCCCATGTTGTGGAGCGCCTGTATTGGCTGTTCACACGTCTGCGAATAACTAGAGGTCAATATCTCTGCAAGCAGACGAAAACCTTGAGCCCGTTCATGAGTTTGGTTAGGCAAAATACCAACATACAAAACCTTTGGCCTACCTGGAGTAGATCGAGGCTGTTGGCGACGTTCAGCCAGTCCAGCATCAACAAGCGACTCAAGGTGAAAGCGTGCAGTGTTTACATGCACACCAGCATCTTCAGCAACCTCAGTTACCGAAAGAGGTTCGCGAGTATCACGAAGCAATTGAATGATGTGGGTACGACGGCCACCGTAATTGCTTTTGCCTGTCGTCCCATCAAATCCGTAATGACTGAGCGTATTAACCATCATCGTCTCCTTTGGCGAGATTTGTTCCACGTAGCTCAGGCTGCACCTATGCGGATATTTCCAAGAATATTCGTTTCTATGAATAACTTAGCCATCATCGTATAACCCAATCTCGGACTAAAGGCCCACCCTCAGGCTGTGTAGCTATGCATGAACACGCCGCAAGGCAAGGAAGGCACCACATGAATGCTTCTCAACAAGAAGACATGTCATCACTCGTACAAAAAATTATGCGGACACGTAACGTGCTTCCACGTACAGAAGTGTTTGATAATGCTCACGCACTGATTGATACCGACCCCTCAGAATGGGATGAGTTTTACCGCAATAGGTGGTCACATGACAAAGTTGTACGATCAACGCACGGAGTGAACTGCACAGGGTCGTGTGCATGGGACGTCTACGTAAAAGACGGACTGATTACATGGGAACACCAAGGAACAGACTACCCAACCACCGGGCCCGACTCACCTGAATACGAACCACGAGGCTGTCCACGTGGAGCATCGTTTTCCTGGTACACGTATTCACCGGGACGAGTGAAATACCCTTACATCCGCAGCGTATTGCTTGAGTTATATCAGGCAGGTAAAAAAGAACATGGAGATCCCGTTCGCGCTTGGGAATCTGTTGTCGAGTCACCGCTAAAGGCAACCCTGTATAAGCAAGCACGCGGTAAAGGCGGGTTTGTGCGCGCTGATTGGGAACTAGCAACAGAAATGATTGCTGCCGCTCACGTGTACACAATCAAAAAATATGGGCCAGATCGCTGTGTGGGCTTCACACCTATTCCAGCAATGTCCATGGCATCGTTTGGAGTCGGCACCAGATTTTTGTCGATGATAGGTGGTACTCTCTTAAGCTTCTATGACTGGTATGCAGATCTCCCACCAGCTTCTCCTCAAGTCTGGGGCGATCAAACTGACGTCCCAGAATCAGGGGACTGGTGGAACAGCAGTTACATGATCATGTGGGGATCAAATATCCCAATTACCCGCACACCAGACGCTCATTTCTTAACTGAAACTCGATACAAAGGCACAAAAGTTGTTGCTGTATCCCCAGACTATGCAGAGAACGTGAAGTTTGCAGACGACTGGCTAGCACCTGCCCCAGGTACGGACGGAGCGTTGGCGCTCGCGATGGGGCACGTTATTTTGACTGAGTTCTACCGAGACAGAACCGTGCCATATTTTGCACAGTACTCGAAGCAGTTTACGGATCTTCCATTCCTGGTTCGTCTTGAACCTACTGATAAGGGTTCTTTTACCGTGGGAAAGTTTCTCACTGCTACCGACCTTCCTGACGATAAAGTCTATGGTGCAACAGGTACTCGCGGGGAGTTCCGTCCGGTTTATGTTGACGCTGTTACGGGCAAAATTACAGTGCCTAATGGAACACTTGCAGACAGGTGGACCGATGAGGGCAAAGGTCGATGGAATTTAGACCTTGAAGGACAAGACCCGGTTCTCTCCCTGTATGAGGAGAGCCTTGGTGGCGTTGCCTCTCGTGGGGTTGAGGTGGTTTTGCCTCGATTCGATGAGGGGGAGACTGAGGGCGGCACCGTCATGAACCGTGGCGTTCCTGCCGTGGACGTGGCTGGAATAACGGTCACCACCGTGTATGACCTGATGCTCGCAAACTACGGGGTAGGGCGCGATGGACTGCCTGGGCAGTGGGCGCTCGGATACGACGATGCGAGCGTAGTGGGCACTCCGGCCTGGCAGGAGGAAATGTCGGGGGTTCCGCTGGAACAGTGCGCGCGCATTGCACGCGAGTTTGCGCGCAACGCGGAGTTGACGCAGGGGCGTTCCATGATTGTCATGGGAGCGGGCACTAACCACTGGTACCACTCGGACACGATCTACCGTACGTTCATCTCGTTGCTGACACTGACGGGCTGCCAGGGTAAGAATGGCGGCGGGTGGGCGCACTATGTGGGTCAGGAGAAGGCCCGTCCGGTGACGGGGCAGCAGCATATGTCGTTTGCGTTGGACTGGCAGCGGCCTACTCGCCACATGGCTGGTACGGCGTTCTGGTATGTGGCCACCGATCAGTGGCGGTACGACGGGTTTGATGCTGCCGAGTTGATGTCTCCGGCCTCGGGTAAGCGACTCGGGCGCACGTCATTTGCAGATTGTCTGGCCCAAGCCCAGCGGCTTGGGTGGACTCCGGGGCACCCCGGCTTTGACCGCAATCCGCTGCAGATTTGCGACGAGGCGGAAGCGCTGGGTCAGCCCGTTGCGGATTATGTGGTGGATCAGTTGCGCGAGGGCACGCTGAAGTTTGCGATTGAGGACCCTGACGCCCCAGAGAACTTCCCGCGGGTGCTCACCTTGTGGCGGTCAAACCTGATCGGTAACTCAGCGAAGGGCAATGAGTACTTCATGCGGCACCTGCTCGGGACGACCGATGCCGTGCGAGGCATGGAAACCCCGGAGGCTATGCGGCCACGGGACATCGCCTGGCGGGAGAACGCAGCGCGTGGCAAGCTGGATCTGCTGACCACGATTGACTTCCGGATGACCGGGTCGGCGCTGTTCTCCGACATCGTTCTTCCGGCTGCCACGTGGTATGAGAAACAGGACCTCTCCACCACGGACATGCACCCGTTTGTGCATGCGCTCAATGCCGCCATCACACCGGCATGGGAGTCGCGCACCGACTATGACGCGTTCCTAGTTATCGCGGACAAGGTCTCGGAGATGTCCAAGGTGCATCTTGGGACTCGCACGGATGTCATCGCCGCACCGCTCACACACGACACCCCGGATGAGATGGCTCAGCCGCACGGCGTTGTGAGGGACTGGAAGACTGGTGAGATTGACCCGATTCCGGGCGTGACGATGCCACGTCTGGTCACGATTGAGCGCGACTACACCAAGATCGGCGAGAAGATGCGCGCCGTTGGTCCGCTGATCTCTACTGCGGGCACGACAGTCAAGGGCGTGACGATAGTGCCGGAATCAGCTATTGAACACCTGGCTAAACTCAACGGCGTTCAGCGCGAAGGAGTGGGCAAGGGGCGTCCTCGCCTTGAATCCGCCTATCACTTCTGCGAGGCAATCCTCGCCCTGTCTGGGGCAACCAACGGTGAAGTCTCTGTTGCGGGTTTCAAGGAGTTGGAGAAGCGGGTCGGTAAGAAGATGCATGACCTTGCTGAGGAGAACGAGGAACGTAAGATCACGTTCGCTCAGGCGTTGAGTGGGCCGCAGCCAGTGTTCACCACATATGAGTGGTCCGGTTCGGAGAAGGGCGGGCGTAGGTACTCGCCGTTCACGATCAACCTTGAAAAGGAAAAACCGTGGCACACGATTACGGGGCGTCAGCACTACTTTGTGGATCACGATTGGATGCAGGCGCTCGGCGAGCAACTGCCCACCTACCGTCCTCCGCTCGATATGGCCCGCCACTACGGTGATCAGGGGTTTACGGATGGAAAGGGCGCGGGAGTTACCGTCCGGTATCTGACCCCGCACTCAAAGTGGTCCATTCACTCGCAGTACCAGGACAACCCGTACATGCTTGGACTGTCTCGCGGCGGTCCTGTGATCTGGATGTCCGTGGAGGATGCCGCGGAGGCTGGCATCAAGGACAACGAATGGATCGAGGCGGTCAACCGTAACGGTGTCGTGACGTGCCGTGCGGTGGTCAGTCACCGGATGCCGCAGGGCACGGCGTACATGTACCACTCCAAGGACCGGAACATGGACGTGCCTAAGACCGAGACCACGGGTAAGCGCGGTGGAATCCACAACGCGCTCACCATGATCATGATGAAACCCTCGCATTTCCTTGGTGGCTATGGACAGTTCACCTATGCGTTCAACTACTACGGCCCGACGGGCAACCAGCGTGACGAACTCACCGTTATCCGTCGCCGGTCACAGGAGGTTCAGTACTGATGCGTGTCATGAGTCAAGTCGCGATGGTCATGAACCTCGACAAGTGCATTGGCTGCCACACCTGCTCGGTCACGTGTAAGCAGACCTGGACGAACCGCGATGGCGTTGAGTACGTCTGGTTCAACAACGTGGAAACCAAGCCAGGGCTGGGCTATCCGCGTGGGTATGAGGATCAGGACCAGTGGCGCGGTGGTTGGGAACTCGACCGTAGGGGAAAGCTTCGTCTGCGGTCCGGTGGCAGGCTGCGCAGGCTTGCAAACATCTTTGCGAACCCGGACCTGCCCTCACTGGATGACTACTACGAGCCGGCCACCTACGATTTCGATCAGCTTGTCACCGCCCCTGCGGGCGATGACGTCCCCGTGGCGCGCCCGAAGTCAGCGATCACGGGCAAGGATATGAAGATCGAATGGGGGGCCAACTGGGACGATGACCTGGCCGGTTCGCCAGAGATCGCCCACTTGGACCCGAATCTTAAGGGGATGGCCGACAAGGTCAAGATGTCCTTTGAGCAGACCTTCATGTTCCACCTGCCGCGGATCTGTGAACATTGCCTGAATCCAGCCTGTGTCTCTGCGTGCCCGTCTTCGGCAATGTACAAGCGGGTGGAGGACGGTATCGTCCTAGTGGACCAGGACAAATGCCGTGGCTGGCGCATGTGCGTATCGGCCTGTCCGTACAAGAAGGTGTACATCAACCACCAGACTGGCAAGGCCGAGAAGTGCACCTTCTGCTTCCCTCGGATCGAGGCGGGTATGCCGACGGTGTGTGCCGAAACCTGTGTAGGACGACTGCGTTACATCGGCATTGTGCTCTATGACGCGGATGGCGTGGAGGCAGCGGCATCGGTGAAAGACGATAGGGAACTGCTTGATGCTCAGCGCAACATCATTCTCGATCCGTTCGACCCGGAGGTCCTTGCGGCGGCCCGTGGCGAGGGTATCCCGGAGGACTGGTTGAAGGCCGCTCAGGAATCGCCGATCTACAAACTCATCCACAAGTACAAGATCGCGCTGCCACTGCACCCCGAGTACCGTACGATGCCGATGGTCTGGTATGTGCCGCCGCTTTCGCCAGTGCTGGATGTGACCGAAGAACTTGGGGCTGACAACACGAGTGCGGACGAGGTGTTCCACACCATTGCTTCTCTGCGCATCCCCATGCAATATCTTGCCTCGATCTTCTCTGCCGGGGACGTCGATGTGGTGGCCGGTGTCTTGATGAAACTGGCCGGAATGCGCACGTACATGCGTAATCGCACGGTGGGTGGTGAGATCAGCACCGACATCATCGAGAAGATCGGCATGAGCGGCGAGGACATTGAGGAAATGTATCGGCTTCTTGCCATCGCTAAGATGAGCGATCGTTACGTCATCCCGAAAGCCCACACAGAACGGGCTGCGGAGATGGCCTCGTGGGCGTCAGGGTGTTCGCTGGATGGTCCTGGCGGACCGGGCATGAGTGCGGCGGCTGCACGCGGCGGCAAGGTCTCCCTTACCCTGCAACGTAGGAGGCCACAGTGACTGCAGCAGCTACCGGACGTAAGCCAGTCGCTATCCCGCTGTTCAGGCGTTCGAAACGCAGGGATCTGGTGGAGATACCGGGACGTGCTGACGTTCTTGCACTCATCTCGGTTCTGCTGGGCTACCCGGACGAGGAATTTGACAGCCTGCGCGACGATCTGACTCAGGCAGTGGACGCGCTACCGCGGTCTGCCGCAGCCTCCCTGATTCAAGAGTTTTGGGAGAAGTTCTCCCGCTTTGAGCTGCAAGAGGCACGCCGCCACTACGTGGAGACCTTTGACCTGCGGCGAAACTGCTCGCTGTTCCTGACGTACTACCTGCATGGCGATACTCGTCAACGGGGTATGTCGCTGCTGATGTTCAAGCAGCGGTATCGCGCCTACGGATTCACGCCGCCGGAGAACGAACTCCCGGACTATCTGCCGATGGTTCTTGAGTTCGCGGCCACAACCGGTCCGGGTGTGGGGGAAGGGCTGTTACGCATGCACCGCAGCGGGCTGGAGGTTATCCGCACCGCACTGCGCAAACGGAAAACAGCGTACTCGCTGCTGTTTGATGCCGTGAACGTGCTACTCGGTCCAATCACGCAAAAACAACTCGATGAGGCCAGGCAACTCATCAGCGCTGGTCCACCACAGGATTCCATAGGTCTCGAATCACCGCTTGCGGGATACGGGCAAGCCGATGCGAATGTCCCGTTTGGTCCGCCTGCCTACACCTGCTCGGAGAAACGAGAACCTCAATGAACACCTTCCTCTACGTTGTTTTCCCGTATGTGTGCCTAGCCATCTTTGTGGTGGGTCACATCTGGCGCTACCGCCACGACCAGTACGGGTGGACCACACGCACCAGTCAGGTACTCGAGAATCGGTGGTTACGCTTGGGGTCTCCGCTGTTCCACTTCGGCGCACTGTTCGCCATCCTCGGCCACATCGGAGGGCTGTTGATCCCTCCCTCGTGGACTAGGTTTGTGGGTATCTCCGACCACACCTATCACGTGGTCGCTGTGGCAGCTGGAACAGTTGCCGGGGTTTTCCTGAGTGCAGGACTCATTATTCTGCTGATCCGGAGGTTCTGGTATTCAGAGCGCATCAAGGTGGTCACCACCGGATGGGACTACGTGCTCTATATTCTGCTGACCGCCGAGATATTTGTGGGAATGTGGCAGACAGTTGCCATCAATGTGTTCGGTGAAGGCTATGAATATCGCGGCACCATCTCGGTGTGGTTCCGGCAGTTGTTCATCCTGCAGCCGGACAGTTCACTGGTTGCTGGGGCGCCGTTCTGGTATCAACTGCACATCGTACTCGCATGTCTGATGCTTGCGGTGTGGCCCTTCACCAGGCTGGTGCACGTGTGGTCGATCCCCATCATGTATATGACTAGGCCGTTTGTGGTGTACCGCCGCAGGTTCGAGCCGGACATCTCTCCGACTCTTAAGCAGCCGGTCAAGCGGTGATCGCGGGTTGAGGTGCGATGCTACCAAGCAAGGGCAAGCACCTCAACCACCTCTTCCTCACCGACACCGCCAGGAGGGATGACCGCAACGGCATCAGCATGTGCCAGCCCGCGCATCATCCCGGAGTTCAACCAGGGCAGTTCCGTGACAAACAGAGTCCCCGACCGGTTCTCAATTGTGACTGGAACGAGACGGGTGTCGTGGGCGGGCGCTTTGATCGACGCTGTGGTTAGGGCGCTGGTGAGTTCCGGTAACGGCATCCCCAACAGGCCGCAGGCCAGAGGGCGAACCAGCGTAAGCATCCCGCCCAAGGATGCAGAGAGAGGATTGCCAGGCAGGCCGACGAAAAACTGATCGCCTCGCCGTGCAAGAAGATTGGGGTGCCCTGGTCGCATGGCAATCGAGTCGATGACCAACTGTGCCCCCACTGATGTAAGGGCACGGTGTAGGAAGTCTTTTGGACCAGCGGCGGTGCCACCGGTCGAGAGGACCACCGTTGCGGTGGAGGCGGCTAGAGCTTCGGTTGTGGCCTCGATGGTGTCGGGGATGAACCGGAACCCGGTCACCTCCAACCCAAGCAGCGCCGCGTAGGCCGCGAACTGCGGCTCAAACGCATCACGGACCTGACCGGAACGTGGAATACCGGAACGGAGGACCTCGTCGCCAAGCACAAGGATCTCGCATGAGACACCGCAGCGCACCTCAAGCGTGTCATATCCCGCCATCGCCGCAAGAGCGGTGTGGGCGGGGGACAAGCGGGTTCCGGCAGGCACCAAAATCTCGTCCCGCTTTGCCTCGTCACCGGAAGGACGTACATGAGAATGTGCGAACGGCTCAGACTCGCGTGTGGCACGCACGAATCCATCTGCGCCATCACCAAAGGTCTCCGCAAACTCGCGGCGCACCACACCGAACGTTCCAGCAGGAATGACCCCGCCCGTCGCGATGAGAACAGCGGTGTCCGGTGTGAGCGTCACCTGCGAGACATGCCCCGCCAACGCTTGCCCATCTACCACCCGCCACGGCCCATGGCTACCGCCAACCGCCCAGCCATCCATCGCTGATGTAGTGTCGAGAGGAAGGTCGATGAGGGAGCGCACATCCGTGGCCAAGACCCGACCTACAGCATGCGCGACCGGAACAAGTTCAGAACGTAACGCAGTCGCAATAGTATGTGCGGTTTGATGAGCGACATGCCACGTAGGCTCAATGAGGGGAAATTCGCTTGTCACACTGACCAATACTGCCAACGAACAAGGAGAAAAGTAAATTGGGAAAAGAGTCTGACCGTCTCACACACGTGACAGCTGCTGGACACGTCCACATGGTTGACGTCGCCCACAAGGCCGTCACAGAACGTATCGCCCACGCGAGCTCATTCGTGTCGTGTAACACCGAAGCGGTCCGCCTCCTGCGCAGCGGTGAACTCAAGAAAGGCGATGCACTCGCAGTGGCACGCGTCGCTGCAATCGCAAGCGTGAAGAAAACCCCGGACCTCATCCCGCTGTGCCACCCGATTGCCATTACCGGTGTGAAGGTTGAGATCACGGTCCAAGACGAGGGCGTACATACCCAAACGCGAGTGACCACAACCGACCGCACCGGAATCGAGATGGAAGCCCTCACAGCGGCAACAACTGCTGCGCTGAACATCATCGACATGATCAAGGCGGTTGACCGCGGTGCTCACATCTCCTATGCACGCATTGATCACAAGGCGGGAGGCCGCTCAGGTGAGTGGACTCGCACGTCCACACCACCTGTAGACAGCAAGACAGACGCACCACCAACACAACCAACAACGAAAGACACACCGGTAGTCGGCGTGGTGACTATCTCCGACAGGTCATTCACGGGCGAACGCCCCGACCACACTGGACCCGCAATCACAGAACACGTCCAAGGGTGGGGGCACCTCGTCGATAATCGGCTGACACCAGACGACATCACACACATCCGCACCGCCATCACGGACCTACAGGGCGCCGGGGCATGGCTGATCATCACCACCGGAGGCACCGGAATCACCTCACGTGACCTCACCCCACAGGCCGTGACACCAATGCTCAGCACAACGCTGCCCGCACTCACCAACGCGCTACAGAACAGCGGCATCGGCAAGGCCCCCGGCGCTCTCCTCAGCCGGTCAATCGCCGGCCTCATCGATCGCACTGCCGTTGTCACCCTGCCCGGTTCTCCACACGCGGTCCGCGACGGTCTCGCAATACTCGACACAGTCCGCGAACACCTACACAGCCAACTCGCAGACGCCGATCACTGAAGGAACACCATATGACTGAGGAATCCGTTGTGGTCTTCACGTCCATCACCACGGACGAACTGAACGTTACCTACCATGAGAACCTGGTGGAAGACCCTCGCGTGGGCGCCGTCGTCTCATTCGGTGGTGTCGTTCGCAACCACGACTCACGTGCGGGCGTGACCAGACTCGACTACGAGGGGCACCCACGGGCCGCAGAAATACTGAGTGACATCGCCACCGACATGGCCAGTAGATTCCCCGGCGTCCGGATCGCAGTGAGTCACAGAATCGGAACTCTAGAGGTCGGACATGTCGCACTGGCCGCAGCGGTCGCCTCAGCTCACCGGGCCGAGGCCTTCGGTTGCTGCGCTCAACTCGTCGAGGAGATCAAGGCTCGACTGCCCATCTGGAAGAACCAGTTCTTCGACGACGGAACCCAAGAATGGGTGGGGTCGCTATGACCGTAACTCCCCGGACCAGCCCACGCACCGATGAATTACTAATGGACAGTTATGGACGCAGACACCGAGACCTACGCATCTCACTGACAGACAAGTGCAACCTCCGCTGCACCTACTGCATGCCGGAAGAAGGCATGGAATGGCTCGCCAAAAGCCAACAACTCACCGTTGACGAACTTGTACGCATCGCCCGAGTGGCAACCGAACACGGAATCAACGAAATCCGACTCACCGGAGGCGAGCCACTACTTCACAAGGACGTGCTCGCAATAACACGGCGGCTAGCGTCACTTGACGGCGTACCAGAAATCTCAATGACCACCAATGGTCTGCGCCTACACCTACTCGCTGGAGGACTGCGCGACGCAGGACTGACCAGACTCAACGTCTCACTCGACACCCTTGACGAGACCCGATTCGCGGAACTCACCCGGCGCTCGCGGTTGGGTGACGTGTTGCGTGGGCTGGAAGCCGCTGACGCGGCAGGTTTTACGGGAACAAAGATTAACACGGTGTTGATGCGGGACGTGAACGATGATGAGGCTCCGCAACTGTTGAACTTTGCGCTTGATCGGGGCTATGAGCTGCGCTTCATCGAGCAGATGCCGCTTGATGCAGGGCATACTTGGACTCGTGAGCGCATGATCACCGCCGATGAGATCTTTGCTCAATTGTCTCAGCAGTTCACCCTTGAGCCGGTTCCGGTGCGTGGTGCTGCTCCCGCCGAAAGATGGTATGTGAATGGCACATCTGCGACTGTTGGGATTATTGCCTCGGTGACTCGCCCATTCTGCGGAGCCTGCGATCGCATCCGGCTCACCTCTGACGGACAGGTACGCAACTGTCTGTTTGCCCGCGAGGAACTGGATCTGCGCGATGCTATCCGTTCGGGTGTCACCGACGACGACCTTGCACGGATGCTGGGCGTGGCGGTGGCCGCCAAACTTCCGGGGCACGGTATCAACGATTCCGGGTTCATTCAGCCGGAACGTGGCATGTCTGCGATTGGTGGTTAGGCAGTTTTACCCGCCAGCGCGTTTTACCCACCTGCGAATGGCGGGAGAATGTCTACGGCAACGTCCTTGGTCAGAGGGCGATCGAAGTCTTGACCGTCTTGGCGTAGGCCATCGAGCAGGTAGGAACTGCGTGCAACAACCTGTTCGAATTCGGGGCCGTGCCGGGTAATGGCCTGAGTTCGGGCGTCGGCAATCGACGCGGCCGTGAACGTTTCGCTATGGGTGCTCCCTGATGCTGCGCGCACCGCAGCGTAGTAGGTGAACGTCACCGCGTATTGACGGCTGTTCATCATGACTCATCCGTTGGAGCTGGCACGAGTTCACGGATGGCCGCGATAATCTCGCGTGCCTTGTCGTTGTCGCCGCCAGATAGACCAACGGCAAGCCCCACGTAGTATGTGGAGATTGGACCGGCAGGGCGGGCGACGTTGTGTGCGACCTCGCGGGTGAGGTCGAGTAACTCAACGATCTCAGGTTCGAGCGCTGTTTCTGTGTCGAGTTCAAGGGTGGTGGCAAGTTGTTGCGCCCACTGGGCTACGGTAACGTTCATTGTCCTACTTTCCGTGTGTGTCGGGTTTCTGTGTGTATGAGGTGTTCGAGCATGTCATGGTCCGCCATCGTGTCGACATCCATGCTTTCCACGCCACTGATTTCCAATGTGGTGGTCTTCAGTGTCCGTTCCAGCAATCGAAGCGGTGAATTATTGATGCGATCGGCTGCTTGCAGTCGCTTCAGTGCGTAACTGGCGGCGGTGCGGTCGTAGACGGCGATGAGCGGTTGCGGGTAGCCGGCCGTGTCCTGTGCCAGAACGGCATCGTAGGCGTTTCCTTGGTGGCGTAGGGCGATCAGGTGTGCGAAGAGCTTGGGCAGTGCGCGGCCAGCAAATGGGGCATCGCAACTGAGGACAGCACAGTGTGTGGCTTGACTGCGGAGCGCAGTGAATCCGGCTGCGAGCCCTGCGAGTGGGCCTGCGCCTGGTGGGTCCTCCATGGTCCAGTTCACCACGTTGTCGGGGTAAAGGTCACGGCGCGGTCCAACTATCACGGTCTCCACGCAGTGTGGTGTGGCCTCGCTGATCACGTGTTGGAGGTAGGACTTCTCGCCCACCTGCATGAGTGCCTTGTCGGTTCCCCCCATCCGTTGGCTGGAACCGCCTGCAACGACGATGAGTGCCATGGTTGGGCGAGTTTCTCTGTGTGTCATATTCAGGCTCCATAGACGCGTAGTGCGGTCGCCTTGATGCTCGCTCGAACTGTTGTCCCTGGTTGGAGTGCCAGGTGAGCGACGGATCGAGTGGTGATGTCCGCACGGAGCGGGAACGAGCCTTCGAGTTCGACTCGGGCGAGGGAACCCATGACTTCGACGTGGCTGACCTGCATGGTCCACTGATTGCGCGCTGACACCAGATCGGATGGTGAACCGGTGGGAAGTTCAAGGGTTACGTCGGTGGGTGCACAGGATACAAACCTGCTGGCGGTAGGTGCGTAGTCGAGATGGATCTCGCGTGGCGTCGGGGTGGAGGTGTCTACCGCAACGATGGGTGCTTGGGAGTCGGTGCTTGCGGAAACCGGAATGAGATTGAGCCCAAGGAACTCGGCGGCGAAATGCGAGCGAGGGAGAGAGGCGACTTCGCTGACTGGCGCGAACTGCACCAGTTTTCCCTCGTCAAGCACCGCGATGTGGGTGGCAAGCGCGAATACGTCGAGCACCTGATGGCTGGTGAACACGAGGGGGAGGTTGTGTTCGGTGGCGTATCTGCTCAGCAGGCGACGAGCCTCGGAGGCGGCTCCGCTATCCAGGTTCGCAAACGGTTCATCGAGCAGGAGCGCCCCACCCTCGGAGGCGAGTGCTCGGGCGAGGGAGACGCGTGCGGTTTGTCCAGACGAGAGTGTTCGAACGCGACGGTCGCGCAGGTGTTCTATGTCGAAGGCACTCAGGAGTTGCTGTGTGACGGTGTGTGCTGCACTGCGGGTGCGCCTGAGTTTGGCGACCTGTTCAATACTGCGGCGTACTGTAAAGGAGGGGACAAGCCGTGGTTCTGGGAACACCATGGGTATGCCACGCTGCCAGGCATGAACCGAGGTACGTTCAGCATCGGTGAGGAGTACACGGTTGTTGAGGCTAATGATGGTGCCATGCTCAGCGGCATCGAGTCCCGCGAGAATCCGTAGGGTTGAGGTCTTTCCGCAACCGTTCGGTCCCACAAGGGCGACCCGCATTCCTGGTTCAACGCTTAAGGAGATGTCTAGGGGAAGGCTTCGTGAGGCGTTTCCGGTGATGGTGCAGTTCAGTGTCATAGGGCTTGGCCCTTCGTGCGCATTCGCAGCACTCCCAGAATGATGCAGGAAATCAGCAGCATGATTGCGGATGCGGTGAGTGCCGCATCGAGGTCATAGCCGAGAAACTCGTTGATCGCCGTGGGCAGGGTTTGGGTGTGTCCCTTAATCGCTCCGGCAAAGGTGAGCGTTGCCCCGAACTCTCCGAGGGCACGGGCAAACCCGAGAGCAATGGAGGCGATTGCTGCGGGCTTGACTGCTGGCAGCACAACGGAGAAGAACGCCCGGAACGGGGACATGCCGTAGGTGAGTCCTGCCTCGAAGTGTTTGCTGCCGAGTGTTGTGAAGGCGGACTCCATGTTGGTGACAAGGAATGGCATGGCAACAAATGTCTGAGCTATCACGATCGCTGCGACGCTGTAGGGAATCTGTATGCCAAAGGCTTCGAACCAGCCGCCGATCCAGGAGCGCCGACCAAATGTGTACAGTAGCGCGACCCCGGTAACCACCGGCGGAAGGACAAGCGGCACGGAAACGACTGTGCGCACGAAACCGCCAACTCGATGCGTATTGTGTGCCAGCCACCATGCTGTTGGCACGCCAATCACTGTTGCAATGAGTGCTGCGGTAGCGGCTGTTGTGAGTGAAAGCGTGAGTGCATCACGTACGGATGGCTGGGCAATTACCTGCGGTACTCGTGCTATTGGTACGCGAGCAAGCAGTGCGAGGAGGGGTACCGCGAGAAACAGGCATGCGACTGCCGCGCTGAACCCTGCCCAGCGCGGCAGTGCGGTCGAACTACGCCGCGTGTTTTTACTGCGCGGCGTAGTCGAGTCGCTCGAGTGTGGGGTGTGTGCGACGGAACGCATTACTGAGGTGCTGCTCCAAAACCGTAGGTGGCAAGAACCGCTTGACCATCTGGGCTCAGCACGAAGTCGACGAATTCCTGCGCCGTGGCCACATCGCTTGTCGGTGCGATTGCGTAGGTGGTTGCGGGGAACGTGAGATCAGGAATCTCGGCGATCACGGTGTCTACGTTGCCTGTGGCGTCGGTTGAATAGACGAGGGCTGCATCGACCTGATCGGTGAGCAGCGCCGCGAAGGTGTTCGATACGTCTGAGCCTTCGGTGCGGATGTCAAGGTCAAGGTTGTTGGTGGCGGCGAATTCGCGGGCGAGGATGCCGCACGGCGCGGTTTCGACGCACTGGGCAACTCCCACGCTTTCGAGTTCCTCCCGTGTTGTGAGCGCGTCGGTGGCGTCGGCGCGGACAGCAATGGTGAGTTCGTTGGTTGCGAACTGAGCGAAGTCGGTGATGTTTGCGTCATCCATTGCGGCGAGGTCTGCGCTGGCGAACACGTCTCCCGCGTTGCCTTCAGCGATGCCCACGGCCAGTGCGTGCGAGTTGCCGAAGTTGAAGTTGACCTTGACGCCCTCGTTTGTTTCAAAGCTCTGCCCCAGTTCCTCGAATGAGGCCCGCAGGGATGCGGCGGCAAAAACGGTGATTTCCTTGGGTTCATCGGCTGATGAGGAGCAACCTACGGTGGTGGCACCCAGAATTAGAGTGACGAGCAGTGCAACAGCGGCGCGTCGCGCGTTGATGATACGAGTGGTTTTCACTTCTGAGGTCTTTCTGTGAGGGCGGCCAGACCGCCTGTAAGGTGACTGACCTGTTTTCTGTGTGATGCCGTCAGGGCAGCAGCCGCAATCGCGGAACGCTGTCCGGAAGCGCAGTACACTAACGTTGCTGATGCCGGTGGCACCTTGGATGGCTCTGCGAGGAGTTCATCGAGGGGAATGTTGAGTGATTCGGGAATCGCGTATTCGCTATGCTCGGCCTGAGTTCTGACATCAAGCAGGAGGGTGTCTTCCGGCAGATTGGCGACGATCCGGCTTAGTTCTGCGTTCGTCTCGCTGTGGTTCGTTGTCCCGTGGGCATCCGCTGTGCGGATTCCCGTGCCGCACCCGGCAGAGGTGAGAGGCATGGTCAGGGCTACCGACTCGTCGGCAAGGGGGATGCTGCACGTGGGGCAGCTGGGATTCTTGGCTAGTGGCAGGTACTGCCAGCCTGTAGTGAGTGCGTCAAGAACAGCAATTTTTCCCGAAAGTGGTGTGCCAACTTCAAGCAAGAGTTTGATAGCTTCCATTGCCTGGAGCGTGCCGACCATGCCGGGTAAAACACCGATGACGCCACCTGAAGCGCATGTTGGGACTGTGCCAGGCTGTGGTTGCGACGGAAAGATGCACCTGTAACAGGGGCCGTTGTTATATCCGAAGACAGACATTTGTGCATCGAACTGGTAGATAGCAGCCCAAATGTAGGGAACTCCCGCAGTTACGCAGGCATCGTTGAGGAGATATCGCGTATCAAAATTGTCGGTCCCATCAATCACTAGATCGACGTTCGCCACCAGCTTGTTGACATTCTCCGCAGTCAAACGTTGTGCAATTGCTTGAATCGTGACATCAGGGTTCAACGCAGCTAAGGCCCGGCGTGTTACCTCCACCTTAAGTTTGCCAAGGTCATCGGCAGTGAAGAGAACTTGACGTTGCAGATTAGACAAAGACACTGTGTCGTCATCTATTACCGTGATAGTGCCAACTCCTGCGGCTGTGAGGTAGGTGAGAGCCGGGGCCCCTAATCCTCCAGTACCAACGACAAGCACATGTGCACTAAGTAAACGTTCTTGTCCTGCAATACCTACCTGCGGTAAAGCCAGATGTCGGGCATACCTAGCGAACTGTTCAGAACGTAAACGCGGAACACTCTGCACGGGGCCTCGGCCAGAGGTCTTTTGTGGCATACGGACAGTAAAACAGAATAAAAACGAGAAAAATAGTGAAAAGGTCCTAGGTGAAGTCCCAAGGTTGCCCCTCTGCGCTGTGGAATGTCAGAGGGACCCATATAAGTTATAGGTATGCGTCCTGAAACCGATCTTGTTCGTGCAGCCAACCGGATAGAAGTAATCTCCGAGTTCAGCCCTGCAGGAGACCAGCCAACCGCAATCGCCGAACTAGCAACACGCCTGCGAGGCGGAGAAAAAGACATCGTACTTCTCGGCGCAACCGGTACCGGAAAATCAGCAACCAGCGCGTGGCTCATCGAAGAACTACAACGCCCCACACTCGTGATGGCACCAAACAAAACCCTCGCCGCACAACTAGCAACAGAATTTCGCGAACTCCTACCCAACAACGCCGTTGAATACTTCGTGTCCTACTACGACTACTACCAACCCGAAGCATACATAGCCCAAACAGACACATACATCGAAAAAGACTCCTCAATAAACGAGGAAGTAGAACGCCTCAGACACTCAGCAACCAACTCACTCCTCACACGCAGAGACGTCGTCGTCGTCGCCTCAGTGTCATGCATTTACGGGCTAGGAACACCACAAGAATACGTAGACCGCATGGTGCAACTAACCGTCGGCGACGAAATAGACCGCGACGAACTCCTCAAACAATTCGTCATCATGCAATACGCACGAAACGACGTCGCATTCACCCGAGGAACCTTCCGCGTACGAGGCGACACCGTAGAAATAATCCCCGTCTACGAAGAACTCGCAATCCGCCTCGAATTCTTCGGCGACGAAATCGACGCCATCTACACTCTGCACCCGCTCACCGGAGAAGTAGTCACACAAGTAGAAACAACCCACATATTCCCCGCCACACACTATGTAGCCGGCCCAGAACGCATGGAAAAAGCCATCAACCGCATCGAAGCAGAACTAGAAACCCGGCTCGAAGAACTAGAACGAAACAACAAACTCCTCGAAGCACAACGCCTCCGCATGCGCACAACCTACGACATAGAAATGATGCGGCAAATAGGAAGCTGCTCCGGCATCGAAAACTACTCCCGCCACATCGATGGACGAGAAGCCGGCACACCACCACACACACTCCTCGACTACTTCCCAGACGACTTCCTCCTCATCATCGACGAATCCCACGTCACCGTCCCACAAATCGGCGCCATGTACGAAGGCGACATGTCACGAAAACGCAGCCTCGTCGAACACGGCTTCAGGCTCCCCAGCGCAATGGACAACCGCCCACTCAAATGGGAAGAATTCGTCGAACGAATCGGACAAACCGTATACCTATCAGCCACGCCCGGCGATTACGAAATGGCACTATCAGACGGTGCCGTAGAACAAATCATCCGCCCCACAGGACTCATCGACCCGAAAGTCACCGTCAAACCCACCAAAGGACAAATCGACGACCTACTCGACGAAATCCGACAACGCGTCGCACAAGACGAACGAGTCCTCGTCACAACACTGACAAAGAAAATGGCGGAAGACCTCACCGACTACTTCCTCGACAAAGGCGTACGCATCCAATACCTCCACTCCGACATCGACACACTCAAACGAGTCGAACTCCTACGAGGACTACGCCTAGGCGAATTCGATGTTCTCGTCGGCATCAACCTCCTCCGCGAAGGACTCGACCTACCAGAAGTCTCCCTCGTAGCCATCCTCGACGCAGACAAACAAGGATTCCTACGATCACCACGATCACTCATCCAAACCATCGGACGAGCCGCACGTAACGTCTCAGGCGAAGTACACATGTACGCAGACACCATCACCCCAGCAATGAGCCAAGCAATCGAAGAAACCGAACGCCGCCGCGAAAAACAAATCGCCTACAACACACAACACAACATCGACCCACAACCACTACGCAAAAAAATCGCCGACGTCACCGACATGCTCGCCCGCGAAGACATCGACACACAAAGCCTCCTCAAAAGCGGACACCGAAAAACCACTGATAGAGCAACCGCAGACTCAGCTGTCGAACGAGCCTTCACCGTCACCGCCAGCTCAGACCTCACAGAACTCATCGAACAACTCACCGCACAAATGCACGAAGCCGCAGCCTCACTACAATTCGAACTAGCAGCCCGACTACGTGACGAACTCTCCGACCTCAAAAAAGAACTACGCCACATGAACGAAGCAACAAAATAACCATGACCGCAACACCACCTGCCACCCCGCACGGAGTATTCATCGGACTAACCGTCCTTGACGTACTCAACCGAGTCAACAAACCCCCACACCAAAACGAAAAAATTACCGCCCACCAACAAGACATAGCCGCAGGCGGCCCAGCCGCCAACGCCGCACTCACCTATGCAGCCCTCGGCGGACACGCCACCCTCATCACACTCCTCGGCGACTCACCAGCCAGCCAGATCGCCCGCGCAGACCTCGAACACTACGGCGTCACAATCATCGACTGCGCCCCAACAGGCACAGGCATCGGCATATCAGCGATCACAGTGCTCGAAACAAACGGCGACCGCAGCGTCATCTCCCCAGACGGAGGAACCTTCAACACATGGGAAATAACCGACACACTGCGAACAACAATCACAGACGCACTACAAAACACCACAGTTGCGCTCGCAGACGGGCACCATCCGCAACTGCTAGAAGAAGTGCTGGACTATCTGCCAGCGAATACACCTCTTGTTATTGATGCAGGTAGGTGGAAGCCACAGTTTGAATGGCTCATGCCTAAAGCGACTCACATCGTTGCCTCAGCAGATTTCCATGACCCGCTCGGATTTATGGACAACGCTTTTACACGTAGTTCCGAAAGAGTCGAACACACAGTGGTACAAACACATGGTGCTCACCCAATTCGTTGGGTGCACGGGCAACAACACGGAATAGTAACTGCGCCATCCGTACATGCACGAGACACTCTTGGCGCTGGAGACGTGTTTCACGGCGCGTACTGCTACTTTCTTACCGCGGGAAAATGGCAGATACCTCAGGTAATAGAGCAGGCAGCGCATGTTGCCGCGTTAAAAGTATCCACAGTTGGGCCACGTGCATGGATAGCTCAGCTTTCGCACATAAACCCTGATAATCCTTATATTTATGTGCCGTGACGACCGCAGGCATGTATGAGGCGACATATATCACGCGTATAAAACCTTTATGTGTCACCAATACGTAACATAGATGGTTCATAATTGACCTTGAATGAAGGGGAGTATCCCACCAACAGCGTTTTCGTCATCACGGCAGTCCCATGACTAGCCCGGGAGCGTAGGCCTAAACATTCATCGAGGGTCATGATGGATGTGCACACGACAGTGTTAGGCGGGAGAGACCTTCGGTGCCAGTCCTATGTACCGGAGGTTTATCGGTGGACAGCGTTCATATCGTTTTGTGGATCGTTACGGTTACCCTTGTCATCGTCATGCTGGCGGTTGACTTTGTTGGACACGTAAGAAAACCACACGCCCCAACCATTAAAGAAGCAGCCATCTGGTCGGCTGTATATATAGCAATAGCTATCGTGTTCGGTGTATACATTTGGGTTTCCTACGGTAGCCAAATGGGAACCGAATATTTTGCCGGTTACCTGACAGAGAAGTCGTTGTCTATTGACAACCTGTTCGTCTTCATTTTGATCATGGCAGCGTTTAAAGTGCCTCGTGAAGACCAGCAAAAAGTTTTGCTCTTCGGAATTGTCGTTGCATTGATTTTCCGTACCGTCTTTATTTTGCTCGGTGCGGCAGTCATTGAGAACTTCTCGTGGGTGTTTTACATCTTCGGTGCGTTCCTCATCTGGACTGCAATCCACCAAGCTATGCCAGCCAAGAGCGAAGATGAGTATCACGAAAACGCGTTGATTAAAAAGCTGCGTAAAGTGCTTCCTCTGACCGACTCATACGTGGGCGACCGCGTGTTCGTTAAAGTTGACGGCAAACGTATGGTCACACCAATGCTGATCGTTATGTTTGCTATTGGTTCAGCAGACCTACTGTTCGCGGTCGACTCAATCCCAGCGATCTTTGGTCTAACACAAGACCCATACTTGGTCTTTGCTGCCAACGCCTTCTCGCTCCTTGGCTTGCGTCAGCTGTTCTTCCTCGTCGACGGACTGCTCGAACGTCTTGTGTACCTCAACTACGGACTAGCTGTAATCCTTGGATTTATTGGTATCAAGCTGGTACTGCACGCACTGCACGTCAACGAGCTTCCATTTATCAACAACGGACAGCCGATTTACGGTGCACCAGAAATTTCGATTGGAACATCGATGTCTGTGATCGTGGGAACTCTGATAGTCACCACTGTCGCGTCGCTGATCAAAGACAAATCAGACCGTAAGAAAGAACTTGCTGCCCAGTAAGTCTTTTCACAACTGAGGCGGGGTGGAACATCATTACTTGATGTTCCACCCCGCCTCAGTTGTATGGCGTAGCGATACGGTTTGAACTAGTGCGCCCACTGCCCAATGACGATGTTCCATGACACCACAGCACGATCAACTACGAGTGAGTTAACCCAGAAAGGATCATGCTCAAGTAGTGCAAGAGCAGCCTCGCTGCTCTCTGCACGCACAATAATGAGTGCCCCATTCATGTCGTCATGGCGTACCGGACCGGATGCGAGAACCGTGCCGGTTGTGGCAAGCGCTTGTAAATATGCGCGATGTGCTGGGCGGTGTTCGTCGAGCGCAGCAGGATTTTCTGCATAAACATATGTGATGGCAAAAGTGTGCATAGGTGAATCTAATCATGTTTGCGGGTGCGGGAAGTGCGCCTGCTGGGCGTATCTACACCGGAAGTTCATACCAACATCTTCGAACAGGTGTACGATTTGGTGATTCTGCGGCTAAGATAGATGAGTGACAGATCGACTTATCGTCCAAGGCGCCCGCGAACACAACCTGAAAAACATTGATATCTCTTTACCAAGAGATCAACTCATTGTTTTTACAGGTCTTTCTGGTTCAGGAAAATCTTCTCTTGCTTTTGACACCATATTCGCAGAGGGGCAGCGACGCTACGTCGAATCTTTATCTGCGTATGCGCGCCAATTCCTTGGACAGATGGATAAGCCAGATGTTGATTTCATTGAGGGCTTATCACCTGCGGTTTCTATTGATCAAAAATCAACCAACCGTAACCCTCGATCTACTGTTGGAACGATTACCGAAGTCTATGACTACCTGAGGCTGCTTTTTGCGCGTGCTGGGACACAACATTGTCCCGTATGTGATGAGCACATTACAGCGCAAACTCCGCAACAAATCGTTGACCGGCTTATGACGTTGCCGCAAGGCACTCGATTCCAGATCCTTGCTCCAGTGGTCAGAGGCCGTAAAGGGGAGTACCAAGAACTTTTTGCTGAACTCCAAACCAAAGGGTTTGCGAGGGTGAGAGTTGATGGGGAAATACATCAACTTTCGTCGCCACCAACTTTAGAAAAGCAGATTAAACACACAATCGAAGTGATTGTGGACCGTCTCGCTGTCAAAGAAACCATCCAACGACGCCTAACCGATTCCATCGAAACGGCCCTCTTAGCGGCAGACGGTCTTGTCATTATCGACCAGGTCGATTTACCTGAAGACGATCCGCACAGGGAGCGTCGTTTTTCCGAAAAACGTGCTTGCCCGAACGATCACGAACTCACGTTAGACGAAATCGAACCACGCACTTTTTCATTTAACGCACCATACGGTGCCTGCCCGGAATGCACGGGCTTAGGCATGCGCAAAGAAATCGATCCAGATTTGATCGTCCCTGATGACGAAAAATCAATTGCTGAAGGAGCTATCGCTCCATGGGCTGGCTCCTCATCAGAGTATTACGACAGAGTCTTAACTGCGCTGGCGCAAGAACTTGACTTCTCCCTAGACACTCCATGGAAAGACCTCCCAGCAGCCATTCGTAAAGCCGTACTGTACGGGAAAGACCATAAAGTTCACGTTAAATACAAGAACAGATGGGGTCGTGAACGCGCATATTCCACAGGCTTTGAAGGCGTTATAGCGTCAATTGAGCGACGTCACGCTGAAACAGAATCAGAGTGGGCAAAAGAAAAATATGAAGCGTTCATGCGTGAGGTTCCCTGTCCCACATGTAACGGTGCGCGACTCAAACCTGAAGTCCTTGCCGTAAAAGTTGGTGGGAAATCAATCGCAGATGTCTGCGAACTTTCCATTAAAGAATGCAAGCCTTTCTTAGACGCTCTTGAATTGGGCCACCGCGAAAAGCAAATTGCGTCAGCTGTACTGAAAGAAATTCAAGACCGTTTAGGGTTCTTGCTTGATGTGGGGCTCGACTATCTCACACTATCGAGAGCAGCCGGAACACTATCAGGCGGTGAAGCCCAACGAATCAGACTTGCAACTCAAATTGGGTCCGGTCTAGTCGGCGTTTTATATGTCCTTGATGAACCAAGCATCGGTTTACACCAAAGAGACAACCGCAGACTTATCGACACGTTGACTCGTCTGCGGAGTTTAGGCAACACCCTTATTGTTGTAGAGCATGATGAAGACACCATCCGAACAGCTGACTGGATCGTCGATATTGGTCCTGGAGCTGGTGAGCATGGTGGAGAAGTCGTTCACTCAGGAACATACAAAGAACTGCTGAAAAATAAAGAATCCTTAACTGGTGCTTACGTTTCAGGACGACGAGAAATTGCACTGCCAGAGTCTCGACGCGGCATAAACCCTGAGCGACAAGTCACTGTTGTACAAGCCCGCGAGAATAATTTGCAGAACATTACTGTAGATTTTCCTCTCGGCGTGCTGACTGCAATAACAGGTGTTTCTGGTTCGGGAAAATCCACACTTGTGAACTCGATTCTGTACACCGTGCTGGCAAACAAGCTCAATGGTGCACGCAAAGTCGCTGGTTTACACAGGCGTGTTACAGGACTGGAACACTTAGACAAAGTCGTTCACGTTGATCAAGGCCCAATAGGTCGTACTCCACGGTCTAACCCTGCAACGTATACGGGAGTGTGGGACAACGTCAGGAAGCTATTTGCTGAAACAAGCGAAGCGAAAGTACGCGGATACGGACCAGGACGGTTTTCTTTCAACGTTAAGGGCGGCCGCTGCGAAGCATGTTCTGGTGATGGAACATTAAAAATTGAAATGAACTTCCTACCAGATGTATACGTGCCATGCGAAGTATGTCAAGGTGCGCGATACAACCGAGAAACACTGGAAGTGAAGTTCAAAGGCAAAAACGTTCAAGAAGTACTTGAAATGCCAATCGAAGAAGCCGCAACCTTCTTCGAAGCTGTTCCTTCCATTGCACGGCACTTAAAAACCTTGGTCGATGTTGGCTTAGGTTATGTGCGATTGGGGCAGCCTGCCCCTACGCTTTCTGGCGGTGAAGCACAGCGTGTTAAATTAGCGTCTGAACTGCAAAAACGTTCAACAGGGCGAACAATTTATGTGTTGGATGAACCCACCACAGGGCTGCACTTTGAAGACATACGGAAGCTTTTAATCGTTTTACAGGGTCTTGTCGAAAAAGGAAACACAGTTCTTGTCATCGAACATAATCTCGATGTCATTAAGAACTCCGACTGGGTTATCGACATGGGTCCAGAAGGTGGGTCCGGTGGTGGACAAGTCGTTGCTGAAGGAACACCAGAGCATGTTGCTTCCATAGCGGCTTCGCACACAGGACAGTTCTTACGAGAAATTTTGGACAAAAAACCATCTGTGCCTGTGGGGGAGCAAGTTGCAGCCCAAACTCCAGCACGTGCACCGAAGAAAACGACAACAAAATCACGCGCAAAAAAGAAGGTGACCTAGCCACATCATGGCAGATCCAGCAACATACCGCCCGGCTCCTGGCGAAATACCTACCCAACCGGGCGTATACCGTTTCCGGGATGAACAAGGGCGCGTTATTTATGTTGGAAAAGCCAAAAATCTGCGCTCGCGGTTATCAAACTATTTTCAAGATGTATCGTCGTTGCACACGCGTACGCAAACAATGGTTACCACGGCAAGTTCCGTGGAATGGACAATCGTTTCAACCGAGGTAGAGGCTTTAACCCTTGAATATTCGTGGATTAAAGAATTTGATCCACGTTTTAACGTCAAATATAAGGACGATAAGTCGTACCCCTATTTGATGGTTACGATGTCTGAGGCTATTCCGCGGGCGCAGGTTATGCGTGGCTCCAAAAAACCTGGTAACCGTTATTTTGGGCCGTACGGGCATGCGTGGGCAATACGTGAAACTCTCGACTTACTGTTGCGCGTATTTCCGATCCGAACCTGCGCGACAGGGGTTTTCAACAGAGCAAAAAAATCTGGTCGTCCGTGTCTTTTAGGGTACATAGATAAGTGTTCTGCACCATGTGTGGAAAGGATTTCTGTTGAGCAGCACAGACAGCTCGCAGAAGATTTTTGTGCGTTCATGGATGGCGATACCAGCCGGTTCTTGAAAAAAATAGAACAACAGATGAAAGACGCAGCCACTGCACTGGACTTTGAAGCGGCTGCTCGACTGCGTGACGACATTGAAGCTCTTAAACGGGTGTTAGAGAAGAACGCTGTTGTGCTTTCTGACTCGACAGATGCAGATATTTTTGCCTTAAGCGGTGATGAATTAGAAGCGGCTGTTCAGGTGTTTCATGTCCGTGGCGGTCGTATCCGGGGTCAGCGTGGGTGGATCGTCGAAAAGGTTGAAGACATTAGCGACGAACAATTAATCGCTCGTCTTATTCAACAGGTATACAGTTTTGAAGCAGGGATTGCGGGACACAACACAATTCAAAAAGCTGACGATCAAGAACGTCATCATTCTATTCCTCGTGAAGTGCTTGTTCCGAGCGAACCAGAAGATAGCGAAGAACTCTCAGCGTGGCTCACCGATGCTAGAGGTTCCAAGGTAACTATTAAGGTTCCGCAACGAGGAGAGAAAGCAGAACTAGCCAAAACTGTGCTTGCGAATGCGCAGCAAGCATTAATGCTGCACAGGACTCGACGTTCTTCTGATCTGACCAGTCGCAGCCAAGCCCTACGAGAAATCCAAGAAGCATTGGATTTGGATAGTGCTCCATTGCGGATTGAATGTTATGACGTGTCCCATAATCAAGGAACTTTTCAAACCGCATCAATGGTTGTTTTTGAAGACGGGTTAGCCAAAAAATCTCAATATCGTGTGTTTAACGTACGTGGTCCTGAAGGGGATGGCTCACGCGACGATACAGCTGCAATGTATGAAGTGATAACACGTCGTTTTGCTCGTTATCTGAAAGATCAGGAAGCCGCGCAGGGCGATGTGATTATTGCGAGTGGCGAGATTTCTTTGGACGAAGATGATCCTGCTTTGACCGCACCACAGCGTTTTTCTTATGCGCCAAGTTTAGTGGTGGTTGATGGGGGACAACCGCAAGTGGCAGCCGCTCAGCGTGCGCTTTCTGACTTGGGAATTACTGATGTCGCGTTGTGTGGTTTGGCAAAACGGTTGGAAGAAGTATGGGTGCCAGACGACGACTACCCTGTGATTTTGAGGCGGAGTTCAGAAGGACTGTATTTGCTTCAACGTCTGCGTGATGAAGCCCACCGGTTTGCGATTTCTGCTCACCGTAAACGTAGGTCCAAAGGAATGGTGGCATCCGAACTGGATGATATTCCGCTGCTCGGGCCTGCAAAGAAAACACAGTTATTAAAACATTTTGGTTCGTTGAAGAAAATTCGTGCTGCATCGCTTGAAGAACTTACTGATGCTCCCGGAATTGGTGCGAAGATCGCCGAGAATATATTTGCGCATATGCATGTTGATGACTCAAAAAGTACTGATTGATATGGCGTGAAGTGCACATAGGAGAGTGGCGTAGCAGCCGCGGACATTAAATCTTTGGCATGCTTGTTATATGACATCCGAGCTCAACCCACTGACCGTCCCACAAGGAATACCAGCTGTTGACGCTGCAGCGCACACCCCACATGCACAATTCTCAGAAGTGCTTATTGTGACGGGAATGTCTGGTGCGGGAAGATCTAAAGCTGCCGAAATATTAGAAGATCTCGACTGGTATGTGGTCGATAATTTGCCGCCCAAAATGCTTATGCCCTTAGTTGGCATGATGACGCATTCAGGGTCTTCTATTTACCGACTTGCTGCGGTTGTCGACGTACGTGGTCGTGAATTCTTTAACGATTTGTATGCTGTCTTGCAGCATTTCAAACAGTCTCAGGTCTTGTACCGCATCATGTTTTTGGATGCTTCAGATGAGGTTTTGGTGCGACGCTTTGAGCAGGTGCGTCGGCCTCATCCACTGCAAGGAGAGGGCCGCATATTAGATGGCATCGCGGTTGAAAGGTCGTTGCTGGCTGGGCTGCGTGCGAAATCTGATTTTGTTATTGATACAACGTCATTGAATGTTCATGATTTAGCTCGAGAGGTGCGTGCGACTCTTCTTGAAGATAAAAATGAACAACTACGAATTAATGTGGTTTCTTTTGGTTTTAAATATGGGATTCCGTTAGATGCGGATCATGTTGCTGATATGCGTTTTTTGTCGAATCCTTATTGGATCGACGAATTACGTCATTTAACGGGTAGGGACGCGCCTGTTAGTGAATATGTTCTTTCGCTGCCTGGTGCCAAAGATTTTATTGAACGGTATGTCCATGCGTTACGTCCAGTTTTGGACGGGTATCTGCATGAAGAAAAGCGATATGCGACTATAGCGATTGGTTGTACAGGCGGGAAGCACCGTTCTGTTGCCGTGTCTGAGGAGATTGGTGCGAGGTTGCGTGAAGCGGGATATCACGTGACTGTTTCTGCGCGTGATTTAGGTAAGGAATAGTTCATGCAGACGTCTGTTGTGGCGTTGGGGGGCGGTCATGGGCTTGCGGCGTCGTTGTCGGCGTTGCGTTTGATGACTGAACAGCTGACGGCAGTAGTTACTGTGGCTGATGATGGTGGCTCGTCTGGGCGGTTGCGCGATGAGCTGGGGGTGTTACCTCCAGGGGATTTGCGGATGGCTTTGTCTGCGTTGTGTGACGACTCTGAGTGGGGTCGCACGTGGCGTGATGTGTTGCAACACAGGTTTACCTCTACGGGGGATTTAGATAATCATGCGGTGGGGAATCTCCTCATTGTGGCTTTGTGGGAACTTTTAGGGGATTCCGTTGCCGGTTTAGATTGGGTGGGCAAGTTATTAGGTGCGCGTGGCCGCGTGCTTCCGATGGCTTCTGTTCCGCTCTCTATTGAGGCTGACATGAAAGTAGGGGAGGACACGTTTACTGTTCGTGGACAGTCCTTGGTTGCTTCTACTGCTGGCCACGTTGAGCAATTGCGGTTGATTCCGCAGCACCCGCCTGCATGTGATGAGGCTGTTGAGGCGATTCTTGAGGCGGACTGGGTTGTGTTGGGTCCGGGCTCATGGTTTAGCTCAGTTTTACCGCATTTGCTTGTTCCTGATCTAGCAGCTGCATTGCACAGTACGAAGGCGCGCCGTTGTGTCACGCTTAATTTAGGTAGGTCGGCTTCTGAGACTTTGGGCATGGACGCGGCAGATCATCTTGCTGCTTTACGTCGTCATGCGCCTGATCTACACATTGATGCCATATTGGCAGACCCCTCTGCTGTGGACGATACAGAGGCGTTGGTGGCGCAAGCGAAAGCGTGTGGTGCACGAGTTCTGTTTCGGCAAGTTCGCCGTGGTGATGGTACTGCTCGCCATGATGGTTTGCGCTTGGCTGCAGCATATCGTGATGTTTTTGATGATTTCTTGGGAGATGTGGGAACTATCTCGTCGTAAGTGGCAACACGAGATTGCATTAAATGGCAAGATTGCTTCATGGCACTCACGGCTCAAGTTAAAGACGAACTGGCGCGCCTCAAGGTCGAGAAGACTAGCTGCCGCAAGGCGGAGGTCTCTGCGACTCTGCGTTTTGCAGGGGGTCTTCATATAATTTCCGGACGAATCGTTATTGAAGCAGAACTGGATACTGCGGTTGCTGCGAACCGACTTCGTCAAACTATTACTGATGTTTACGGGCACACTAGTGAACTCATTACTGTTTCGGGTGGGGGGCTTCGTAGGGGTGCGCGATATGTTGTTCGTGTTGTAAAAGATGGGGAGTCTTTGGCACGACAGACCGGCCTGTTAGATAGTCGAGGTCGCCCTGTTCGTGGTTTACCACCGCAGATTGTGTCTGCTGGTGTCGCTGAAGCTGAGGCCGCTTGGCGGGGTGCTTTTCTTGCACATGGGTCGTTGACTGAACCTGGGCGTTCTTCGGCTTTAGAGGTCACCTGCCCGGGCCCTGAAGCCGCGTTGGCGCTTGTGGGTGCCGCGCGCCGGTTGGGGATTACCGCGAAAGCCCGTGAAGTACGTGGCGTTGACCGCGTTGTTATTCGTGATGGTGAGGCTATTAGCCAACTCTTGACACGTTTGGGTGCCACAGAGGTTGTGCACGTGTGGGAGGAGCGCAGGCAGCGGCGCGAGGTGCGGGGGACCGCGAATCGTCTTGCGAACTTTGATGACGCTAATTTGCGTCGCTCTGCGCGTGCGGCTGTTGCCGCTGGTGCACGTGTTGAACGTGCGTTTGAAATTTTAGGTGACGAACTTCCTGATCATTTGCGTCAGGCTGGTGAATTGCGGTTGGCACATAAGCAAGCATCATTGGAAGAGTTGGGGCAGCTCGCTGATCCTCCATTGACTAAAGATGCTGTTGCTGGTCGTATTCGGCGCTTGTTGGCGACTGCTGATAAGCGTGCGAAAGAGTTAGGTATTCCGGATACGGAAGCAGGCTTGTCTTCTGATCTGTTGGATTTGTAGTTTTTTATTTGTGTCGAGTGGGGTTGTTCGCAACACGCGAACAACCCCATTTTTTTGTGCCCAGACGTAGTCTTTTCACGCCTTTCTCGCAATAAATCAGACATATTGTCAGTTCAGATCGCATAACGAGATGCCCAAAGTTAGGTAAAAAGCGGGGAAATCTGTAGGGTTTATATGACGCCGACGGCAAAAAAGTGTCTCTGAGGGACCATTGTCCTCACGAAACATTCAAAAACGGTATAGAGTTTTACGTGTCAGATGAACCGCCTCACCTGCTTCGGCAATTAGGCGGAAGACCGGTAAGCGCGAAAGCGTACGTCGATATTCAGCCTGACAATCTCAGCGTACGTCGGCGTACGTACATCGTTCCAAACACTAACCAAGTGTGCGTCGGTGAAACCGACGCGCTCAGAGGAGGGCATTGTGACCATCCGCGTCGGAATCAACGGCTTCGGCCGCATCGGCCGTAACTTCTTCCGCGCAATCCTTGAGTCGGGTGCAGACATCGAGATCGTTGGCGTCAACGACCTCACCGACAACAAGACTCTTGCGCACCTGCTCAAGTACGACTCCGTTCTCGGTGTCCTGAAGCACGAAGTGTCCTACGACGACGAGTCCATCTCAGTAGATGGCAAGAAGATCCGCGCTCTCGCAGAGCGCGACCCAGCAAACCTCCCATGGGGTGAGCTAGGTGCAGACATCGTTATCGAATCCACCGGATTCTTCACCGATGCAACAAAGGCAAAGGCTCACATTGAAGCTGGCGCTAAGAAGGTCATCATCTCTGCTCCAGCATCAAACGAAGACGCAACCTTCGTTATTGGTGTAAACGCTGACCAGTATGACCCAGAGACGCACCACATCATCTCGAACGCTTCATGCACCACCAACTGCCTTGCACCAATGGCAAAGGTTCTTGACGAGAAGTTCGGTATCGTTCGCGGTCTTATGACCACAATTCACGCATACACTGGTGACCAGAACCTGCAGGACGGCCCACACAAGGACCTCCGCCGTGCACGTGCAGCAGCAATCAACATCGTTCCAACTTCGACCGGTGCTGCAAAGGCTGTTTCCCTTGTTCTTCCACAGCTCAAGGGCAAGCTCGACGGATACGCACTTCGCGTTCCAACCCCAACTGGTTCTGCAACCGACCTCACCTTCACCGCTTCCCGCGAGGTAACCGTTGAAGAAGTCAACGCAGCAATCAAGGAAGCAGCTGAAGGCCCACTCAAGGGTGTTCTTGCATACACCGAAGACCCAATCGTTTCTTCGGACATCGTTACCGATGCACACTCCTCGATCTTCGACGCTGGCCTCACCAAGGTTATCGGCGACCAGGTCAAGGTTGTTTCGTGGTACGACAACGAGTGGGGCTACTCATGCCGCCTTGTTGACCTCACCGTACTCGTAGGCGAGAAGCTCTGATTTATTTCATCGCTTAGGCGATACCCGGGTAGATCCCGAAGTTGTACATGAGATCGCCCGCGCGAGTGACCGACTGACAAGGACGTTACTCACGCGGGCGTTCTTATGCCACCACCTGCCACCTGTAGGAGTTTTCACATGAAGAAAATCGAGGACCTCGGCGATCTCCGAGGAAAGCGCGTACTTGTCCGCTCAGACTTTAACGTTCCACTTGATGGTTCAACAATCACGGACGATGGTCGTATTCGTGCCGCTCTACCAACACTTAAAGGTCTTGTAGACGCTGGCGCAAAAGTTGTTATTACCGCGCACCTTGGCCGCCCTAAAGGTACTCCAGATGCCAAGTACTCACTTGCTCCAGTAGCAGTTCGTCTTGAAGAGCTTTTGGGTGCAAAGGTTACTTTGGCGCAGGACACCGTTGGCGAATCAGCGCGCGCTACTGTGAGCGCACTTGCAGATGGCGAAGTTGCTCTGCTTGAAAACATTCGTTTTGATGCTCGTGAAACCTCGAAGGTTGACGACGAGCGTGCCGCGCTTGCCGGTGAACTTGCTGAACTTGCTGATTTCTTTGTCTCTGACGGATTTGGTGTTGTACACCGTAAACAAGCTTCCGTGTACGACGTTGCTAAGGCGCTCCCTTCAGCTGTGGGAACTCTTGTTCTTAAAGAGGTTGAATCCCTGAAGAAGGCAACTGACAGCCCAGCACGCCCATACGCTGTTGTGCTTGGTGGTTCAAAGGTTTCGGACAAGCTTGGTGTTATTGGAAACCTTCTTGGCAAGGCAGACCGTCTCCTTATCGGTGGTGGAATGCTCTTTACGTTCCTTGCAGCAAAGGGCTACTCGGTAGGTAACTCCCTACTTGAAGAAGACCAAATTGAGACGGTTAAGGGTTACCTAGAAACCGCAGAGAAGAACGGTGTTGAAATTGTTCTTCCAGTAGACATTGTTGTCGCTCCAGAATTTAAAGCAGATGCTCCAGCAACTGTTGTCGCAGCTGACGCTATCCCAGAGGGACAGATGGGCCTCGACATTGGTCCAGAATCACAAAAACTCTTTGCTGAGAAACTAAGCGACGCAAAGACTATTGTGTGGAACGGTCCAGCAGGTGTGTTCGAATTTGACGCATTCGCTGGTGGAACACGTGCAGTAGCACAGGGAATCATCGACGCCACAGCACAAGGTGCTTTCTCCGTCGTTGGTGGTGGAGATTCTGCTGCTGCAGTGCGTATCCTTGGTTTCGACGAGGCTGGTTTCAGCCACATCTCAACTGGTGGTGGCGCAAGCCTAGAGTTCCTTGAAGGTAAGGAACTTCCAGGTATCGCGGTACTCGACGCCTGAGTTTAGATCAACAAGAAGGTAGATAACGTGGCAAACGCACGTACCCCGCTTATCGCGGGAAACTGGAAGATGAACCTCGACCACAACGAGGCAATCCACACTGTTCAGAAGCTCGCTTGGGCTTTGAAAGACGCAGGACACGACTACTCGGCTGTTGAAGCTACCGTACTCGTTCCATTCACTGACCTTCGTTCAGTACAAACCCTTGTGGACTCCGACAAGCTCGAATTGTCATACGGTGCTCAAGACGTTTCCGCTCAGGTTTCTGGCGCATACACTGGCGAGATCTCACCAGTGTTCTTGGCGAAACTTGGCGTAAAGTATGTGGCAATCGGACACTCTGAGCGTCGCCAATACCACGGTGAAGATGACGCTTTGGTGAACGCAAAGTCGAAGAACGCTTTGGCTCACGGACTTGTTCCAGTCGTATGCGTTGGTGAGCCACTTGAGGTTCGTAAAGCTGGCGAGCAGGTTCCTTTCACTTTGGCACAGGTTGATGGTGCTTTTGAGGGAATCTCTGCTGAAGACGCTGCACAGGTTGTCGTAGCATACGAGCCAGTATGGGCTATTGGTACTGGTGAAGTTGCTACCCCAGCAGACGCACAAGAGGTTGCTGCAGCTATCCGTGTACGTCTTGCAGAATTGTACTCAGCAGACGTAGCAGACGCTGTTCGCGTGTTGTACGGTGGCTCGGTTAAGTCTTCTTCCATCGTTGAATTGATGGCTGAGGAAGACGTTGACGGTGCTCTCGTTGGTGGCGCAAGCCTTGACCCAGAAGAGTTCGCAAAGATTGTGAACTTCCAGGGCGCACAAGCATAATCACAGCAGTGGTAGATGAGCCCACCGGCTAGTTGCGGCTAGCCGGTGGGCAATCTGGCATTAGCAGTGTGTTATCGACTAATCTAAACCTCGGTACCTTTTACGCCGATAGACATGTGTCAGGAATTATTTCTGGCAACCAAACTAGAGGAATGACTACTCGTGGATATTCTACGTATCACTCTTGAAGTGCTTCTTGTGCTGACGAGCATTTTCTTAATCCTGCTCATTTTGATGCACAAAGGTAAGGGCGGTGGCTTGTCTGACATGTTTGGTGGTGGTGTTTCCACATCGATTGGTAACGCAGGTAACGCACAATCTAACTTGAACAAGATCACTGTTGGTTTTGCGATTGTATGGTTTGTGTCTATTGTTTTGCTTGGTCTTATTCAAAAGGTTGCTGGCTAAGAATTCAGCACAATTTTGGCCCAGCGTTGGGCAGGTAGGGACTACACACAATGGTCAATGTTAGCGCTGTTCGTGGTTCTCGGCTTGGTTCGGTTTCTTTAGGGGAAACGGATTATGGTGAGCGTGCCCCGCGTTTCTTTGTCTCATATTGGTGTTTGAACGGCCATGAAGTACGCCCAAGTTTTTCTGCCGCGGCTGTAGATGAGGACATTCCTGACGAGTGGGAATGCCCGAAGTGTGGGTTTCCTGCAGGACAGGATCCAGCTAATCCGCCTGCACCGTCTCGAGTGGAACCTTATAAAACGCATCTTGCGTATGTTAAGGAGCGTCGCTCGGATGTAGAAGCGCGTGAGATTCTTGATGAGGCTTTGCACGCTTTGCGGTCTCGACGAGGCAGAAAATAATGCTATAAACCTAAAAATGGGTGGTTACACAACAAACACGTTGTGTAGCCACCCATTTTTGTGTGTTTTACTGCATGCCTGCGGCTGTTGTGTCTACTAGCCATAGGGTTCGGTTTGTTCCGTGTGCGGCAGCGACGGGTGCTTGCTCGCGAGGCAGCTCAGCGAGGCCGGATGTGACGGCTTCGGCTTTTTCTGCGCCTGCAGCAATAACCCATACTTCGTCTGCGCTTTGTATGACGTCGAAGGTTAATGAGATGCGGAGTGCAGGAGGTTTAGGGGAGTCATGTACTGCGATGGCTCGCTTACCGGATGCTTGCGCGTCAGGATGGTTGGGGAATAGTGACGCAACGTGTGCGTCTGGCCCCATACCTAACAGGATCAGATCAAAGGCAGGAATACCTGAACCGTCGTATGCGAATCGTGCGAGTTCTGCACTGTACAGTTCTGCTGCTGCATCGACTGTGAGGTCCTCTTGTGCGCGAGGCATGTAGTGGATGTTGGCTTCAGGCAGCGATGTTAACGAGTCAAGGAGTGCGTGACGGGCTTGAACTTCGTTACGGTCAAGGTCGCCTTCAGGTAAGAATCGTTCGTCTCCCCACCACAGGTGCACTCCTCTCCAATCAACTGCATCTTTAATAGGGGAAGCTGCGACTGCTGCGAGGGTGGCGATACCGACGGTGCCGCCGGTTAATGCCACGTGGATGGGGCTGGACACGGATTGGCGGTCCAGCAGGAATGTGATGAGTCGTGCCGCGACTGCTTGAGCTAGGGTGTGCGCATCGGGGTGCACAACGATGAGACGTTCACTCATGATGTTACTTTCACTAGAGGTAAACCGTGTTCGAGTACTTCGGTGTAGTACACGTCAGGGTGCAGACGGCGCATTTCCTCAGCGAGGCAGTCTTCGAGGCTGCGAATGGGGAGGTTGAGGTGCTGGTCTGGCATGTTTGGCTGTTTCAGGGTGGCGCGTTTTCCATCAGGTCGAGAAAATTCGATGAGTCCGCTGTTGCGGTGTAGTGCGACACGGGTGAGTCCTTGTGCGCCATCGATTCCTTTAATGGTGACAGGAACGTTGAGGGCGTTGGCGAGCCACGCGCCAATTAAATCGAGGGAAGGATGGTGTTCGTCGCCTTCGATGTCGACTGCTGTTACTGGGTCGAATGGGGGCTGGTCGAGTGCGGTTGCGATGAGCCCGCGCCATAGGGTGGCCCGCGTCCACGCTAGGTCAACGTCACCTGGTTTGTGGTTGTCTCGTAGCACCCGAATGTTGTGTTCTGGGTCGGTTGAGTTCACTGAATCTGTGAGGCGGGTTTGTGCCATCGTGCCGATCGGCTCCCGTGAGGGGATTTCGGGTACGATGCTTGGCCACCATGCCACTATGGGTGCGTCGGGGAGCAGCAACGGCATAACGAGGGTGTCAGTGTGTTTGACGAGGTCTGTGGCGGCAGTCAGGACGATGACTTCGCTGGCTCCTGCGTCTCCACCAACACGGATTTGTGCGTTGAGTTCGCGTGAGGTGCTGTCTCCTGTGTCGGTGACAACGATAACCCGGCACGGGTGTTCGCTGGAGGCAGCGTTTGCGGCTTCAATGGAGGATTCAATTTCGTGTGGTTGTGCAAGTATGACGAGGTTAAGCACTCGGCTTAACGCGACTTGTCCGCCTTCTTCACGTACCTTAACGAGTTTTCTGGCGACTTTACTTGCAGTGGTGTCAGGAATATCGATGATCATGTGGCGTCAGTTCCTTTACGCAGCTACTTATGGACGGCGCCAGACGCGGCCGTCGCGTTCCAGCATGAGGTCGGCAGAGTGTGGTCCCCACGTACCGGCACGGTAAACGTCAGGTTTTCCGTGCTGTGCCCAGAATTCGGTGATTGGGTCCAAAATTTTCCACGAAAGTTCAACTTCTTCGTGTCGTGGGAAGAGTGGTGGGTCTCCGAGCAGTACGTCGAGGATGAGGCGTTCGTATGCTTCGGGGGAGGACTGGGTGAATGCGTGACCGTAACCAAAGTCCATGGTGACGTCACGGATTTCCATGGCTGTACCCGGTACTTTTGCACCTAACCGCAAGGTCACACCTTCGTCGGGTTGCACTCGAATAACGAGCGCATTTTGGCCCAGTTCTGTGGTGGAAGTTGTTTCAAAGGGTAGGTGGGGTGCTTTTTTGAAGACGATAGCGATTTCGGTGACTCGTCGGCCTAAGCGTTTTCCTGCGCGTAGGTAGAACGGTACGCCTGCCCACCGCCGGTTTTCTATGTCAACGCGGATGGCTGCAAACGTTTCAGTGACAGAGTCTGCGGGGATGCCGTCTTCTTCGAAGAAGCCTTTAACTTCTTCTCCGCCTTGCCAGCCGGCTTGGTATTGTCCGCGTGCAGTGTGCTCATCGATGTTTTCTGGGACGCGAACTGCAGAGAGAACCTTAATTTTTTCTGCAATGAGGTCATCGGCTGCGAATGAGGCCGGTTCTTCCATGGCAGTGAGGGCAAGTAATTGCAGGAGGTGGTTTTGGATGACGTCGCGTGCTGCACCGATGCCGTCGTAGTAGCCGGCACGGGAACCGATACCAATGTCTTCAGCCATGGTGATTTGGACGTGGTCAACGTAGTGGGAATTCCACAGCGGCTCATACATTTGGTTAGCGAACCGTAATGCAAGAATGTTTTGCACGGTTTCTTTACCGAGATAGTGGTCGATCCTAAATACTGACTCGGGTGGGAACACTTCAGAGACAACGTCGTTGAGTTCTTGCGCTGACTGCAGGTTGTGCCCGAAAGGCTTCTCGATAACAACACGACGCCAAGCACCCTCTTGTGACGTTGACAGCCCAGAATTAGCAAGCTGTTTACATACCAGCGGGAATGCGCTTGGCGGAACTGACAGGTAAAAGGCATGGTTGCCGCCCGTGCCACGGTGTGCGTCAAGGTCTTGCACTGTTTGGCTTAATCGAGCAAACGCTTCAGGGTCGTTAAACGTGCCCTGAACGAACCGGATACCTGCAGACAGTTCAGCCCACACTGACTCACGGAAAGCAGTACGCGCATGCTCCTGCACGGCAGTACGACAATAGTCAGCAAAATCTGCGTCAGACCAGTCACGTCGACCAAACCCCGTCAACGCGAAACTAGGCGGCAGTAGGCCACGATTCGCAAGATCATACACAGCCGGGATGAGTTTCTTGCGTGCAAGGTCACCGGTAACACCAAAAATGACCAGACCGCTGGGTCCAGCAATGCGGGGCAAACGAATGTCCCGTGGGTCACGCAGCGGATTAGTGTGATTCACGTGTGTCGTTGAAGGCACGTTAATAGTCACCATTCTTGAGTCGAAAGTCGCCTCGATACCGTGCAGATGAAGAGGACGAGGTTGCGGGCATACCGTGATCTTCTGAGTTTATAGCGTCGAGTGTGCTCATCGGCTAAGTAGCCGCTATGTGGCCACCTCTAATACACATTCCCACACCGCAAAACGGCTTTTTTACGCCACACACACCACAACCCGTGTATGCGCAGGTGACACATCTGACACAAAGACGAAGCCCTACACGGACAGGCGCACATAACAAAGGTGGGTGAGGTTCACCGAAGAACCCCACCCACCTATAAGCACAACCGTGCAGTACTACTTACGCGCTACTGCTTGCTTGCTGCAAGAGAAGAATGCGCTGCAGCAACAACTGCCTCAGTGGTGAACCCAAACTCTTTGAACAAAGTGTTCGCATCAGCTGACGCACCATAATGCTCAATTGAGATGCTGCGTCCAGCGTCGCCAACAAACTCACGCCATCCCAAAGCAAGACCAGCTTCAACAGACACGCGAGCCTTCACAGCGGTAGGAAGCACCGATTCACGGTATTCCTCAGACTGAGCCAAGAACCATTCCACGCACGGCATGGACACAACACGAGCCTGAATGCCCTGTGAAGCAAGTTCCGCACGCGCAGATACAGCCAACTGAACCTCAGAACCCGTCGCAATCAACACAACATCAGGGGTTCCCTCAGCATCGATGAGCGTGTATCCACCACGAGAAACAAAACTCGCAGAAGCAAACTCTGTCGCCGTAGCTGCACCGTTTGAACGAGGGAACGTAGGAATGTTCTGCCTCGTCAAAATGATTCCAGCAGGCTTAGCAGTCTCCTCAAGAATGGTCTTCCACGCATACGACACCTCATTTGCGTCACCTGGACGAACAACATCAAGACCAGGGATTCCACGCAACGATGCAAGGTGCTCAATCGGCTGGTGCGTTGGGCCATCCTCACCAACACCAATAGAGTCATGCGTCCACACAAAAATAGACGGAATTTCCATCAACGCAGCAAGACGAACAGAGGGGCGCATGTAGTCAGAGAACACCAAGAACGTGCCGCCATAAGCGCGTGTGCCGCCGTGCAGCACAATACCGTTGAGGATCGCACCCATCGCATGCTCACGAATACCAAAGTGCAACGTACGACCGTACTTGTTGCCCTTCCACATTCCAGTTGAATGGTGCTCAGGCAAGAACGAAGGCTCACCAGCCATAGTGGTGTTATTTGATCCAGCAAGGTCAGCAGACCCGCCCCACAACTCAGGCAACACCGGAGCAAGAGCAGACAAAACCTTACCCGAAGCAGCACGCGTAGCTAACGCGACGCCCTCTTCAAAGACCGGAAGCACACTATCCCAACCCTCAGGAAGCTCCCGACGCGTAATACGCTCCAACAAAGCAGCATTCTCAGGATGAGCCACCTGCCATGCAGCAAACGCAGCATCCCACGCAGCACGCTCAGTAGACTGACGCTCCGCAACAGCACGGGTGTAAGCAAGCACATCGTCATCGATCGCAAACGACTGCTCAGGATCAAGACCCAAAGCAACCTTCAGCCCGGCAACCTCTTCAGCACCCAAAGCCGAACCATGGATACCACCAGTGTTCTGCTTCTTAGGCGAAGGCCACCCAATAATAGTGCGCAAAGCAATAATCGACGGCTTATCAGTCACCGCATTCGCAGCAGCAATCGCAGCATGCAACTCTTCAACGTTCTCACCATAAACGGTGCCGTCATTCGTCCAGTCAACACGCTGCACATGCCAGCCGTACGCCTCATAGCGCTTCAGAACATCCTCAGAGTAAGAGACATCAGTGTCATCCTCAATGGAAATGTGGTTCTGATCGTAAATAACAACCAAGTTGCCAAGCTCTTGGTGGCCAGCAAGCGAGGACGCCTCAGAAGTAACACCCTCCTGCAAGTCGCCATCACCAGCAATGACATACACGTTGTGGTCAAACACAGACTCGCCATCAGCAGTCTCAGGATCAAAAAGACCACGCTCACGACGAGCAGCCATTGCCATACCAACAGCAGATGCTAAACCAGAACCAAGCGGCCCAGTAGTAATCTCAACACCCTTAGTATGACCAAACTCAGGGTGGCCAGGAGTCTGCGAACCCCACGTACGAAGAGCCGCAATGTCCTCCATTTCCAAACCATAACCAGCCAAGAACAACTGCAAATAAATCGTCAACGACGAATGCCCAGCAGAAAGCACAAAACGGTCACGACCAACCCAGTCAGGGTTGCTCGGATCATGACGCATAACCTTCTGGAACAACAAATACGCCGCAGGAGCAAGAGATATTGCAGTACCTGGGTGACCGTTTCCAACTTTTTCAACAGCGTCAGCAGCAAGAGCCTTAATCGACTTAACTGCCCGCTCGTCGAGCTCAGACCAACTAAAGGGCTGTGTGGCGGGGGTGAGTGCGTTCACCGATCCTCATTTCTTCCGAGTGCAGGCCGGAATCTTTGTGGGTGAGCCAGTCACGACGTACAAGCGCGAGGGGCATCCATAACCCCAACAGAATAACAAATCTGATTTTATTCAGATGGTGCGGTCACTCTGTGACAAGACATCGTTGGCTATTTATGACTATCAAACAGTCACACCCTAGTTTACCGACCAAAAACAACCCCCAATGGGCCCTGTATGTAGGACTTTCGACCAATGTCACATTTATAAACAGAGGCTAAACAGCCACAAGACACTAATATGAAAAGAACAAGTATCTTGACTTCGAACCCATACGCGCTCCCACGCCACCACAGCCAAGGGCGCACATGAACCCAAGTCATAGCGCAAGCATTCGGAACGGAAACCTGAGACGCGTGCAGAACTCACACTCGCAATCCGCAACACCACTCTCAGAAGGTGTCGCAATCACTGCAACGACGCAGACACACTCCAACGAGTCTGTCTCCACACTCACCGCAGTACGACACAAAATAAGCGCCTACATAGCGCTCACAAAACCACGAGTAATCGAACTCCTACTCGTCACCACCTTCCCCTCCATGATCCTCGCTCAAGGCGGACTCCCAGACCTCCTCCTCGTACTCAAAACAATGATCGGTGGAGCGCTCGCGGCCGGTGCTGCTGGAGTGCTGAACTGCTACATTGACCGCGACATCGACAAGGTCATGAACCGTACGAAGCGTCGTCCTCTCGTTACAGGTGAGGTCTCACCGCGTGAGGCGTTGATATTTGGATGGGTTCTTACTGTTATTTCGCTTGCATGGTTTGCGCTTTTGATTAACTGGCAATCTGCGGTGTTGACTGCTGGTGCCATTGCTATTTACGTCGTCGGATACACAATCATTTTGAAGCGCCGCACAGCACAAAACATTGTGTGGGGTGGCTTGGCTGGCTGTATGCCAGTATTCATCGGATGGTCAGCAGTAACTGAGTCACTGTCGTGGGGCGCTGTCATGCTGTTCTTGGTTATTTTCTTCTGGACACCACCTCACTACTGGCCGCTGTCGATGAAGTTTAAGCGTGATTACGCTAATGCGGGCGTTCCAATGCTGCCTGTTGTCGCTGATGACAAGCGAGTAGCAGTTCAAATGATCCTGTACACAATAGCGATGATTGCAAGCTCACTTGGTGTGTACGTGTTTGAGCACGAAAAAATGACTTTCGTCTACCCGATCGTGGCTTTAGCTTTGGGTGCGTGGTTCTTGTTCTCTTGTATTCAAATGTATCGACGTGCCGCTTCAGGTAAAACCAACAAAATTGGTGAGATGAAAGTCTTCCACGGCTCAATCACATATCTCACGCTGCTTTTCGTTATGGTTGCAGTCGACGTTTTCTTGCCCTTGTAAACTAACCATTTATGGTCAGCGCACACGACTGGGAAAAAACGTATACACGTCACACCCACACATACCTGAATCACCTGATTGTTGAAAAGGGACGTTCCCGCAACACTGTTGAGTCGTATAGGCGGGACCTCGTGCGGTGCGGGAGAGTGTTCAGCCATTTTGGGCTTGACCCGCTTGCCGCGACTTCGTTGAATATTGAACAGCTTTTAACGGACGTGCGACAAGGCAGCGAAAACGATTCGGCGTTGAGTGAAACGTCAACAGCACGCCTGCTTGCAAGTTTGCGAGGGTTTTACCGGTTTTTGTGCGATGAAAATATTATTACTGCAGATCCCACAGCAGGATTAAAACCGCCTAAAAGCCCACAGCGGTTGCCTAAAGTGCTGTCCGTGGAGAACGTGACGCAACTACTCGATGCCCCACCAGCAGACACGTCTAGTGGAATACGAGACCGTGCCTTTTTAGAGTTTCTTTATTCCACAGGCGCGCGAGTCACGGAAGCGACAAGCATCGACATTGATGACATTTTAAGTATTAAAGAAGATGGTGTTATCCGGCTTACCGGTAAGGGGCGTAAGCAGCGGCTTGTACCGGTAGGCCGATACGCTCAAGAAGCATTGGACGCCTACTTAGTTCGAGTGCGACCTATTTTCGCGCAAGCAGGAACAGGAACACCTGCTTTATTCCTTAACTCGCGTGGGCGACGCCTAAGCAGACAAAGCGCCTGGGCAATCATCCGTTCTGCAGCGCAACGCGCTAATGTAGACCACCTTGTTGATGTATCACCGCACATTCTTCGTCACTCATATGCGACACATTTACTTAATGGGGGAGCGGACGTGAGGGTAGTGCAAGAACTGTTAGGGCACGCATCAGTGACTACGACACAGCTGTACACGCACGTGTCACCAGATTCTTTGCGTGAAGTGTTCATGAGCAGCCACCCGCGCGCATTGAAGTAGTAGAAACACACGGAAATGTTGGGATCACAAGAAAACTAACCGCAGCTTCCACGATTTTGTTGGATGGTTGTTGTAACGTGATTTTGTGACTAACGACGCGCTATTTGGAGTCAAAGTGACGGAGCAGAAACTCGATGTTGTAGGACGAATCGTTCCGGAGTTTCCAGTGCCCCGTCCATTAACTGTGCACGGCCCTGCCCGAATCATCGCCATGTGCAACCAAAAAGGTGGCGTTGGAAAAACCACAACGACGATCAACCTTGCCGCTTGCCTCGCTGAACTAGGCCGGCGCGTCCTCATCGTTGATTTTGACCCGCAAGGTGCAGCATCAGTTGGGTTGGGTGTGCCAACCCACGAGCTAGAGTCCACTGTTTATAGTGTCTTGGTTGATAGAACTATCGATGTCCGCGATGTCATTGTGGGAACTTCCATTGAAGGGCTCGATGTTCTTCCAGCAAATATTGATTTATCTGCGGCTGAAGTCCAACTCGTTGGAGAGGTAGCACGTGAGTCGATCCTGTCTCGGGTGCTACGACCCGTCGTTGATGAATATGACGTCATCCTTGTCGACTGCCAGCCATCACTGGGGCTGCTTACCGTGAACGCGCTTACTGCAGCTCACGGCGTACTGATCCCGCTGGAATGCGAGTTTTTTGCGTTACGTGGAGTCGCGCTCCTCGTTGAAACCATTGAAAAAGTACGCGACCGGTTAAACCCGCGACTCGAAGTTGACGGCATCATAGCCACCATGTTTGACTCACGAACGCTACATGCACGCGAAGTTATTTCCCGCGTCTATGAAGCTTTTGGTGACACTCTCATGCACACAGTTATTGGACGCACAGTGAAATTCCCTGACGCATCTGTAGCCGCCGAGCCAATCACCTCATATGCTCCCAACCATCCAGGCGCAGTCGCCTACCGGGCTCTTGCACGTGAACTCATCGCGCGCGGAGATGCCGCATAACTTGTGATGGCCCACACGCACGCCAACACGCCACAAACCCTTGAACCGCATGAGGGTTTTCACGTGCATTTGGAAAACTTCCAAGGGCCGTTTGATTTGCTTCTTAGCCTCATCGCAAAACGGAAGCTTGATATCACTGAGATTGCGTTGGCAGAAGTTACCGACGAATTCATTTCATATATTCAACGGGCTCAAGACGACCCACACACAGGTGACTCTCTTATTGGGGGAGACCCGCGTAAGAACCTAGGCATCGCAAGCGAATTTTTGCTTGTCGCTGCGACTCTCCTTGATCTTAAAGCCGCGCGTCTGCTTCCGACCCACACCCTCGACGACGAAGACGCGCTTGAATTGCTGGAAGCACGAGACGTACTTTTCGCAAAGCTTCTGCAATATCGCGCATATAAAGAACTGGCATCAGTTTTTGAACAACGTCTCACCACGCAATCGGCGATGATTCCGCGCGCCGTTGAACTAGAACCGGACATTGCACAACTGCTACCGCCACTCGTGTGGACTCTTACCCCCGAGAAGCTGCGTGACATTGCTGCGAGTGTTCTACACCCAACACCTGTGCCAGAACCAGAAGTACGTATTACACACTTACACGCACCTAAAGTCACGCTTGCGCAGCAGGCTCCGCTGGTTATCGCATACGTACAGCACCACACACACATCACTTTTGAAGAGCTATGCAGTGAAGTACCTGACACGTTGCATGTTGTTGTACGTTTCCTTGTTGTCCTTGAACTATTTCGTGATGGGCTTATCGATTTTCGGCAAGAAAACCCATTAGGAAACTTGCATATTGTGTGGCGAGGCAACGACGGCGACACGCCCGTACTTCTTGACGAATACACTGGTCATGCGAAGAAGAACGAAGACGCACAGAAGACACCATCACACTTGAGAAGACCTTAGGGAGGATAAGCATGAACGAGCTTCATCAACAGCTTGAAGCGATCCTTATGGTCACAGATGAACCCATCGACGCTGAAACGTTGAGCGATGCCCTGGACGTCCCCGAGGAAGACGTACGAGCCGCTTTAACCGCACTCAAAGCAGACTACGAAGGACAAACAGGCGGACCCCAACGAGGTTTCATCCTCCAAGAAAGCGGAGCTGGCTGGCGCATCTATTCCGCGCCACAACACGCAGACGCGGTAGCCAAGTTTGTGATGTCCGGGAAAACAGCCAAACTCTCACCAGCTGCCCTCGAAACATTAGCGGTCATCGCCTACCGCCAACCCGTCACGCGCTCACAGATCGCATCCATCAGAGGCGTTAACGTAGATGGCGTCATCCGCACCCTCATCGCACGCGAATTGATCACAGAAGCCCCCACACAGGAGGCATCTGGTGCAACACACTACAAAACTACGAGATACTTTATGGAGCGGATGGGTGTACAGTCCCTCAAAGATCTACCCCCACTCGCCCCGTCCTTGCCACCAATCGGTGTCGCAGACGAAATAGAAGAGCTCGTCGCATCCCGTAACAACGCGATCGCAGATGCGCCCACACCCGAAACACAATAAAAATGCCGCGCCACACATAAGCGCACACACTAAAGGAGTTAGTCATGGGGTCCACCCGCGGAGGACGCAAAAAACCGATGGCCGCGCCACAACGCGCAACACACGACGTCCACGTAGCCGACGGTATTCGCCTCCAAAAAGTGCTTGCAGAAGCCGGCGTAGGATCCCGACGCGAATGCGAATCTCTCATCGAGCACGGACGAGTTGAAGTCGACGGCCAAATCGTTCTAGAACTTGGCGTACGTGTCGACCCACAAGTCAACGTCATCCTCGTCGACGGATTGCGCATCGCTACAGACTCTTCAAAAGTCACCATCGTATTAAACAAGCCACGCAACATGGTCTCTACAATGAGCGACCCACAAGGCCGCCCAACTATTGCAGACCTCGTAAAAAACCGTTCCGAGCGGCTCTTCCACGTTGGACGCCTCGACTACGACTCTGAAGGCCTCCTCATTTTGACGAATGACGGAGAGCTTGCGAACAGACTAGCCCACCCAAAATACGAAATCCCCAAAACCTACATGGTGACAGTAAAGGGAAAAACCCCAAACGGGCTCGCCTCAAAAATGCTCAAAGGCATCGAACTAGAAGACGGACCAGCAGCATTCGACCGCTTCAAAATGATTGACCAAACAGCCACAGAAACCCTCATCGAAGTACAACTACACAGCGGACGCAACCGCATCGTCCGCCGCATGTTCGACGAAGTAGGATACCCAGTACTGAGGCTCGTACGCACCCAAATAGGGCCAATCAAAATCGGAGACCTCAAACAAGGCCGCTACCGAGTACTCGGAAAAACAGAACTCGGCACACTGCTAGGCACAGTCGACCTCTAACCCACCCCCCCACCCGACACAACATCAACACACGCACGATAGGACTCTGCATGACCCCGCCGATCACAATTGCAATCGATGGCCCATCCGGATCTGGAAAATCTAGCGTTTCAAAGGAAGTGGCTCGACGATTAGGTGTCGCATACCTCGACACCGGTGCAATGTACCGGGCCGCAACATGGTGGTGCCTCCGCGAAGGCGTTGACCTCACAGACACACAAGCAGTAACAGCCGTAGTCGACACAATGCCCCTCACCATGAGCGTCAACCCAAATGATCCAACCGTACGTGTCGACGACATCAACATTTCAGAAGCCATCCGTGACACCGGCATCTCAACAAAAGTATCGGCCGTAGCAACAAACATAGAGGTACGTGAAATTTTGCGTACTCTACAGCGAAACCGAATCACAGCTGAACGCACAGGCGGATTCTCGCAAGGAAAAGGTATCGTCGCCGAAGGACGAGACATTACAACGGTCGTTGCCCCAGACGCAGACGTACGCATTTTACTAACAGCCTCCGAAGAAGCCCGACTAAGGCGACGCGCACAAGACGTACACGGTACCGCCGACGCGCAAGCAGTAGAAGCAACAAAAGACGAAGTACTACGTAGAGACGCCGACGACTCAACGGTTACCCAATTCCAAATCGCAGCTGACGGCGTTATCACACTCGATTCATCAGACCTAGACTTCGAACAAACAATCACAGCCGTACTCAACATCATCGAACACACAACCACCCCCGCACAGTGACCACACACCAACAAACACATACACACAACACACCAGCGTGGTCTCCTAAACCTCAGGGGCCACGCTGGTCACAGCACGTAGCCCGCGCACTAACCACAACACTCTGGTCTGTCCAACGCCATGGCACCGAAAACGTTCCATCCACAGGACCAGTAATCCTCGCATGTAACCACATAGGCTTCATCGACGGACCACTCCTCCTAGGCGCAGCACCACGCCCAGCACACTTTCTAGTTAAAGGAACCTTTTTCGAAGGCCCCATCGCCCCCATCATGCGAGCAGCAGGACAAATACCAGTAACCCCAGGCAAAGGCCGCTACGCCCTAGACGCAGCACAACAAGTCCTCAACGACAACCGCGTCATAGGCATCTTCCCCGAAGGACGACGAGGAAAAGGCGACCTCACAAAAATCCACCCAGGAGTAAGCTGGCTCGCCTGCCACACACAAGCACCCGTCATACCCGTTACCATTCTGGGCACACGCACAACAGGCGCCAAAGTATCATCTCTTCCACGAATACGTTCACGCATCATCGTTGATTTCAGCCAGCCATTGCACATGGAATCAACAGACACCTCTCGTCGGACAATTACCCAAGTCACCGAACGCATCCGTGAAGCAATGTCCACACACGTACAACACGTACAAAACCAATACAGAATTGCTTTACCAACCGACGACCCAGGTTCTCCATAGCATTAACTTTCGTGTGATGCGCCACTAAGTCCCGTAATTTAGACGTCAAACCGTGCAGTTACTGGAACAATAGAAACATGACCAACTCTGATTTCCCACAGCATGACGAAACGCTCGACACCGAGCGCGAACGAGCTTTACGTGCTGGGCTCGCTGAATACGACCTCGCAGACGACGACCTGTCACTGCTCGAGGACGAAATCAGCGACGAATCAGGCGCACCACAACAAAAAGCACTCCCAGTACTCGCAATCATCGGACGCCCAAACGTCGGAAAATCAACCCTCGTAAACCGAATCCTCGGACGACGAGAAGCCGTCGTCGAAGACAAACCAGGCGTCACACGCGACCGCGTCACCTACCCCGCCGAATGGGCAGGCCGCGACTTCAACCTCGTCGACACAGGCGGCTGGGAATCAGACGTCCTCGGCATCGACGCACGAGTAGCAGACCAAGCCGAAATCGCTATCGCGCTCGCAGACGCGATCATTTTTGTTGTTGACGCAACTGTTGGGGCGACAGCTACAGATGAACAAGTCGTAAAACTGTTGCGGCGTGCTAAGAAGCCAGTAATTCTGTGTGCGAACAAAGTCGACTCAGAACGTCAAGAACTCGATGCAACTGAACTGTGGGGCTTAGGCTTGGGCGAACCATACCCAGTCTCTGCACTACACGGCCGCGGTACGGGAGAAATCCTTGACGCTGCAATGAAAATCCTGCCACGCGAATCAGCGCACGGAACGCTCCGACCACAAGGTCCTCGACGTGTTGCCCTTGTGGGGCGACCAAACGTTGGTAAATCGTCGTTGCTGAACAAGGTTGCAAAAGAGAACCGTGTTGTTGTGGACGACTTTGCTGGTACAACACGAGACCCAGTTGATGAACTTATCGTTTTGAAAGACAAGCCATGGGTGTTTGTTGATACTGCTGGTATTCGTCGTCGTGTGCACCAAACTAAAGGTGCAGACTTTTATGCGTCGTTGCGTACCCAGGCCGCGATTGAGAAGTCTGAAGTTGTAGTGGTTCTTCTTGATGCGTCCACTCCGTTGACGGAACAGGACCAGCGTGTAGTTTCTCAAGTTATTGATTCAGGACGAGCTGTCGTCCTTGCTTTCAACAAATGGGATCTGGTTGATGAAGATCGTCGCCCGTTCTTGGAACGCGAAATCGAAAAAGATCTTGTACAGATGACGTGGGCTCCGCGAGTTAACGTTTCTGCGCGGACCGGTTGGCACACCGAAAAACTTGTACCTGCATTAGAAAAGTCGTTGACTTCGTGGGATACCCGTATTCCTACCGGTCGTCTTAACTCGTTCCTTGGCGAACTTGTTGCAGCAAACCCACACCCATTACGTGGTGGAAAACAATCCCGTATTCTCTTTGCAACTCAAGCATCAACACGACCACCACGGTTCGTAATCTTTGCGACAGGCTTTATTGAGGCTGGTTACCGCCGCTTTATTGAGCGTCGTTTACGTGAAGAATTCGGGTTTGAAGGTTCGCCCATTGAGATATCGGTGCGTATACGTGAGAAAAGGAAACGCTGACCGGTAGGGTAGCGGCATGTCACGAGAAGGTTTGATTCACGCCCAAGAAAAAATGGTAGAAGCTGGTATCGCTCCCATAGCGATAGATACTTTTACGCGTTTTTACAAATTATTGGAGCAGCACAACAGTTCTTACATGCGCGAAGACGAGATCACGCCTGTTGAACGTGTTGTGTGGCTTAAAGATGTTTTGGGCGATCACACGACACACGAGGTTGATACCGCTGCTTTAGGAAAAACCGCCGTTGTGAGGCTCAACGGGGGATTGGGAACCTCAATGGGGTTGCAATCGCCTAAGTCTTTGCTGCCTGTTCGTGATGGCAAAACCTTTTTAGACATTATTGCCGCGCAAACACTAACTGCCCGTGCCACTCATAATGTGAAACTGCCTTTAGTGTTTATGAACTCGCAGGCCACAGATGAGCAAACCTGTGCAGCACTTGAGGCGTATCCGAACTTAGCTGTGCCTGATGTGCCGTTAACGATGGTGCAAAACTATGAACCAAAATTGGTTGCTGACACACTAGAACCGGTTGAGTTTCCGCAAAGCCCAGAATTGGAATGGTGCCCACCAGGCCACGGCGATTTGTACACTGTTTTGCAGACTTCTGGGGTGCTTGAGTCTTTAAGCGCCCAGGGTATTGAGTATCTTTTTGTTGCAAACGTGGACAATCTTGGTGCATACCCGTCACCAGAGATAGCATCATGGTTTGAACAATCTGGTTCGTCTTTTGTTATTGAAGTTGCTGAACGGACTGTAGCCGACCGTAAAGGCGGGCATCTTGTGGTCAAAGATGGTCGCCTTGCCCTGCGAGAAGGCGCACAAATAGCTCCAGAAGATGCTGAAGCAGCCGGCGATATTTCTGTGCACAAATACTTTAATTCGAACAGTTTGTGGATTCGAGTATCAGCGTTGCAAGCACTCTTAAAAGAACACAATGGAGTGCTACCCCTACCACTGATCGCAAACGCAAAAACGGTTGACCCAGCAGATAAGACCACCGAACAGGTCATCCAAATTGAGTGTGCGATGGGCGCAGCAATCGAACTGTTTGAAGACGCTCAAGCACTCGTTATCGATCGATCACGTTTTCTACCAGTGAAAACAACAAATAATTTGCTGGTATTGAGGTCTGACATTTTCGACCTCGACGAAACCGCGCGGCTCATTGCCCGACGTGCAGAGCCTTTGGTGACGCTTGACCCAGAGTGGTATGCCATGATGTCTGACTTTGACCAACGCATCGGCTTACACGTGCCAAGCTTGATGAACGCTGAGTCTCTTACTGTTACTGGCCCCTGGACGTTCTCTTCAGGTGTGAGTGTGAAGGGCGACGCAGTGCTTACACACGACTCTTCAGTAGAGGAAACAGTGCCCGAACGCGCTGTTATTACGGAAGCAGGCATCGTCCGCTGACGTTTTCGTTTTCTATGATCCTCTGATGTAAGATCGTAGGGTTGCGTTCACGCAGTGAACTGCAGCTTCGGGCTATGGCGCAGCTTGGTAGCGCGTCCGTCTGGGGGGCGGAAGGTCGTGGGTTCAAATCCCGCTAGCCCGACCACATTACAAAGGGTGGGACTCCTGTGTTAAATAGGAGTCCCACCCTTTTTCTGCATCGTGAGTTTCGAACATATGTATTGTTCGCTCAAAATTACGCAAAAATTCGCTTGGTTCCTCCAGTGTTGAGAACGAAAAACTCTCATAGAGGGGAGCGGGGAGTGCTGCGCGTCGCAATATGCGAGGTAATTTCTTGAGTGTTATTGAAGAAGGCACGAAGTGAGGGCAAAAACAGGGGAGGGGAGTGCAGGTTTTCGGGCTGCATGTGCACTAAAAAGTGAATGGGAAGGAGTCTAGAGCCAGATCCCAGGGTTCAATTAAGCTAAATTGCACGAAGAACAAGCCTCGGTTGAGAGTAACCCCCTTGTTTCGAACGCTTGTATTATTTGCTCAAAAGCGCGCAAACTCCCAAGGAGGAAAATCCTCCTTATAGAAAACTTACGTAAGACATCAAGCCTTGACTAACCAGTCGATTCCCATTTGTCCGTTTTCATTTTCTGGTTTTTCTGTCACTCATATAGGGGAGGGGATGAACGATTCGACACGCGTTCTTTTGTCGTCGTGAAATGGAACGTGAACGTTACTCTGAGCGAGGAAGGTTTGATAATCCTTAAGTGTGGCGGAGGGCGTAGATGGTGGACATTAACGATCTAGTCCAGCTGGGTTCTTACGTGCGAGACATACGGGTTCGTCGAAAAATGAGCCAAACCGAACTGGCTGAACAAGTAGGTACTACGCGACAGTGGCTTTCTAGGTTTGAGCAAGGAAACAATGATGTTTCTGTTGGTATAGTCTTCAAAATTCTTGAAGCTCTAGATGTGCGTCTGTCTTGCGAGGACAACGCAAGCGATGCCCAAAAAGTAGAAAAGTATGAACCAGAAGCAGATAAAACACCGATGGCATCTTCGCCTGTGTCGCCACTCTCGGTTATTCCGCGTTCTCCAGAGCCAGGTAAGCCGCAGGATCGTTTTGCGCGGCTTCGCTTGCGTGATTCATTGTCGGGTTTGCGTATGCCAGGTCAAGCGCAAAGTTCTGGGGGAGAGCGTATTGTTCCTCCCAAAAAGACTCAGCCTAATGATGCTGTTCAGCGTGGTTCCACTTCCGCTGCTAGGCCATCAGGTTCTTACTCCATGGATCGCGATATTGAGCGAATTTCGCAAAGCAGTTTGTTCAAAAACAAGAAAAAGAAGTCATAGAAAATCCCCCAATCGATGTAGATCGATTGGGGGATAAGATCTTGGTTACCTCAGGGACATAGGCGGACGAAATTCGAGGTATACGACTTCTTTGCGGCGAGCTCTGTCAGCCCACCATTTGCGAGACCGTTCATCCTTACGAATCCACGCGAGCATCTCACGTCACCTACTTTCTCCACTGAGTAATTGTGTCACTCTGGTCGACGAGGGGTCGTCATGCAGTTCATGATCCTCGTTGACCATGTGCGCCTTCCGGGGTGTTGAAGACATTACAAGTATCTCATTTTGTAAGATGCGCAACGGGGTCAAAAGTCCTAGTCAAGTGCACTTTTACAAAACTTGACAAGAACTTTACGTAATAATTTTGTGAGACGACTTCCAATTTTTGAGAACCTCCTTTAAGGGCGTCTCGAAAAGGCGAAAACTGTCCACTTGTCAGAATTCGATGCCTCCTTGACGCAATAAAGTCTCAAAGTTTGGTGTCGCTAACTCATCAATCTCATGTGCTGTGTGTAATGATTTTCCTGCGATAAGAGTTGCGAATTCCTGCGCCCCTCGTGCCACACGTGCTTCTAAATTAGAAGAAACGCCCTCGGCCGCACCCCAATCTTCCGACGCAGCAAATATTGCAGTCGGAGAGACTGCTGCTCGAAAATATGCAAACACGGGTCTGACCGCATACTCCAACGCCAAAGAATGTCGCGCCGTTCCACCCGTAGCCCCCAAAAATACTGGCTTGTTGATTAGTGACTTTTGATCAAGCACGTCTAAAAACGACTTAAAGAGACCAGAAAATGATTGCGAAAAAATTGGAGTCGCTGCGATTAAACCATCTGAAGCAACCACATCATTTTTC